>NZ_FOKH01000013.1:0-164977 GCF_900111955.1 Pseudomonas sp. NFIX10 | reverse complement strand
GGCTACCGAATTTCTTGACGACCATAGAGCATTGGAACCACCTGATCCCATCCCGAACTCAGAAGTGAAACGATGCATCGCCGATGGTAGTGTGGGGTTTCCCCATGTGAGAGTAGGTCATCGTCAAGATTAAATTCCGAAACCCCTATCTGCTGATGCAGGTAGGGGTTTTGTTTTGCCCGCAATAAAAGCGTTGGCCCAAAAAAAGGATGACCTGCAGAGGTCATCCTTTTTTGCATCCTGGCTGTTAAGCCTCGGGTACGGGGCAGCTCAAATCCCCTTCCTTGCACTTGAGATAGGTCTTGAACGCCTCGACCCGGGCCTTGGTCTGGGCGGTGATGCAATTGTTATAGATCAGCGGATAGACACTGCCGCCCTCAACCCCAGAGGCAGAGAATTCGCATTCGGCATCACGGAAGCCTATCCAGGCACGCTGAGCCTTGACCAGCATTTTCTTGGCCTCGGGATTGTCCTTCAGGCGAGCGGTGATCTGCTTGTACAAACTGTTCAGCTCAGTGTCGGCGGCCTTGTTTTCTTTGGCTGCGCATTGGTTCATTTCGCCTTGAGTAGTGGCATCAGCGCAATCGTCGGCCTGGGCAACGGCGACAAAAAGCAATGGCGTCAGGGCCAGGAGCAAGCGTAGGGACATGTTGGGTCTCTCCTTGAGGGGGTGAAATCGCCGAGGGAGTTTACATCGCACCGTGCTGTTTTAAAGTTGGCGAGCGCCAAACAACGGTCTGATACAACTTTCCGGTTGGCCTTGTGGTCTTACAAGCCTACTGTTGAAACACAGGAGGTGACTCATGCATTCATCCGACCGCATTGAAAGAAAGATCCTGCTCAAGGCCCCGCGCTCCCAGGTCTGGCGTGCCCTGGCCAATGCCGAAGCCTTTGGCCAATGGTTCGGTGTCGCCCTTGAGGGGAAACGGTTTGTGGCAGGCGAGCGTACCCAAGGGCAAATCACTTATCCAGGTTACGAACACCTTATCTGGGACGTAGCGGTGGAGCGGGTGGAGCCCGAGCGAGTGTTCTCGTTTCGCTGGCATCCTTACGCTGTCGAGCCGCAGGTAGATTATTCCCAGGAGTCCGAAACCCGAGTGCAATTCGAACTCGAAGACATGGATGGCGCTACCTTGCTCAAAGTCGTGGAGTCGGGCTTCAACAATATTCCCGAGGCACGTCGACTCAAGGCTTTTCGCATGGACAGCCGTGGCTGGGACGAGCAAATGGCCAATATTGAGGCGTTCCTGCACAGGCCTTGAGCCAGCCGGCTGGCGGAACTAAGGGTTTTCGGAGGGGCAGGTATAGCGAATGTCTTACACGAGATGGTAGCTATGTCGTCTATTTCATTTTGGATCCGAGGCGTAATCTGGACTTATCCACTGAAGCACAGGAAGTGCTCAGGATCAGGGACGATCGACCATGCAAGGATTAGCTATCGACAGGGAGTCGTAATGGTCTTGGAAAAACCCGCTTCGGCGGTTTTTTTTTCGCCTGTTGAAAAGCCAGGAAAGCGTCCTATAGCGAAACGCTTACACGCTGTTGCTGCTTTCTCGTCTTTCTCCAAGTCACCGGTGGGCCTAATCTATGTTCATCCACTGAGTACAGGGAGTGCTTGGGGTCATGGATGATTGGACCAGGCATGGAATGCCGGACAGGGAGTCAAATTGGTCCTCAAAAACCCGCCTAGGCGGGTTTTTTTTCGTCTATGGGAAAGTGGCCTGATCATGCCAGGCGCCGGCTCATGGTGCGGTCGGCACCATCAGCGGCCAAGGTCTGGCCCCCAGGGGTACGCTCGGCACCGTCGGCAGCCAAGGTCTGGCCCCCTGGCGTCCGATCCGCGCCATCAGCGGCCACCGGCTGCTGGTAATCGCCAGCCCAGGTAAAGAAACGGTCTTGCTGCTGGCTCGGCAGGGCAAACACACTGGCGCTCAGGGCGAAGGTGGTAATGGCGATCAAGGTGTTGAACGTTTTCATGGTAAAGACTCCGGTCATATCAGGTTGAGTGCCGGGTCGTTCAGATGTCGTGATCTGCTGAACCCGTTGCAGCCGGGACGGTTGTCTTGCTGCATGGGTTCAGATTAGGGGCGAGGCGGGGGCGGGCGTTAGACGGATACTGTCCTGGTTTTGCCTGATCCTGTCTGTGTGCAGGATCAGGCACTACTGGCTTGCAGGGCCTGGGCACGCAAACGAGCGATGTCCTTGCTCGGCGAGGCGCCAAATAGACGGCTGTATTCGCGGCTGAACTGCGAAGGGCTTTCATACCCTACCTTGTAGCCGATTGACGAAACGTCGCTGTTCTCCGCCAGCAACAACCGTCGGGCTTCTTGCAGGCGCAACTGCTTCTGGTATTGCAGCGGGCTCATGGCGGTCACGGCTTTGAAGCGGTGATGCAGGGCCGAAGGGCTGAGATTGATCATTTGTGCCAGGCTGTCGATGCTCAGTGGCTTGGCGTAATGAGCATTGAGCCACTCGATGGCGCGGCTGATGCGATGGGTCTGGGTGTCGGGAATGGCGATTTCGTGCAAGCGCTGGCCTTGGGCGCCACGCAGCAACCGGTAGAAAATTTCCTGCTGGGCCAGCGGCGCGAGGGTGGCGATATCGCCCGGGCTGTCCAGCAGCCGCAGCAAGCGCAACATCGCGTCGAGTAATGGCGCATCGATGCGATCCAGGAACAATCCACGATCGGTTCTTTCGGTCGGCACGCCGATGGGGCTGGCGTCGGCGATCAGGCGGCAGATCTGTGCCGGATCGATGTCGAGGCGGATGCACAGGTAGGGGCGCTCGGGACTGGCTTCAATCACCTGGCCGGCCAACGGCAGGGTCACCGAGACGACAAGGTAGTTGAGCGGGTCATACACGTAGCATTCGTCCGCCAGGCGCACTTCCTTGCGCCCCTCGATGATCACGCACAGGCCGGGCTTATGCACGACGTGCAGGGCTTCGGTCGGCTGGTCGCAGCGGATCAGGTGCAACGCTTCGATGGCCGTGGGATGGACGCCGAATTCCGGGGCGAAGCGCATCATCAGGCTCGCTATTTCGGCGCGACGCTGATTGACGCTATCGTCTGGCGCAATGTGGATGGACGTGGATACCGACATGCCAAGCAACCTCCCTGGCCAAAATGAATAGACCGCGCTAGTAAAACCGATTGTGCGGCTGTCGACCAGAGTCGGATCTATCGCTACAGGATCGTGCAAGTGCGCAGGAGGATCCGGCTAACCCCGGCCTCGGCTGGTTCCCTAATCTGGACCTGTCAAACGCTCCCACCGGGAGCCAATACATCCAGTCGAGGGAACCATCATGTCCGATATTCAAAACAAAGTTGTGGTCATCACCGGCGCCAGCAGCGGGATTGGTGAAGCCGCGGCGCGGTTGCTGGCGGCTCGCGGTGCTCGTGTCGTGCTTGGCGCGCGGCGCATCGATCGTTTGCAAACCCTGGTGCAGGAACTCGAAGCCGCCGGCCAGCAGGCGGTTTGTAAAGCGCTGGACGTGACCCGTCGTGAGGATGTTCAGGACTTCGTCGATTCCGCTGTCGAGCGGTTCGGTAAGGTTGACGTGATCATCAACAACGCCGGCGTCATGCCGCTTTCCAAGCTCGAGGCGCTGAAAGTCGAGGAATGGGATCGCATGATCGACGTCAATATCCGCGGCGTGCTCCACGGCATCGCCGCCGGCCTGCCGTTGATGCAGCGCCAGCGCAGCGGACAGTTCATCAACATTGCCTCTATCGGTGCCTATGCCGTCAGCCCGACGGCCGCCGTGTATTGCGCCACCAAGTATGCCGTGCGGGCGATTTCCGAGGGCTTGCGCCAGGAAGTCGGGGGTGATGTGCGCGTGACGGTGATTTCCCCCGGCGTGACCGAATCGGAACTGGCCGATAGCATTTCCGATGAAGGTGGGCGTGCCGAAATGCGTGAGTTCCGCAGGATCTCCATTCCGGCCGAAGCCATCGCCCGGGCGATCGCCTACGCCATCGAACAACCGGCGGACGTAGACGTCAGCGAACTGATCGTGCGGCCAACCGCCAGTCCATTCTGACCGACTTGACCGACAGGAGATATCCCATGAGAAAGGCATTTGGAGACCAGGATAAATTCGTCGGCCTATGGGTGACGGCTGATGGCGTGATTCGCCATCGGCTGCTGCCGGGCGGACGCTATGACGAAGCGCGAGGTTTACGTGAGAGCGCATATCAGGGCGACTACTGGCTGCAGGATGACCATATCGAATACCACGACGACACCGGTTTCACCGCCGATGGGGATTTTCGCGAAGGCGTGCTCTACCACGCGGGGATGGTGTTGTATCGCGAGGAGGGATGATGAGCCGATGACCTTTGTGGTGAGGGGACAACTCCCCTCACCACGGATTTCATTTCCATCGGGACTGATCGTTACGCCCGTTCCAAGCGCGCCGCAACACGCTGGGTGATTTGCGAGCGCACCCGGAACGATTCCGCCGCACGCCGGTTCGCTTCTTCCAGCACGCGCGTCGGCGCGGTGTCCGGGCTGCCGGCGTTGAACGGTGGGGCAGGGGCGTATTCGAGTTGCAGTTGGACCAGCTCGGCGGTGTCCTGGTCGAACAGTTCGGCCGCCAGGGTCAAGGCAAAGTCGATCCCGGCCGTGATGCCGCCACCGGTGAGCAGGTTGCCATCGCGGACTACGCGCTCCTTGATCGGCGTCGCGCCCAGGGTTTGCAGCAGGCTGTGATAGGTCCAGTGAGTGGTGGCGCGCTTGCCTTGCAGCAGGCCCGCGGCACCGAGCACCAGTGCACCGGTACACACCGAGGTGATGTATTTCGCGTCGGCGGCTTGCCGCTTGATGAAGGCCAGTGTCTGTTCGTCTTCCATCAGGGGGCCGACGCCGGTGCCGCCGGGGACGCAGATCACGTCGAGCTTCGAGCAGTCCTCGAATGTGATGGTGGGCAGCAGCACCAGCCCGGTGCTGGAGGTGACCGGCGCCAGGTCCTTCCAGACCAGGTGGACCTTCACGTCCGGCAACGAGGCCAGCACGTCATAAGGGCCGGTCAGGTCCAACTGCTGGACTTGGGGGAATAACAGCAAACCGATCTGCAACGTCATGTCGCGTTCTCCTTTGGATGATGCCCGAGGGGTGGACGGTTTTACTTTAGATCCGTAGGCTCTGGCGTATACGCCAATAAGCCCACGAATCACGCCAATATGCCCAACCCACCGAAAACCGTTCATGTCCTGGCCTTCGCCAACGTGCAAGTGCTCGATGTCACCGGGCCCTTGCAGGTCTTCGCATCGGCCAACGACCTAGCCCGCCAGCAAGGTCTGCCGCTGCCGTACACGCCGACGGTCATCGCCGTGGGCGGTGGGGCGGTGATGTCCTCGGCAGGCTTGGCGCTGATGGCCGAGCCGCTGCCGAGCGAAGGCAGCGACACGCTGTTGATCGCCGGCGGCTGGGGCGTGTACGAAGCGGCGAAGGACCGGGCGCTGGTGGCCTGGGTCAAGGATCATGGCTTGCGTTCGCGTCGGGTGGCGTCGGTGTGCACCGGGGCGTTCCTGCTGGCCGCCAGCGGTTGGTTGGACGGACGGCGCGTGGTGACGCACTGGACTCGCTGTGAACAACTGGCCGAGCAACATCCGCAATTGCGGGTCGAACCCAACCCGATTTTCATCAACGACGGTCCGGTCTGGACCTCGGCCGGGGTCACGGCCGGCATCGACCTGGCCCTGGCGCTGGTCGAGGAGGACCTGGGCCGTGCGGTGGCGCTGGAGGTCGCCCGGCACCTGGTGGTGTTCCTCAAGCGCCCTGGTGGTCAATCGCAGTTCAGCGTGACCTTGTCGCTACAAAAGCAAGGCAGTCGGTTTGATGACCTGCATGCCTGGGTCGCCGAAAACCTCACCCGTGACCTGGGCCTGTCGAGCCTGGCCGCCGAGGTGGGTATGAGCGAACGCAGCTTTGTACGGCACTACCGCGCCGAGACCGGCCAGACCCCGGCGCGGGCCGTGGAGTTGATTCGCGTGGAAACCGCTCGCCGCCTGCTGGCCGACACGGCGGTGTCGATCAAGCGGGTGGCGGTGCAGTGTGGCTTCGGTAGCGAAGAAACCCTGCGTCGCAGTTTCGTGCGGGCCATGGGCGTGACGCCCCAGGCCTATCGCGAGCGGTTCGCCGTCAGCCCTCAAGCAGATCCAGCAATGCCTTGAGCGTGGCCTCGGGGGCTTCCTGGGGAATATTGTGGCCAACACCGGGCAGCACGCGGCGTTCATAGAACCCCGTGAAATGCTCGACGTCTTCATCGTGTTCCGACGCGGGCCCCACGCCGTCATCGGCGCCGCACAGGGAAATGCTCGGCACGCTGATGGCCGGTTGTGCCGCCAGCCGTTCCTCCATCCAATCCAGCGTCGGGTCGCCCGACGCGTACATGAAGCGATGACGGTAGGAGTGGATCACCACATCGACGAAGTCCGGGTTATCGAACGACGCGGCGCTGAGGGGGTACAGTTCGGCGCCCCGTGTCCAGGTCGGTGACCACAGGCGCCAGAGCAAGCCACACAGTTCACGCCGGTTCCGGGTCAGGCCCTCGACGCCTCGGGCCGTGTGGAAGTAATACTGGTACCACAGGCGATGTTCGGTTTCCGGGTCCAGCGGCTGCGTGGAACGTGGAATGTCCTGCAGGTTGTAGCCATCGCCGGTCACCAGGCAGCGCACACGCTCGGGCCACAGGGCCGCGACGATACACGCCGCCCGACCGCCCCAGTCGTAGCCGCACAGCGCCGCTTGGGGGATGGAAAGTACGTGCATCAGGTCCAGCAGGTCCTGGGCCAACGCCGCTTGCTGGCCGGAACGCATGATGTCCGGGTTGTTGAAGCGGGTCGGGCCGTAGCCGCGCAGGTAGGGCACGATGACCCGGTAGCCACGCTGGGCCAGGGCCGGCGCGACTTTATCGAACGCCCTGGGGTCGTAAGGAAAACCGTGCAGCAGGATGATGGGGTCGCCGCTGGCGGGGCCGTGTTCTTCGTAGGCGATGCGCAGCAATGGCGTGACGGCGAAGTCGATCCTGGGTTCAAGGTTCATGTCGGCCTCCGGCAGTGTGCGGTTGCGTTCAGGCAGGTTCCTGATTGACGTATTTAGCCCGATCCGGGGTAAACGTCACGATCATGTTCGTGCTGGAACAGGTCAGGGTACGCTCCTGGGTCAGGTCGATGTCCAGGTCTTCACTGCGCAGGCCCTGCCATTGAGCGAGGTACTTAAGGCAACCGAATTTTTCGTTTTTCTTCAGGCTGCGGCTGACGCCACCTTTCCAACCCAGCACCGGCAATTCACCGGCCAGGCAACGTTGCGCCAGCTCGGGAAACTTCATCGCCCGGTCGCGGCCGATTTCCCAGCATTTGATCAGGCCCCGATCCTGGCCTTCCCAGAGGTCCTCGCGGGTCAGGCCTGTTCGGGGTGGGGTGGTGATGGGGCGTTTGATATGGGTCATGTCAGGTCCTTGAGTCGGGTTTTTATCGGGCAGCTCCGCTGCACCCGTGAGAGCATCGATCTTAGGAGGGGTTGGCGGGGCTGGCAACTCGAAAGGGGACGTAACGATAAATGGGCGAATTGCGATGATTGCTTCTGTGGCGAGGGGATTTATCCCCGCTGGGCTGCGCAGCAGCCCCTCAAAAGAACAACCTCAATTAACCTGACATACCGAGTTGCCAGATTTTGGAGCTGCTTCGCAGCCCAGCGGGGATAAATCCCCTCGCCACAGATAAATCCCCCACCACAGTGGCGCGGTGTTCCTACAAAAAAATAGGTGAACCGGAATTTTCTGACGAGTCGCGTCGGTTGCTGGTTCGGAAGTGGCGGGGATAGGCTTTGCTCGTCGCTGCAAAATCAGCGACCGGGTTTGGTCGCCCGGGTTTAGAATGGCGCACGGTGCCGCGCGAGCGGCTGTCTGCTTTATGGCTGACTGTGCGTGGGAGGGCTTCGGGCCCTGCCGGGTTTCCATTCCCTGGTCGACCAACCTGCGTACAGTTCGCCACCTTCTGCTTGGTCGCGGAAATGGTGAACTCCACGTTCGAATGGAGATTCATATCATGGTCAAGATCACCCCCAACCCTCCACGCGCCGAAGACCTTTCTGCCTATACCACCCTCGATACAAAAAAACTCCGCGAAGCCGCCGACCGGGCGCTGAACATTCACTTGTCTCCCGCCCCAGCCAAACCCGATACCCAGGACGGCCAGGTGTTCACCGTGGTCGCCGGGATAAACACCGAATCGGTGTTGACCAGCCTCAGCGAAACCCTGGCCTCGGCCGATGCGCTGGTCAGTGACCTGGGATTCGAGCTGGAGGGTTCCCGGCGGCATGTTGCGCTGGGGATTCAGCAGTTGATCGAGCTGGCCAAGTTGCTGGCCAATCGTGTGCTGGATGACCTCGAACTGGCTGAGTCGACACAATAGC
Source organism: Pseudomonas sp. NFIX10 (assembly GCF_900111955.1). Lineage (NCBI taxonomy): Bacteria > Pseudomonadati > Pseudomonadota > Gammaproteobacteria > Pseudomonadales > Pseudomonadaceae > Pseudomonas > Pseudomonas sp. NFIX10. The sequence continues at coordinate 156,560 of NZ_FOKH01000013.1, read as the reverse complement.
CAGTACACCATGATCGTTCCCACGCTCTGCGTGGGAATGCATCCCGTGACGCTCTGCGTCACCCTCCAGAGCGGAACGCGGAGCGTCCCTGGCGGGCGTTCCCACGCGGGAGCGTGGGAACGATCACAAACCCAGCGGGAGCAAGCTCCCTCGCCACAGGGACTGTGCCCAGTCTGAAGGGCTACTCAGTTCACGGCTGCCAATGATTCTTCTCCCCGCTCAACTTGCGGTCCAGAAAACTCGCCGCGCTGATCAACGCCAGATGGGTCAAGGCCTGGGGCGTATTGCCCAGGTGGTAGCCGTGGCTGTCGAACTCTTCGGCGTACAGCCCCAGCGGGTTGGCGTAGCGCAGCAGTTGTTCGAATTCCAGCTGGGCTTTTTCCACGCGGCCGGCGCGGGCCAGGCATTCGACGTACCAGAACGAGCAGGCCGCGAATGAGCCTTCGATGCCGCTGAGGCCGTCGATGGGGCTGTCGTCGTTGCGGTAGCGATAGACCATGCCGTCGCGCACCAGGTGTTTTTCGATGGCATCGAGCGTCGAGAGCCAGCGCGGGTCGCGGGCGCTGACGAAACGCACCAGGGGCATCAACAGCATCGAACCGTCCAGGGCGGTGCTGCCCAGGCGCTGGACGAAATGCTGGTGCTCCTCGTTCCAGAAATTCGTCCAGATGTCTTGGTAGATGGCCTGGCGGGTCTCGTCCCAGCGGGCGAACGGGGCGGGCAGGGAGCGTTTTTCGGCCAGGCGGATGGCGCGGTCGACGGCGACCCAGCACATCAGCCGCGAATGCAGGAAATGCTGCGTGTCGCCGCGCATTTCCCAGATGCCCACGTCTTTGTCCTGCCAGACCTCGCACACCTGGTCGACCACGTCGACGGTGTGTTTCCAGCCTTGATGGGAGATGGCTTCGCCGTATTTGTTGACCAGGTACACCGCGTCCATCAACTCGCCGAAAATATCCAACTGCACCTGCTGGTAGGCGAGGTTACCGATGCGCACCGGCTGCGCACCACCGAACCCGCTCAGGTGCGGCAACTCCGTCTCCGGCAGCTCCAGTCTGCCGTCCAGGCCGTAGAGGATGTTGAGTTTGGTCGGCTGGTCGCAGCAGTCGCTGACCCGCTCGCGCAACCAGCGCATGTAGGCGTTGGCTTCTTCGATGAAGCCCAGGCGCATGAACGCGTAGACCGTGAACGAAGCGTCGCGGATCCAGGTGTAGCGGTAATCCCAGTTGCGCTCACCGCCGGGGGTTTCCGGCAGGCCGAAGGTGGCGGCGGCCAGGATGGCGCCGTGTTTGCGCGAGGTCAGCAGTTTCAGCGCCAGGGCCGAGCGATTGACCATTTCCCGCCAGCGTCCGCGATAGTTGGATTGGCCGACCCAGCCGCGCCAGAACGCCAGGGTCCGCTCCAGGCATATCGTGCTGACGTCGTCCTGAAGGCGCGGGTCGTCGATGCCGCCCAGCAGGAACTCGGCGCTCTGGTCTTGGGTAAGGGTGAACTCGGCCACCGCTGCGTTACCGTCCAGCGTCATGGGCTGGTCGGCGCACAAGCGCAGGCTCGGTTGTCCCGGCGCCTCGAAACAGATGTGGGCACCGTCCTGGCGCGCCGTGGTGGCGGCCCGGGCATAGTCATGGCGCACCGCGCAGCGCAGGCGAAACGTCGCGCTGCCGATGGTCATGCGCACCCGGCGGATCAACACCGGTAGATCGTCCTCGCTGTCGCCGATGGGCAGCAGGTCGGTGATTTCCACCACGGCGCCGTCGCTCAGCCAGCGGGTTTGCAGGACGTTGGTGTCGGGCAGGTAGATTTGTTGGCGACGGGCATCCGGCAGGTCTGGCGCGAGCTGGAAAATGCCTGCCTGCGGAGTGTCCAGTAGCGAGCAGAAGATCGACGGGCTGTCGAATTCCGGCCAGCAGAAAAAATCGACACTGCCGCGATCATTGACCAGCGCGGCCGTGCGCATGTCGCCAATGATGCCGTGGTTTTCGATGGGGCTTTGCGGTTCGTCATGATCAGCCATTGTCACGAAACCCCGGATAAAGGCTCATCCCGCCATCGATGAACAGCGTGGTACCCACCACATAATCGGACAAGTCCGAGGCCAGCCAGACCACCGCGTTGGCGACGTCCTCCACATCGCCGACGCGACCGTAGGGAATCAGTTCCAGCAGCTTTTGCTCCTGCTCGCCCTCGGTGGCTTCGCGATTGATCGCCGTGCGGATGGCACCGGGGGCGATGCTGTTGATGCGGATGCGCTGGTGGCTGGTTTCCTGAGCCAGGCTCTGCATCAGCAGATCGACACCGCCCTTGGACGCGGCGTAATTGACGTGGCCGGCCCAGGGAATGCGCTGGTGCACCGAACTCATGTGGATGATCTTGCCGGCGGCCCGGGACACGCCCTGGCGAATCCCCTGGCGGTTGAAGATCCGCAGGGCGGCGCGGGCACAGAGGAACTGGCCGGTGAGGTTGGTGCCGATCACGGTGTTCCAGTCTTCCAGGCTCATGTCGACGGCGGCGGCGTCTTTTTGCAGGCCGGAATTGGCCACCAGGATGTCCAGCGTGCCAAAGGCTTCGAGGGTTTGGGCGAACAACTGCTCGACCTCCTGTTCCTTCGACACATCGGCACCCACGGCGATGGCGCGGCCGCCGTTGGCGTTGATTTCACGGGCCAGGTCTTGCGCCGGGCCGGCGCTGGAGTGGTAGTTGAGCACCACCGCGGCTCCGGCGTCGGCCAACGCCCTGGCCGAGCCTGCGCCAATGCCGGAGCTGGCGCCGGTGACCAGGGCAACCTGTTGGGCGAGGGATATCTGCATGGTCTAGCACCTTGAATGGAGGGCCTTACCTGCTGACTGGTGTGAGGAGGGTGGAGTTCACTTGGGTGAAGCTGTCTTCATATTCCAGCCGCACACAAAACCTTTGGCTCCTACCAACCCCGCCCTGAATTCACCCAGAAATTCACCGACAACGACGTCGACACCGACTCCACCTGATGGAACCAGCCTTCCGGCAAAAACAGCAAATCCCCAGCCTCCAGCGTCACGCGCATGAAGGTCACGTCCCGGGCGTGGGGGAAGCGTTGGTAGTCCGGCGCGTCGGGGTTGAAATCGCAGCCGTCCAGCCCGCCCTGGGGGGCCGTGGACCAGGTGCCCAGGGCTTCGCGGTGGTGAGGCGCGGCGAGGGTGAAGATTTTCTGGCCCCAGACTTGGGCGAACAGATTGTCGGTGTCGTCGCGGTGCAGCGGCGTCAGGGTGCCCTTGGGGCCGATCCAGATGCGCGGTGGGATGAACAGCGACGGGTCGAAGTAGGGCGGAAGCTTGATCTGCTCCATCAGCCGCGCCGGCAGGATGTTGTTGCCCATGTAGGCCGGTGGTTCGCCGTCGGTGCCCTTGGCCGCCGGGCTGTCGAGGGAGGCGATGAAGTCGGCCATGGACGTGGAGCGAAAGTCCCGCTCGGTGGAGAAGGTTTTCTTCACGTAGTCGCCGTGGCGGGTGATGCCTTGCAGTTCGGCAAAATGCACCAGGGATTCTTCGCGGCTGAGCTTGAACAACGGCCAGTCCTGCAAGGCGTCGCTGATGACCAGCGGAATGCCGTGGGGCAGGTACTGGGCGCGAAATTCCTGCACCGATAGCCCGCTGCGAGGCCGCCGTTGCACGCTGCGTTGGGTCGGCAGGCTGGCGGTGAGCTTTTCGCTGAAGCGCGGCGGGGTGGGGTAGCGCTTGTTCATGTCAACCTTTTCCACCACGCCACCGCCATGCCGGGCATGGTCGATGATCTGCGGCAGCAACGTCGCCAGGCCCATGTTGCCGCCGATCTTCAGGCGACCGCTGGCGAACAGTTCTTCCACGTTGGCCATGCCGGCCATGATCCCGAGGAAGTCCTTCTCCGCCACCTCGATGGTGACGTCGGGGCGGGTGTGGCGGCCAGCCTCGGTGCGGCTGCTGGCCTTGACCTCGGACCAGTACGCCTGGTGCGGGCCGAACACGAATTGAAAGACGCCTTCGATACCAACGGCGCCGGCATTGGCGAACAGCTTGCCCAGGATGGTTTGCAGGTCCACGGCGGTCACTCTTGCGGGTTTTTGGTCTTAGCAGGTAACGAGGGCCCGGAGCAGAAATTTAGGCCCTCGTCGCTGCGTCACCGACCTTCGCCCTAGCGCGTCGCGACCATGAACACCCGGGGAAACGGCAGCAGCACGGTCCCATCGTCCAGGGCTGGATAAGCCTGCTCGATCGCCTTGAGATAGCGCGCCAGGTACTGCTCGCGTTGCGTCTCGTCCAGCGGCTCGAGAAACGGCCGCAAGCCGCTGCCCTTGAACCATTCCACCACGCCTGGGGCGCCACCGGCCAAGGGGTGATGGTAGGTGGTGCGCCACACATCGACGCGGCTGCAGTGGGGCTTGAGGATCGAGTAATAAGTGCTGGGATCCTTCACCTCGGTACGCGAATCCGCCGCCCCGGCCAGTTGGCTGGCCCAGGGGCCGTTGGTGGCGATTTCCCGCATCAAACGGTGGGAGGGCTGCTGCAGGTTGTCGGGCATCTGGATCGCCAGGCTGCCACCGGCGGCGAGTTTGCCGATCAGCGAGGGCAGCAGGGTGGCGTGGTCGGGCAGCCATTGCAGCACTGCGTTGGCGAAGATTACGTCGAACGGCCCGGGTTCATCCCAGTGGCCGATGTCCGCGGTGTCGAACGCCACGGCGGGCAAGCGTTTGCGTGCGGCGTCGACCATGTCGCTGGAACTGTCCAGGCCGCGCACCGTGGCGCCGCTGAAATGTTCCACCAACAGTTCGGTGGAATTGCCCGGGCCACAGCCCAGGTCGATCACCGAACGGGCCTGCGTGGGGGGGATGGCGGCGAGCAGGTCCCGGGACGGACGGGTACGTTCCTGTTCGAAGGTGACGTATTGCTTGGCGGACCAGGCCATGGCGTTCTCCTGTGGGTTGGAGTGAGTCGAGGTCGCCAGTATAAGGTCGGACGGGGAAGATGGAGCGAACGTAACGGTTTTGACTAATTCTGTAGGTTACGATTTCGTTATCTTCCCTACACAACCGATCGGAGAAAACCGCAGTGACCCAACTGACCCTGCTGTGCCTGCCTTATTCCGGCGCCAGCGCGATGGTGTACAGCCGCTGGCGGCGCAAGTTGCCGCAATGGCTGCATGTGCAACCGGTGGAGCTGCCAGGACGCGGGGCGCGCTTCGACGAGCCGCTGTACACCGACATGGGCCCGTTGGCGATGCAACTGGCGCAGGAGCTGTACCCGACGCTCCAGGCCCCGTACGCCTTGTTCGGCCACAGCCTGGGCGCGCTGCTGGCCTGCGAGATCGCCCATGCCCTGCGTGAGCTCGGCTGTCCGGAACCGGTGGCGCTGTTTGCCTCCGGCACCGCGGCGCCGACGATGCGGGCCGACTACGACCGCGGTTTCGCCAAGGCGAAAACCGACGCTGAGTTGATCGAGCAACTGCGCACCCTCAACGGCACGAGCGAGGAGATTCTGGCCAATGAAGAGCTGATGGCCCTGACCCTGCCGATCCTGCGGGCCGACTTTTTGTTGTGCGGACGTTTCCAGCCGCGGCAACGGCCACTGCTCGACTGCCCGGTGCATGTGTTCGGCGGCACGACCGACAAGGCCACCACGGAGCAACTGATGGGCTGGCGCCAGGAAACCACGGGCAGCTTCTCAGTGGACATGCTGGCGGGCGGGCACTTCTTCATTCACGAGCACGAGGCCAAGGTCTTGCGGCTGATCAAGGATCAGTTGAGCGTGCATCATCGGCGGCATGGGTTGGCCATCAGCGCCTGATTGGATTCCCAGCTCATTCAAATGCCTTCCCCACATTGGCTGGGGTGATCCATCCCCGGTGGGAGCGAGCTTGCTCGCGATGGCGTCGTGTCAGTCAGCGAACAGCAGGCTGACCCAGCGCTATCGCGAGCAAGCTCGCTCCCACCTGAGGGGCCGCATCATTCTCGAAATCTTCGTCCTGCCCCCTTCCTGACACAAATTCCCAAACGCTAATTTTTCCGGCTTGCATTCGTTTCATAGGGACGACTTGCCTTTGTGCCTTGTGCCCACTGATTCCGGATACCCCAGAAATGAATGCTGAAGACGCCTTGAAACTTGCTCGCCGGTTTATCGGGTTGCCCCTGGAAAAGCGCCGGATGTTCCTGGCCGCGTTGGACAAGGAGGGCGTGGAGTTCAGCGGTTTTCCCATTCCCCGGGGTGTCGAGGCCGAGGATCGCCAGGCGTTGTCCTATGCCCAGCAGCGCATGTGGTTTCTCTGGCAACTGGAGCCGGGCAGCGGCGCCTACAACCTGCCGGGCGCGGTGCGGCTCAAGGGCGCGTTGAGCCTGCCGGCCCTGGAGCAGGCTTTCGCCAGCCTGGTGGCGCGGCATGAAACCCTGCGCACGGTGTTCCAGCGCCAGGCCGATGACCGTCTCCTGCAGGTGCCGGCCAGCGCGCCACTGGTGATCGACCACGCAGACTTCAGTGCCATGCCGGCCGGCGAGCGCGAGCAGGCGGTCCGCCTGGCCGCCGAGGCCCAATCGATGCAGCCCTTCGACTTGTCCAACGGCCCGTTGCTGCGGGTTGAATTGCTCAAGCTCGATGAGCAGGAACACGTGCTGCTGCTGACCCTGCACCACATCGTCTCCGATGGCTGGTCCATGAACGTGTTGATCGATGAGTTCATCCGTTTCTACGACGCCCATGAGGCAGGCGTTGCTCCGCAGTTGGCCGACTTGCCGATCCAGTACAGCGACTACGCCCTATGGCAACGGCGTTGGCTGGAGGCCGGTGAGCTGCAGCGGCAACTCGACTACTGGCAGGCGCAACTGGGCGACGAGCATCCGGTGTTGGAACTGCCTCTCGACTACCCACGCCCGGTGCTGCCGAGCTATCGCGGTCGCCGCCTGGAGCATGTGGTGGAGGCCGCGCTGGTCGAGCAACTGCGCGGCGTGGCCCGGCAACAGGGGGTCACCTTGTTCATGCTGTTGCTGGGTACCTTCAGTGTCCTGCTGCACCGTTACACCGGACAAGACGACCTGCGGGTCGGGGTCCCGGTCGCCAACCGCAACCGCCAGGAAATCGAAGGGCTGATCGGTTTCTTCGTCAACACCCAAGTGTTGCGGGTGCAACTGGATGGCCAGGCCCGCCTTGGCGACCTGTTGCGTGACATCAAGGAAACCGCCCTCGGTGCCCAGGCTCACCAGGACCTGCCTTTCGAACGACTGGTCGAGGCGCTGAAGCTTGAGCGCAGCCTGAGCTACAACCCACTGTTCCAGGTGATGTACAACCACCAGCCGGAAGTGGCCGACGTCACCACGCTGAAAGTCGGTAGCGGTCTGGAGCTGGGTGTCATCGAATGGGAATCGCGCAGTACCCAGTTCGACTTGAGCCTGGACACCTACGAAAAGGGCGGGCAATTGCATGCCGCGTTCACCTACGCCAGTGACTTGTTCAACCCCGAAACCATCGAGCGCATGGCCCGGCACTGGACGCTGCTGTTGCGCAACATCATCGCCGACCCGCAGCGGCGCGTCGGCGAACTCGCGTTGCTGGCGCCGGCTGAATACCGGCAGTTGGTGACTGAGTGGGGGCGCCACGACACGACCTGGCCGAGCGAGCGCCCGGTGCACGAACTGTTCGAGGCGCAAGCTGAACACGGCCCGGACGCCATCGCCTTGATCTGCGATGGACAACGATTGACCTATGGCCAGCTCAACGCCCAATCCAATCGCCTGGCGCGCACGTTGGTGGCGGCCGGTGTCGGTCCTGATGTGCTGGTGGGCATTGCTGTCGACCGCAGCCTGGAACTGGTGGTCGCCATCCTTGCCGTGCTCAAGGCTAGCGGTGCGTACGTGCCGCTGGACCCTCAGTACCCGGTTGATCGCCTGCGGTTCATGATTCAAGACAGCGCCAGTCGCCTGCTCCTGACCCAAAGCCATTGGCTTGAACGCCTGCCTGTGCCCGATGGCGTGCGTTGCTTGTGCCTGGATCAGAGCCAGTCTTGGGAAGACGCCGAGGCCAGCAATCTGCAGCGCCAGGTGTGGGCCGACAGCCTGGCCTACGTGATGTTCACCTCCGGCTCGACCGGGCGCCCGAAAGGCGTCGGCATCAGCCACGGCGCGCTGAGCAAGCATGCGTTTGCCTCGCAGCACTATTACGGCTTGAGCAGCGCCGACTGCGTGCTGCAATTCGCCACGTTCAACTTCGATGCCTTTGGCGAGCAGCTGTTCGGCCCGCTGACCTGCGGTGCCTCGGTGGTGCTGCGCGGCAATGAGGTGTGGGACAGCGAAACCCTGTACCGCCACATCGTCGAGCAGGGCATCACGGTCATGGACTTGACCACCGCCTACTGGAACATGATCGCCAAGGAGTTCGCCGCTGCCGGCCCGCGTGACTACGCGGCGCTGCGCCAGGTGCACAGCGGTGGCGAGGCGATGCCGCCCGAAGGCGTGCAGGCCTGGCGTCGGGCCGGGCTCGAGCAGGTCAAGTTGCTCAACACCTACGGTCCGACCGAAGCCACGGTCACCGCCACCACCCTTGATTGCAGCGACTACGTCTTCAATCGCCGGCCGCTGCCGCTGACCTTGCCCATTGGCCAACCGCTTCCAGGCCGGCATACCTATCTGCTCGATGGGCACCTCGAGCCCACGCCGGTGGGCGTGGTCGGCGAGTTGCTGATTGGCGGCGAGCTGCTGGCGCGCGGTTACTTCCAGCGTCCGGGCTTGACCGCCGAACGGTTCATTCCTGATCCGTTTTCCACCACTGGCGCGCGCCTGTATCGCACCGGCGACCTGACACGCTTCAACACCTTGGGCCAGATCGAATACGTCGGTCGCGTTGACCATCAAGTGAAGATCCGCGGCTTGCGCATCGAGCTGGGCGAAGTCGAAGCGCGCCTGCTGGAACTGGACGCGGTAAATGAGGCGGTCGTACTGGCGGTGCAGGGCGGCAGCAGCCTGCAACTGGTGGGCTACGTGGTGCCCAAGGATGCATCGCTGGTGTCGGCCACGGCCGAGGAGCAGGGCACTGCGCGGGAAACCCTGAAGGCGCAACTCAAGGACCACCTGCCGGATTACATGGTGCCGACCCAGCTGCTGTTCCTCGCGCAGTTGCCGCTGAGCCCCAACGGTAAGCTCGACCGCAAAGCCTTGCCTTCAGCCGATGCCAGCCAGCTGCAGCAGGCCTTTATCGCGCCCCGCAGTGAGCTGGAACGCGGCATCGCGGCCATTTGGCAGGACGTGCTCAAGCTTGAACAGGTCGGTCTGACCGACAACTTTTTCGAGCTGGGCGGCGACTCAATCATCTCGATCCAGGTGGTCAGCCGCTCGCGCCAGGCCGGGATCCATTTCACCCCCCGTGACCTGTTCCAGCATCAAACCGTACAAGGCCTGGCGAGCGTCGCGCAGCAGGGCGGCAGTGGCTTGCAGATCGATCAAGGGCCGGTCAGCGGCGAGCTGCCATTGCTGCCCATCCAGCAGGTGTTTTTCGAGGACGCCATTGCCCAGCGTCATCACTGGAACCAGGCTGTCCTGTTGCGCAGCCACCTGCCGTTGCAGGCGCCAGCGCTGATGCAGGCCCTCAACGCCTTAGTGGCGCATCACGATGCCTTGCGTTCGCGCTTCACCGAAACCCCGACGGGCTGGCGTGCCGACGTGGCACCAGTGGCGATCGACTCCGAGCTGCTGTGGACCGCGGATAACCTGAGCGCCGCTGAGCTGCAAGACCTCTGTGCCAAGGCCCAGCGCAGCCTGGATTTGCAAAAGGGCCCGCTGCTGCGTGCAATACTGGCGAACATGGCCGATGGCAGCCAGCGTCTGTTACTGGCCGTGCACCACCTGGCCGTGGACGGCGTGTCGTGGCGCATCCTGCTGGAAGACTTGCAACGGGCTTATCAACAGACCAGCGCCGGAGCCGCCCTCCAGTTGCCGGCCAAGACCAGCGCCTACAAGGCCTGGGGCGAGCATCTGCAGGTCTACGCCAGCACTGAAACGCTGCGCACCGAATTGACCTTCTGGCAGCAAAAACTACGAGGCGCCGTGGTGGATTTGCCCTGGGACAACCCCCAAGGCAGCCGGCAAAGCCGATACGCAAAAGTGCTGCACAGCCGACTCGACAAAACCCTCACCCAGCAACTGCTGCAACAGGCGCCCGCGGCGTATCGCACCCAGGTCAACGACCTGCTGCTGACCGCCCTGGCGCGGGTGATCTGCCGCTGGACCGGCCACGCCGACGCCCTGATCCAACTGGAAGGCCATGGCCGCGAAGAGCTGTTCAGCGACGTCGATCTGACCCGCACGGTCGGCTGGTTCACCAGCCTGTTCCCGGTGCGGCTGACTCCTGCCGATAGCGTGGGCGCCGCGATCAAGCAGATCAAGGAGCAGCTGCGGGCGATCCCGAACAAGGGCATAGGTTTTGGTGTGCTGCGCTACCTGGGCGACGACGCGGCACAAGCCTGTCTCAAGGCCTTGCCATTGCCGTGCATCACCTTCAATTACCTCGGTCAGTTCGACGGCAGTTTCGATGCCAGCGAGGGCGCGCTGTTCAGCCCGGCGGGCGAAAGCGCCGGGCTCGAGCAGAGCCTCGATGCGCCGCTGGACAACGGGCTGGGCATCGAGGGCCAGGTCTATGACGGCGAGCTCGATTTGCGTTGGACGTTCAGCACTGAGCAATTCAACGAGGCGACCATCGCCCGTCTGGCCGATGACTATGCCCGCGAACTGGAAGCGCTGATCGACCATTGTTGCCAGGCCGATGCCATGGGCGTCACGCCGTCGGATTTCCCGCTGGCGCGTATCACCCAGGCGCAGTTGGACGCGATCCCATTGCCGGCTGCCGCTATCGAGGACATTTACCCGCTGTCGCCGATGCAGCAGGGCATGTTGTTCCACACCTTGTACGAGCAGGGCACCGGCACCTACATCAACCAGTTATGCGTGGATGTCGATGGCCTCGACCCCGAACGTTTCCGTGCCGCGTGGCAGGCGACCCTGGACGCCCACGAGATCCTGCGCAGCGGCTTCATCTGGCAGGGTGAGTTGCAGGAGCAGTTGCAGGTCATCCATCGCCGCCTGGCGCTGCCTTACACCTTGCTCGATTGGCGCGGGCGCAATGATGTTGCCCAGGCCCTCAAGGATTTCACCGCCGCCGACCTGGCCAAGGGCTTCGACCTGACTCAGGCCGGACTGCTGCGGGTCACGCTGATTCAGCTGAGCGATGAGCGTCATCACCTGATTTTCACCAACCATCACATCCTGATGGACGGCTGGAGCAGCGCGCAGATGCTTGGCGAAGTGCTGCAACGCTACGCCGGTCAACAGCCGCCGCGTCCGGTCAGCCGCTACGCCGATTACATCCAATGGTTGCAGCGCCAGGACACAGCCCTCAGCGAAACGTTCTGGCTGGGGCAACTGGCCGATCTCCAGGAGCCGACGCTGCTCGCAAACGCCGCCGCGGCGAGTGCTGAAGTGCGCAGCGAAAGCGCTCACGCGCTCAGGCATTACACGCTGGATGCGCCGCGCACGGGCCGTCTCAATGCATTCGCCCGCCAGCAGAAAGTCACCGTCAACACCCTGGTGCAAGCGGCGTGGTTGCTGCTGTTGCAGCGTTATACCGGTAGCGATTGCGTGGCGTTCGGCACCACCGTGGCCGGGCGACCGGCAGAACTGGTTGGCATCGAACAACAGGTCGGCCTGTTCATCAACACCTTGCCGGTGATCGCAGGTTCGCGTCCGGACCAGACGGTCGCCGCCTGGTTGGCCGCCGTGCAAGCCCGGAACCTGAGCTTGCGCGAGTTCGAGCACACACCGCTGGCAAACATCCAGCGCTGGGCCGGGCAGGGCGGGGGAGCGCTGTTCGACAGCCTGCTGGTGTTCGAAAACTTCCCGATTTCCGCGGCATTGCAACGTGGCACCGCCCAAGGCGTGGTGTTCGGAGAGGTCGCCAACCAGGATCAGACGCACTACCCGCTGACCCTGGGCGTGACCTTGGGCGAGACGCTGGCGCTGCACATGAGTTTTGACCGGGCGCATTTCAGCGTCGCGACTATCGAGCGCTTGAGTGCGCAATTGCTGCACCTGTTGGAACGGTTTGCCGACTCCGCCGAGCGTCGTCTCGGTGAGATCGCCCTGGCCAGCGATGAGGAACATAAGGCGCAACAGGCTGCCAACCACCCGCAACCATACCCGACCGACATCGCCGTGCATCAACGCATCGCCCATTTGGCGGCGCTGAAACCGCACGGCACAGCGGTGATTTTCGATGGCCAGCGCTTCAGCTATGGCGACATCGACCGCCGGGCCAACCAATTGGCCCATACACTGATCGCCCGTGGCATGGGCCCGGAAACTCGCGTCGGCGTGGCCCTGCCGCGCAGCGAAGGGGTGATCGTCGCGCTGCTGGCGGTGCTCAAGGCCGGCGCTGCCTACGTGCCCCTGGACACCAGCTACCCCCGCGAACGCCTTGCCTATCTGATCGAGGATTCGGGGCTGGCGCTGTTGCTCACCGATTCCCGGGTGTCGGCGCAGCTGCCCCTGGAACGTGCCGCACAGGTGCTGGAACTCGATCGCCTGGACCTGAGCCTGCAACCCATCCATGCACCTGCGATCGAGGTCGATCCACAGAACCTGGCGTACGTGATCTACACCTCTGGCTCCACCGGCAACCCCAAGGGCGTGAGCGTGGCCCATGGGCCGCTGGCGATGCACTGCCAAGCCATCGGTGAGCGTTATGAAATGCGCGACAGTGATTGCGAATTCCATTTCATGTCCTTCGCCTTCGACGGCGCCCACGAACGTTGGCTCACCAGCCTGACCCACGGCGCGTCGCTGCTGATTCGCGACGACAGCCTGTGGACCCCGGAGCAAACCTACAACGCGATGCGTGAGCACGGCGTGACCGTGGTGGCGTTCCCGCCGGTGTACCTGCAACAACTGGCCGAACACGCCGAGCGCGAAGGCAACCCGCCCAGGGTGCGCATCTATTGCTTCGGCGGCGATGCAGTGCCCAACGCCAGTTTCGAACGGGTCAAGCGCGCCCTCGATCCGGACTTCATCATCAACGGCTACGGCCCGACCGAAACCGTGGTCACGCCGCTGATCTGGAAGGCCGGTCGTGACGTGACGTGCGGCGCCGCGTATGCGCCCATCGGCAGCCGCATCGGCGACCGCAGCGCCTACGTGCTGGATGCTGACTTGAACCTGCTGCCCCAAGGCATGGCCGGCGAGTTGTACCTGGGCGGCAGCGGCCTGGCCCGGGGCTACCTGAACCGCCCGGGACTGACGGCCGAGCGGTTTGTCGCTGATCCGTTCAGCGCGGAAGGCGGCTTGCTGTACCGCACCGGCGACCTGGTGCGCCAACGCGCCGACGGCACCTTCGATTACCTGGACCGTATCGACAACCAAGTGAAGATCCGCGGTTTCCGCATCGAACTGGGCGAAGTCGAGGCCAGCCTGCAAGCCCTGGATGGCGTGCGCGAAACGGTCGTCGTGGCTCAAGAAGGCCCGGCTGGTAGCGGCAAACGCCTGGTGGCCTATGTGGTGGCCGATGAGTCGGCGGCCCCGCGTGAGGCGTTCGCCGAGCACCTGCGCGAGCAGCTCAAGGCGACCCTGCCGGCGCACATGGTACCGGCCTATCTGCTGCTGCTTGAACGCTTGCCGCTGACCCCCAACGGCAAGCTCGACCGCAAGAACCTGCCCAAGCCCGACGTCAGCCAGTTGCAGCAAACCTACGTGGCGCCGCGCAGCCCGCTGGAGCAGCAACTGGCGACCATCTGGCAGGACGTGCTCAAGCTTGGGCAAGTCGGCCTGCAGGACAATTTTTTCGAACTGGGGGGCGATTCCATCGTCTCGATCCAGGTGGTCAGTCGCGCCCGGCTAGCCGGTATCCAGTTCACGCCGAAGGATCTGTTCCAGCACCAGACCATCGAGGCCCTGGCCGCCGTGGCGCAGACCGGCGCTCCGCTGCAAGTGATCGACCAGCAACCCGTGACCGGCGAAACCGCACTGCTGCCGATTCATCAATGGTTCTTCGCCCAGCCGATTCCCGACCGCCATCACTGGAACCAATCGGTGATGCTCAAGCCGACGCAGGCGCTGGATGCGCAGGCGTTGGAGCAAGCCTTGGGCGCGCTGATCGAGCACCACGACAGCTTGCGCCTGGACTTTATCGAGGAGGGCGAAGGCTGGACCGCGCGTTATCGTGACGTCGAGGCGCAGGCCGCTGGCACGCTGCTGTGGCAGGCCGACGTCGCCGATCTCGCTGAGCTGGAAGTGCTGGGCAACCGGGCCCAGCGCAGCCTGCAACTGGACGGCGGCCCGCTGCTGCGCGCGCTGCTGGCGAACCTCGCCGATGGCACGCAGCGGTTGTTGCTGATCGTGCATCACTTGGTGGTGGACGGGGTGTCCTGGCGGATTCTGTTCGAAGACCTGCAAAGCGCTTATCGGCAGATGCTCGCGGGCACGGCGGTGCAACTGCCGGCCAAGACCAGTGCGGTCAAAGCCTGGGCCGCCGCGTTGCAGGACTACGCGGCCAGCGCACCCTTGCAGGCCGAACTGGGCTTTTGGCAGCAACAGTTGCAAGGCGCTTCGGCGGGGTTGCCGTGGGATAATCCCCAGGGCGGGCAGCAACACAGCCAAGCCGTGACGATCCGCTCGGCACTGGATAAAACCCTCACCCGGCAACTGTTGCAGCAGGCCCCGGCGGCCTACCGCACCCAGGTCAACGACCTGCTGCTGACCGCACTGGCGCGGGTGATGGTGCGTTGGACCGGGGACGACAGCGTGTGGGTGCAACTCGAAGGCCACGGCCGTGAAGATCTGTTCGACCACGTCGACCTGAGCCGTACCGTCGGCTGGTTCACCAGCCTGTTCCCCGCGAAGCTGACCCCGGCTGCCGATCTCGGCGCCTCGCTCAAGCAGATCAAGGAGCAACTGCGCGCGATTCCCAACAAGGGCATTGGATTCGGCGCCTTGGCGCACCTGGGCGATGACTCTGCGCGCCAAACCCTGCAAGCCTTGCCGAAACCGCAACTGACCTTCAACTACCTCGGCCAGTTTGACGGCAGCTTCGATGGGGCCGACGAGGCCTTGTTCGTGCCGACCACCGAGCGCGGCGGCGAAGAAGTGAACCTGCAAGGCCCGCTGGGCAGCCCGCTGGCCCTCGACGGCCAAGTGTTTGGCGGCGAGCTGGACTTGAGCTGGACCTTCAGCGGCGACAGGTTCGACGCCGCGACCATCCAGCGCCTGGCCGATGACTATGTACAGGAACTCACCGCGCTCATCGCCCATTGCTGCGACAGCGACAGCCGTGGCGTGACGCCGTCGGATTTCCCCCTGGCGCGGCTGACCCAGGTGCAGCTGGACACCCTGGTCCCACACCCCCAGGCCATCGACGACATCTACCCGCTGTCGCCGATGCAACAGGGCATGCTGTTTCATTCCTTGCTCGGCCACGGCAGTGGCGATTACATCAACCAGATGCGCCTCGACGTGGAGGGCGTCGATCCCCAGCGTTTCCGCGCCGCCTGGCAGGCGGTGGTCGATGCCCATGACATTCTGCGTACCGGGTTCTTCTGGCAGGGCGACCTGGAGCAGCCGGTGCAAATCGTCCAGCGTCAGGTCGAGGTGCCGTTCCGTGTGCTCGACTGGAACGGGCGGACGGAGATCGACGACGCCTTGCAAACCCTCGCCGATGAAGAACGGGCCCAAGGTGTGGACCTGACCCAGGCGCCGTTGATGCGCCTGGTGCTGGTGCGCACCGGCACGGATCGGCATCACCTGATCTACACCAACCATCACATCCTGATGGATGGCTGGAGCAGCGCGCAGTTGCTCGGCGAAGTGTTGCAGCATTACCGCGGCGACAGCGTGGCACGCCCGACTGGCCGTTATCGCGATTACATCGCCTGGCTGCAACGCCAGGACGCGAGCCTCGGCGAAGGATTCTGGACGCAACAGCTGCGCACGCTGGATGAGCCGGTGCGCCTGGCCCAGGTGTTTGCGCGCCCGGCACAGGACGTCCCGGCAACGCTGTACGGCCATCACCGCATGCAGTTGGATGGGATGCAGACCCGACGCCTGGCCGAGTTCGCCCGCGAGGCCAAAGTCACCGTCAACACCCTGGTGCAAGCGGCCTGGCTGTTGCTGTTGCAACGCTACACCGGCAAGGCCAGTGTGGCGTTCGGCGCGACGGTGGCGGGACGGCCGGCGGACCTGGTGGGCGTCGAGGGCCAGATCGGCCTGTTCATCAACACCTTGCCGGTCATTGCCAGCCCGCGTCCGGAACAGGACCTGGGCGACTGGCTGCACAGCGTCCAGGCGCAGAACCTGGCCTTGCGCGAGTTCGAGCACACGGCGCTGTTCGACATCCAGCGCTGGGCCGGCCTGGGCGGCGAAGCCTTGTTCGACAACATCCTGGTATTCGAGAACTACCCGATTTCCGAAGCCTTGGCACACGGTGCGCCTGAGGGCTTGCGTTTCGGTGCCGTGGACAACCTGGAACAGACCAACTACCCGCTGACCCTGCTGGTCAGCCTCGGTGCCGAGCTGGCGGTGCAGTTCAGCTACCAGTGCGCGCGTTTCACCGAGGCCTCGGTCGAGCAGATCGGCGTGCACCTGCGACGCTTGCTGCTGCAAATGATCGACGCCGGGCAACGGCCCCTGGGCGAACTGAGCGTGCTCGACGAGCGCGAAACCCGCCAGCACGTGCAGGATTGGAACGCCACCGCGGCGGAATATCCCCAGGCGCGCTGCGTCCATCGGCTGTTCGAGGCCCAGGCCCGGCAAACGCCGGTTGCCACGGCGCTGGTGTTCGCCGATCAGGTGCTGAGCTATGCCGAACTCGATGTCCGGGCCAACCGCCTGGCCCATCGCTTGATCGAACAGGGCGTGGGGCCCGATCGGTTGGTCGGTGTGGCGCTGGAGCGTGGCGTGGACATGATTGTCGCCTTGCTGGCGATCCTCAAGGCCGGTGGCGCCTACCTGCCGCTGGACCCGGCGTTCCCCCAGGATCGGCTGGCCTACATGATCGAAGACAGCGGCATCGAGCTGCTGCTGACCCAACGTTCGCTGCTCGACCAGCTACCGCTGTCCGGTGGGAGCGAGCTTGCTCGCGATGGCGGTGGTTCAGTCAATAGTGATGTTGAAGGTGAGAGCCTCATCGCGAGCAAGCTCGCTCCCACAGGGGGCGGGGTTGGCGTTAAGACATTGGTGCTGGATCAGGAGGGTGACTGGCTCGACGGTTATGCCGGCGAGGCGCCGGCGCCGCGCTTGGATGCGGAGCACCTGGCCTACGCCATCTACACCTCGGGTTCCACCGGCAAGCCCAAGGGCGTGATGGTGCGTCATGGGGCGCTGGTGAATTTTGTCGCCAGCATGGCCCGTGAACCGGGCATTGCCGCCCGTGATCGGGTGCTGTCGCTGACCACGTTCTCGTTCGACATCTTCGGCCTGGAACTCTACGGCGCACTATTGAGCGGTGCCTGCGTGGTGCTGGTGGACAAGCAGAGTACCCACGACCCCGAGGCGCTGCTCGAGACCATCGACCGGCAACAGGTCAGCGTGGTCCAGGCCACGCCCTCGACCTGGCGCATGTTGCTCGACCATCCGGCGTCCGGTTTGTTGGCCGGGCGCAAATGCCTGTGCGGTGGCGAGGCGTTGGCCGAGGACCTGGCCGAGCGGTTGCTCGATGTCGCTGGAGAGGTCTGGAATCTGTATGGCCCGACCGAAACCACCATCTGGTCGGCGGCCTACCGCTTGACTCAAGAGCAATGCGTGCCGTACCTCGGCCGACCGATCGCCAACACGTCGCTGTACATCGTCGGCGATCACTTCGCGCCGAACCCGGTCGGGCTGATCGGCGAACTGTTGATTGGCGGCGACGGCCTGGCCCGGGGGTACCACGACCGCGCGGCGCTGACCGCCGAGCGATTCCTGCCGGATCCGTTCGGCAACGGCGCGCGGGTGTACCGCACCGGTGACCTGGCGCGCCAGCGTGGCGACGGCGTGATCGAGTACATCGGTCGGGTCGACCATCAGGTGAAGATCCGCGGCTTCCGCATCGAGCTGGGGGAAATCGAAGCCTGCCTGCTGGCACAGGAAGCGATCCGCGAAGCCGTGGTGGTGCCGCAACCCGGGCCGGGCGGCCTGCAGTTGGTGGCGTACCTGGTGGCCACCGATCCAGAGACTGCCGAACCCACGGCCCTGCGCGAAGCCCTCAAGGCGCAGCTCGCGCCCTTGCTGCCCGACTACATGATGCCGGCGCACTGGCTGCTGCTCGAACGCTTGCCGTTGACCCCCAACGGCAAGCTCGACCGCAAGGCCCTGCCGCTGCCGGACGCCCAGCAACTGCTGCGTGCCTACGTGGCGCCACAGGGCGCGCTCGAACAGGGCATCGCCGACATCTGGCAAGACGTGCTCAAGCTCGAACGGGTAGGGCGCGACGACAACTTCTTTGAACTGGGTGGGCATTCCCTGCTGGCGACGCAAGCGACGGCGCGCCTGCAAATGGAACAGGGCGCCGCGGTGCCCCTGGACTTGCTGTTCAGCACCACGTCCCTGGCCGACTACGCCGCACAACTGGCGGCCCACCTGACCCCTCACTCCAGCGCAGACCTGAGTGAGATGCATGACTTCCTGGCAGACCTGGAGACCCTTTGAATGACTCAGCTCGATAACCTGTCTCTGGTTCAGCGTTTCATCCGTTTACCGCTCGCCCAACGGCAAGCGTTCCTGCACAAGCTGCACAGCAAAAACATGAGCCTGGCGACGTTGCCGATCCCGGCGATGCGCGACGAGTTCGAGACCCTCGACCTGTCCTACGCCCAGGAGCGCCAGTGGTTCCTCTGGCAACTGGACCGCCACAGCGCCGCCTACCATGTGCCGACGGCGCTGCGCCTGCGCGGTGCCCTCGACCTGCCCGCGCTGCAACGCAGCTTCGACGCCTTGCTGGCCCGTCACGACGTGTTGCGCACGGTGTTCGTCGACAGCGCGCAAGGGCCCCGACAAGTGGTGCAGGCGCGTTTGAGCCTGGCGATCGAGCCGGTGGTGGTGTTGGATGAGTCCGCGCTCACAGCCCTGATCGATGAGGAAATCGCCGGGCTGTTCGACCTGCAACAAGGGCCACTGCTGCGGGTCAAGCTGCTGCAACTGGCAGCGGATGACCATGTGCTGGTGCTGACCCAGCACCACATCATTTGCGATGGCGCGTCCGCTCGGATCATGGTCAACGACCTGGTCCAGCTCTACGCCGCCCACCGCAGCGGTCAGGCGCCGACCCTGGCAGCCTTGCCGATCCAATACGCCGACTATGCAATCTGGCAGCGCAAATGGATGGAGGCCGGCGAGCTGGAGCGGCAACTGGCCTACTGGACCGAACGGCTGGGCGATGGCGGCGAAGTCCTGCCGTTGTCGACGGACCGCCCGCGCCCGGCGGTGCAGAGCCATCGCGGCGCACGCCTGGACCTGCGCTTCGACGCCGGGCTGACCCAGGGCCTGAAGCACTTGGCCCAGCGCGAAGCCTCGACGCTGTTCATGGTCTTGCTGGCGTCGTTCCAGGCCTTGTTGCACCGCTACAGCGGCCAGTCGGACATCCGCGTCGGTGTACCGGTCGCCAACCGCAACCGCCCGGAAACCGAAGGCCTGATCGGCTTTTTCGTCAACACCCAGGTGCTCAATGCCCAGGTGCGGGGTGACCTGCCTTTCGAGCAATTGCTGGCCCAGGTCAAGCAGGCTTCGCTGGGGGCGCAAGCCCATCAAGACCTGCCGTTCGAGCAGTTGGTGCAGGCACTGGCGCCGCAGCGACAGGCGAGCCACAGCCCGCTGTTCCAGGTGATGTTCAACCACCAGAGCAGCGGCGCGGCACAAGCCCTGCAACTGCCGGGGTTGCAGGTCGAGAGCCTGGATTGGCGTTCACACACCGCCCAGTTCGACTTGACCCTCGACACCCACGAGACCGACGGTGAGCTGGCCGCGTCCCTGAGCTACGCCACCGACCTGTTCGACGCCAGCACCGTGCAACACATGGCCGAACACTGGCTGAACCTGCTGCACGGCATCGTCGCCGATCCCCGGCAACGCATCGGTGAACTGCCGCTGCTGACGGCCGCCGAGCAACAGCAACACATCGGCCAATGGAACCCGGCACCGCGTAGCTTCCCGGGCGAGGCGTGTCTGCATCAGCGCATCGCCGAGCAGGCGCGTTTGCGGCCTGACGCCATCGCCTTGCGTTGCAACGCCCAAACCCTGACCTATGGTGCTCTCAATGCCCAGGCCAACCGCCGTGCCCATCAGTTGATCGCCCACGGCGTCGGCCCGGATGTGCTGGTGGGATTGGCCGCCGAGCGCGGTTTCGACATGCTGGTGGGCCTGCTGGCGATCCTCAAGGCCGGCGGTGCCTATGTGCCGCTGGACCCGACTTATCCCCAGGATCGCTTGGCCTACATGATGCAGGACAGCGGCATCCGCTTGCTGCTGACCCAAGCGGCCCTGGTCGATCAATTGCCGGTGCCGGACGGCGTGCAGACACTGCTGTTGGACGCCGACGTGAGCGCCTTTGCCGACAGCGATCCATTGGTGGCGATGGATGCGTCGAACCTCGCCTACGTGATCTACACCTCCGGTTCCACCGGTAACCCCAAGGGCACCTTGCTGCCGCACCACAACGTGCTGCGCCTGTTCGAGGCCACCGAGCCGTGGTTCAACTTTGGCGCGGAAGATGTCTGGAGCCTGTTCCATTCCTACGCGTTCGACTTCTCAGTGTGGGAAATTTTTGGTGCGCTGCTCCACGGCGGCGAGCTGTTGATCGTGCCCTTCGACGTCAGCCGTTCACCGCAGCAGTTCCACGAACTGCTCTGTGAGGCCGGGGTGACGGTGCTCAACCAGACGCCGTCGGCCTTCAAGCAGTTGATGCACGAAGCCTGCGCCGATGACCGGGGCAACACCCTGCGCTACGTGGTGTTCGGCGGCGAGGCGCTGGACGTCAAGGCCCTGCGCCCGTGGTTCGACAAGTACGGCGACGCGGCTCCGCAATTGATCAACATGTACGGCATCACCGAAACCACCGTGCACGTGACCTACCGGCCGCTGTCGCTGGCAGACCTGGAACAGGACGCCAGCAGCCCAATTGGCGAGCCGATTGCCGACCTGTCGTGGTACTTGCTGGACGGCGACCTCAACCCCGTGCCGAAAGGCTGCGTCGGTGAACTGTACGTCGGTCGCGCCGGCCTGGCCCGGGGTTACCTGAACCGTGGCGATCTCACTGCGTTGCGGTTTATTCCCGATCCGTTCGGCGATAGCGGTGCACGCTTGTACCGCACCGGCGACCTGGCGCAGTACCGCAGCGATGGCGTGATCGAGTACGTCGGCCGCATCGACCACCAAGTGAAAATCCGCGGGTTCCGCATTGAGTTGGGCGAGATCGAAGCGCGCCTGAACGCCCTGGCGGCGGTGCGTGAAGCGCTGGTGTTGGCCCAGGAAGGGCCGAGCGGCCAGCAACTGGTGGGCTATGTGATCCCGGCAGATCCCCACGAGGAGCAAGCCGGTTTGCGTGACCGGATCAAGGCCCAGCTCAAGGCCGATCTGCCGGACTACATGGTGCCGACGCACTTGCTGTTCCTCGAACAATGGCCACTGACCGCCAACGGCAAGCTCGACCGCAAGGCCTTGCCGACCGCCGACGCCAGCCAGGTCCAGCAGGACTACGTGGCACCGCGAAGTGAACTGGAACAACAGATCGCGGCGATCTGGCAAGACGTGCTCAAGGTGGAGCGGGTCGGCTTGCGCGATAACTTCTTCGAGCTGGGCGGCGACTCGATTGTCTCCATCCAGGTGGTCAGCCGCGCCCGTCAGGCGGGCATCCGCTTTACCCCCAAGGACTTGTTCCAGCACCAGACCGTACAGACTCTGGCGAGCGTCGCCCAGACCGGTGGGCAGGCGCCGGGCATCGATCAGGCGCCGAGCCAAGGGTCCACGCCGCTGTTGCCGATCCAGCAGGCGTTTTTCGCCGAGGCGATTCCTGAGCGTCACCACTACAACCAGTCGGTGTTGCTGAAACCGGCCAGCCCGTTGCAAGCGTCCGTGGTGGAGCAGGCCTTGCAGGCGTTGGTGCTGCACCACGACGCCTTGCGTTTGTCCTTCAATGAAACCGCCGCAGGTTGGCGCGCCGAGCACCGTGAGGTGGCGGCGCAACAACAGGCTTGGGCGGGCAAGGGTTTGCTGTGGCAGCGTGAGGTGGCCGATGCCAGCGCGCTGGAAACCCTCGCCAATCAGGCCCAGCGCAGCCTCGACCTGTACGCCGGGCCGCTGTTGCGCGGCGTCCTGGCGACATTGGCCGATGGCAGCCAGCGCCTGTTGCTGGTGGTTCATCACCTGGCGGTGGATGGCGTGTCGTGGCGGATTCTGTTCGACGACCTGCAAACCGCCTACCAGCAACTGCTCGCCGGCCAAGCGCTGCAACTGCCGGCCAAGACCAGTTCGGTCAAGGTGTTTGCCGAGCAGTTGCAGGCCCATGCGCGCAGCGCGCAATTGCAGCAGCAATTGGCCTACTGGCAAGGGCAACTGCACGACGCGCCGACCGACCTACCGTGTCTCGACCCCGAGGCGATCGGGAAAAACCGCGAGGCCGTCACCGTTCACACGCGACTGGATGCGCATTTGACCCGGCAGTTGCTGCAAGAGGCGCCAGCGGCCTATCGCACCCAGGTCAACGACCTGCTGCTCACGGCCCTGGCCCGGGTGATCTGCCGCTGGACCGGCCACGACAGCCTGTTGCTCCAGCTCGAAGGCCATGGCCGCGAAGAGCTGTTTGCCAATGTCGACCTGACGCGCACGGTGGGGTGGTTCACCAGCCTGTTCCCGGTCCGGTTGTCGCCAGCGGTGGAACTGGCGGACTCGATCAAGTCGATCAAGCAAGGGCTGCGGACGATTCCCGACAAAGGCGTGGGCTTCGGTGCCCTGCGTTACCTGGGCGACGACGCCAGTCGGGCGGCCCTGGAGGCGTTGCCGGTGCCGCGCATTACCTTCAACTACCTCGGCCAGTTCGACGGCAGTTTCGATCAGGCCCAAGGCGCCTTGTTCAGCCCGGCCAGCGAAAGCGCCGGTGACGAGCAAAGCCCGCTGACCACCCTGGGCAATTGGCTGACGCTCAACGGCCAGGTGTTCGATGGCGCGCTGCGGTTGGGCTGGACGTTCAGTGCGCAACAGTTCGAACCGACGACTATCCAGGGCTTGGCCGATGACTATGCCCGTGAGCTGGCGCTGTTGATCGCCCATTGCTGCGACCCGACGAGCCAGGGCATGACGCCGGCGGATTTCCCCCTGGCCGGCCTGACCCAGGCACAACTCGATGGCCTGGCGCTGTCGGCGCGCGGGGTGGAAGACCTTTACCCACTGGCGCCGATGCAGCAGGGTATGTTGTTCCACAGCCTGTACGAAGCGGGCAGCGGCCAGTACATCAACCAGATGTGCCTGGACATCGAAGGCCTCGACCCACGGCGTTTCGAGGCGGCCTGGCAAGCGGCGGTCGATGGCCATGACAGCCTGCGCAGCAGTTTTATCTGGCAGGGCAGCGAGCGCCCGGTGCAAGTGGTGCATAAGCAAGTGCGCGTGCCGTTCACCTCGCTGGACTGGAGCACCCGCGCCGATGTCGGCCAGGCCCTGGCCGAACTGGCGGACGCCGAGCGCGAGCAGGGTTTCGACCTGGCCTGCGCACCGTTGCTGCGCCTGGTGCTGGTGCGTACCGCTGAGCAGCGATATCACCTGATCTACACCCATCACCACATCCTGATGGACGGCTGGAGCAACTCGCAGTTGCTCGGCGAGGTGCTGCAACGCTACGACGGCCAGGCCCTGCCACGCCAGACCGGGCGGTATCGGGACTACATCGCCTGGCTGCAAGGCCGCGACGCCCAGGCCAGCGAAACCTTCTGGCTGGCGCAATTGCACAGCCTGGAGGCGCCGACCCGTCTGGCCGAGACCCGTGTCGCGCCGCTGCAATCGGCATTGGAAAGCAGCCACGCCAACCACTATCACGACCTGACGCCCCAGCAGACCCAACGCCTGAGCGAGTTCGCCCGCCAGCAGAAAGTCACCCTCAACACCGTCGTCCAGGCGACCTGGCTGTTGCTGCTGCAGCACTACACCGGGCACGCCACCGTGGCCTTCGGCGCCACCGTGTCGGGACGTCCGAGCGAGCTCAAGGGGGTTGAGCAGCAGATCGGCCTGTTCATCAACACCTTACCGGTGATCGCCAGCCCGCGCCCGGAGCAAGCGCTGAGCGCGCTGCTGCAACAGATCCAGGGCCAGAACGTGGCCTTGCGCGAGCACGAGCACACGCCGCTGTTCGAAATCCAGCGCTGGGCCGGGCAGGGCGGTGACGGTTTGTTCGACACCTTGCTGGTGTTCGAAAACTACCCCGTGTCCCAAGCCCTGCAAGAGCAGGCGCCCTCGGGCTTGAGCTTCGGCAGCGTGGCCAGCCAGGAACAGACTAATTTCCCGTTGACCCTGGCCGTCAATCTAACTGACATCCTGAGCCTGCACTTCACCTATGCCCATGCTGCTTTCCCTACACACACCGTCGAGCGCCTGGCTGAGCAGGTGGCACACGTGCTCGCGCAGATGGTGAGCCTGCCGGCCGACGGTCGTGTGGGCGACATCCAACTGCTGGATGCGGTGACCCGCGACAGGCTGCTGCACGACTGGAACGCCACCTCGGTGGTGGAGCCGCCTCGGCGCCCGGTCCATCAATGGATCGAGGCCCAGGCCCGAAGCACCCCCGACGCAGTCGCCCTGGTCAGCGAGCAGGAGACGCTCACCTACGCCCAGCTCAATACCCGGGCCAATCGCCTGGCCCATGGCTTGATCGAACGCGGCATCGGCCCCGACGTGCTGGTGGGCCTGGCGCTGTCGCGCAGCGTGCAGATGGTGATCGGCTTGCTGGCGGTGCTCAAGGCCGGCGGCGCCTACGTGCCACTGGACCCGGCCTATCCCCGGGATCGCCTGGCGTACATGGTCGAGGACAGCGGCATCGCCTTGCTGCTCACCGAGACCGATGTGCTGCCGCTGTTCGGCGACGCTGCCGTGGCCGCGCTGCTGTTGGATCAGCCCGGGCAATGGCTGGCCGGTTATAGCGAGCGCGACCCTGGCGTGGCCATCGACGGCGATCACCTCGCTTATGTGATCTACACCTCCGGCTCCACCGGCAAGCCCAAGGGCGTGACCCTTCGTCATGCCGCCCTGAGCAACCACATGGCGTGGATGCAGGGTTGCCTGAAACTGACGGCCGCCGACCGCGTCCTGCAAAAAACCGCGATCAGTTTCGATGCCTCGGTCTGGGAGTTCTGGCTGCCGTTGATGAGTGGCGCGCAACTGGTGCTCGCCAGCCCGCACCTGAACCTCGACCTGACCACCCTCTGGGCCGACGTGGCGCGGTGGCGCATCAGCGTGCTGCAAATGGCGCCCTCGCTGTTGCAGGCCTTGCTGCCACTGGCGACCCGCGCGCAACTGGCCTCCCTGCGCCTGCTGCTGTGCGGTGGCGAAGCCCTCAGCGTGCACCTGTCGCGCCAGGTCATGGCGCTGTTCGATGGCGAACTGCGCAACCTGTATGGCCCGACCGAAGCGACCATCGACACCAGCAGCCATGCGGTGGTGCGCGGCAGCGAAGACGACGCCGAGCGGATCATCGCCATTGGCCGTCCCATCGATAACGTGCGCACCTACGTGCTGGACGCGGCGCTACAGCCTTGCGCCGTGGGCGCCGTCGGCGAGTTGCACATCGCCGGTGATTCCCTGGCCCGTGGTTACCACCAACGACCGGCACTGAGCGCCGAGCGCTTCATTCCCGATCCGTTCGCGCCAGCCCCGGGCGGCCGCCTGTATCGCACCGGTGACCTGGCCCGTTATGGCGCCGACGGGGTGATCGAGTACCTCGGCCGGATCGACCATCAGGTGAAGATCCGTGGCCTGCGTATCGAGTTGGGGGAAATCGAAGCGCGCCTGCAGGCCGATGCCGATGTGCGCGATGCGGTGGTGCTGGCGCGGGACGACGTGAGCGGGCCGAACCTGGTGGCCTATCTGGTCGGCCAGGACAGTCCTCTCGACCAGGGCAGCCTGGGCGAACGGCTCAAGGCGCGACTGGCGGCCCAGGTGCCGGACTTCATGGTGCCGACCCATTGGGTGTTCCTCGACCGCTTGCCGCTGACCCCCAACGGCAAGCTCGATCGCAAGGCCTTGCCGGCACCGGACACCCGTGCCCTGCAACCGGCATACCTGGCCCCGCAGAGCGACCTCGAATGCCGGGTCGCGGCCATCTGGCAAGACGTGCTCAAGGTCGAGCAGGTCGGGCTGGGTGACGATTTCTTCGAGCTGGGCGGGCATTCGCTGCTGGTGGTGAGCGTGGTCTCGCGCCTGCAACTGGAACTGGGCCTGACCTTGACCCCGCAACTGATTTTCCAATTCCCGGTACTCGGCGCGTTCGTGGCGCAACTCGAGCCTGCCGGCGAACCCATGAGTACGTCGAAATTGAGCAAGCTTGAAGCGCTGCTCGATGAATTTGAGGAGGTTTGATGGACACCGCTGTCGCACAACGTATTGCCAGGCGCTTCATAACGCTGCCGCTGGAAAAACGTCGCTTGTACTTGCAGAAAATGCTCGAAGAGAACGTTTCCCCGGCGAACCTGCCGATCCCGCCTGTCAGTGCCGAGTTCGACACACTGTCATTGTCGTTTGCCCAGGAACGCCAATGGTTCCTCTGGCAGTTGGACCCCGAGAGCGCGGCCTACCACATGCCCACGGCCCTGCGCTTGCGCGGGCCGCTGGACATCGTTGCGCTTGAACAGAGTTTCACCGCGTTGGTGGCCCGGCACGAGAGCCTGCGCACCACCTTCCAGCCCCATGGCGAGCAGGTCGTGCAGCAGGTGCACGCGGCGGCGCCAGTGCGTTTGCAGGCAGACACCCTGGAACCGTTGCCGGACGAGACGCAGCTGCGCCAGTTGATCGAAGGGGAAACCCGCCAGCTCTTCGACCTGCAACAGGGGCCGCTGCTGCGCACGCGCCTGCTGCGGTTGGCGGCGGATGATCATGTGCTGATCGTGACCTTGCACCACATCGTGGCCGATGGCTGGTCGATGCAGGTGATGGTCGAGGAACTGGTCAACGGCTACGCCGCCTTCAGCCAGGGCCACGCGCCGCAATTGCCGGCGCTGCCGATCCAGTACACCGACTACGCCATCTGGCAGCGGCACTGGATGGAAGCGGGCGAGCGCGAGCGTCAGTTGGCATACTGGACCGCACGCCTGGGCGGCCAGCAACCGGTGCTGGAACTGCCGACCGACTTCCCGCGTCCGGCGGTGATGAGCTATCGCGGCGCGCGGCTGGAACTGGCCATCGACGCGGTACTGGTCGGCGATCTCAAACACATGGCCCAACGCGAAGGCGTCAGCCTGTTCATGCTCCTGCTGGCCTCGTTCCAGGCGCTGCTGCACCGCTACAGCGGCCAGAACGACATCCGCGTCGGCGTACCGACGGCCAACCGCAACCGGGTCGAGACCGAGGGCCTGATTGGCTTTTTCGTCAACACCCAGGTACTCGACAGCGATGTCCAGGGCCAGGATTCGTTCGGTGCCTTGCTGCAGCAAGTCAAGCATTCGGCCCTGGGCGCCCAGGCCCATCAGGACCTGCCGTTCGAGCAACTGGTCGAGGCCCTGCAACCCGAGCGCAACCTGAGCCACAGTCCGCTGTTCCAAGTGATGTTCAACCACCGGACCCAAGGCCCGGCGGGCGAGGGGCCGGTCGGTGCATTGAAAGTCGAGGAACTGCGCTGGGATTCGCATACGGCGCAATTCGACCTGACCCTGGAAACCGTGGAGCACAGTGAAGGGCTTTCGGCAGGGCTGATCTATGCCACCGACCTGTTTGGCGCCGAGACAATCGCGCGCCTGGCCGGGCATTGGCAGAACCTGTTGCGGGCGATCGTGGCCGACCCGACGCAGCGCATCGGAGAATTGCCGTTGCTCGACGCGGCCGAGCGCCAGGCCCAGCTCGACAACGGCCAGCGCCCTCCGTCGCCGGCGCCCGAGGCGGGTTTTGTTCATCAACTGTTCGAAAGACAAGCGGCGCGCACCCCGGACGCCCCGGCGCTGGTCATCGACGGTGAGCGCTGGAGCTACGGCCAACTCAATGCCCGGGCCAATCAGTTGGCGGGCAAGCTGCAGAGCCTCGGCGTGGGCCCGGATGTCCTGGTGGGCATCGCCGTGGAACGCAGCGCGCACATGCTGGTGGGCCTGCTGGCGATCCTCAAGGCCGGCGGCGCCTACCTGCCGCTGGACCCGGCGTTCCCCCAGGAGCGCCTGGCCTACATGATCGAAGACAGCGGCATCGAGCTGCTGTTGACCCAAAGTTCGCTGCTCGACCAGTTATTGCTGTCCTGTGGGAGCGAGCTTGCTCGCGATGGCGGTGGTTCAATCAATGATGATGTCGAGTGTGCCGACGCTATCGCGAGCAAGCTCGCTCCCACAGGGTTCGGTGGTGGTGTGAATACGTTGGTGTTGGACCAGGAGGGTGACTGGCTCGACGGCTATGCCTGCGACGCGCCGGCGCCGCGCCTGGACCCGGAGCACCTGGCCTACGCGATCTACACCTCCGGCTCCACCGGCAAGCCCAAGGGTGTGATGGTGCGCCACGGCGCGCTGACCAACTTCGTCGCGAGCATGGCCCAGGCACCGGGCATGACGGCCCAGGACCGGGCGTTGTCGCTGACCACGTTCTCGTTCGATATTTTCGGCCTGGAAATCTACGTGCCGCTGATGGTCGGCGCGTGCATCGTGCTGACCGGCCCGCACGTCGCCCAGGACCCGTACGCGGTGCTGGCGCTGATCGCGGCCGAGCAGGTCAACGTGGTGCAGGCCACGCCGTCGACCTGGCGCATGTTGCTGGACAACGAGCACGCCCAGAGTTTGCGCGGCTGCAAGTGCCTGTGCGGTGGCGAGGCGCTGCCCCAGGAACTGGCCGTGCGCATGCTCGCCCTTGGCGGTGAAGTGTGGAACCTCTACGGCCCGACGGAAACCACCATCTGGTCGGCCTTGCACCCGTTGCAAACCCAGGCCGCGCAACCCTGGCTGGGCGGGCCCATCGACAACACGGCGCTGTACATCGTTGGCGCCGACCTGATGCCGGTGCCCTATGGCGTGGCCGGTGAATTGCTGATCGGCGGCCAGGGGCTGGCCCGTGGTTATTTCCAGCGTCCGGCGCTGACCGCCGAACGTTTCGTGCCCCATCCGTTTGTCGCCGGCGAGCGCCTGTATCGCACCGGTGACCTGGCGCGCCAGCGGGCCGACGGCATCCTCGAATACCTCGGGCGCATCGACCATCAAGTGAAGATTCGCGGGTTTCGCATCGAACTGGGCGAAATCGAAGCGCGCCTGCTGGAACAGGACAGCGTGCGCGAAGCGGCGGTGCTGGCCCAGGAGGCACCGGGCGGCCAAGCGCTGGTGGCGTACATCGTTCCAACCGCCGAACTGAATGACCTGGATGCCGCCGCCCAGGGCGCCCTGCGCGACAACCTCACGGCCCAGCTCAAGGTCAACCTGCCCGACTACATGGTGCCGGCGCACATGGTGGTGTTGCCACGCTTCCCGCTGACACCCAACGGCAAGCTGGATCGCAAGCAGTTGCCCAAGCCCGATGCCAGCCAGTGGCAGAAAACCTATGTCGCGCCGCAAACACCCGTGCAGCAGGCGGTGGCGACGATCTGGGCCGATATCCTCAAGGTGCCGCGGGTGGGCCTGGACGACAATTTCTTCGAACTGGGCGGCCATTCCTTGCTCGCCACCCAGGTGATGTCGCGGATTCGCCAGCAACTGAATATCCAGGTGCCGTTGCGCCTGTTGTTCGCCCATAACAGCCTGCGGGCGTTTGTCGAGGCCATGGGCACGGCATCGGCGCACGATGAACCGGGTATCCCACGCATTCCTCGCGACCAGCCGCTGGCGCTCTCGTTCGCCCAGCAACGGCAGTGGTTTCTCTGGCAACTGGACCCCACCAGCAGCGCCTACCACATTCCGGCGGCCCTGCGTTTGCGCGGCGCCCTCGACCGTGCGGCGCTGCAACAGAGCTTCGATGCACTGGTGGCGCGTCACGAGAGCCTGCGTACCCGCTTCGTGCTCGACCATGAGCGTCCCGTGCAAGTGATCGACGAACCAGCGCCGCTGGCCCTGGCGGTGGAATCGCTCGAAGCCGGCGTCGATGAACATGCCTTGCGCGGCTTGATCGAAGCCGAAACCCGGCAACCGTTCGATTTGCAGCACGGTCCGTTGCTGCGGGTCAAGTGGCTGCAACTGGGCGCCGAGGACCATGTGCTGATCCTGACCCAGCACCACATCGTGTCCGATGCCTGGTCGATGCAGATCATGGTCGACGACCTGCTGCAGTTGTACGCAGGCTTCAGCCAGGGCCAGCCCGTGGCGCTGGCGCCGCTGCCAATCCAGTACGCCGACTACGGCCACTGGCAGCGGCAGTGGCTGGCGGCGGGGGAGCAGCAGCGTCAACTCGACTACTGGATCGAGCAGTTGGGCGGCGAGCAGCCGATTCTCGAACTGCCGACCGACCATCCGCGCCCGGCCCAGCAAAGCTATCGTGGCGCACGGTTGCCCATCGTCATCGAACCGGCCCTGGCCGAAGGCCTCAAGCGCTTGGCCCAGCAGCACAACAGCACGCTGTTCATGCTCTTGCTGGCCGGCTTCCAGACCTTGCTGCACCGCTACAGCGGCCAGGACGACATCCGCGTCGGCGTGCCGATCGCCAACCGTAACCGGGTGGAAACCGAGCGTCTGCTGGGCTTCTTCGTCAACACCCAGGTGCTCAAGGCCGACATCGACGGCAACCTGCGATTCGACCAGTTGCTCGATCAGGTCAAGCAACGGGCCCTCGGCGCCCAGGCCCATCAGGACCTGCCGTTCGAACAACTGGTGGAGCGGCTGGAACCGGCGCGCAACCTGAGCCACACGCCACTGTTCCAGGTGATGTTCAACCATGCCAGCGATGCCCGCCGTGACCTGTCGGCGTTGCCGGGCTTGAGCCTGGAGCAACTGACCTGGGACTCGGGCACTGCCCAGTTCGACCTGACCCTGGACACCTTCGAGTACGCCGATGGCCTCAGCGCCGCGCTGACTTACGCCAGCGACCTGTTCGAACCGAGCACCATCGCCCGCCTGGGTGAGCACTGGCTGAACCTGTTGCGCGCCATCGTCGCCAACCCGACCCAGCGCATCGCCGAGTTGCCGATGCTGGACAGGGCGCAGCGGCGCCTGATCGTCGAGGACTGGAACCGCACCTACGCCGACTACCCAAACCATCTCCCGGTCCATCATTTGATCGAAGCCCAGGTCGAGCGCGACCCTCACGCCGAGGCGCTGGTGTTCGAAGGGCAGTCGCTGAGCTATGCCCAGCTCAACAACCGCGCCAACCGGTTGGCCCACGCCTTGATCGAGCGCGGCGTCGGCCCGGATGTGCTGGTGGGCATCTCGGTGCCGCGCAGTGTGGAAATGGTGGTCGGGCTACTGGCGATCCTCAAGACCGGTGGCGCCTACGTGCCACTGGACCCGGAATACCCACCGGAACGCCTGGCCTACATGATCGAGGACAGCGGCATTGAGTTGCTGCTGACCTGTGGGAGCGAGCTTGCTCGCGATAGCGGTGGTTCAGTCAATATTGATGTTGAAGGTGAGGGCCTCATCGCGAGCAAGCTCGCTCCCACAGGAGGGGACCGTGTCACCACGTTGCTGCTGGATGGGGACGACGACTGGCTGCGTGACCATGCCACCGACAATCCGCCTGCCCGGGCCGTCGCCCAGAACCTGGCCTATGTGATCTACACCTCCGGCTCCACCGGCAAGCCCAAGGGCGCCGGCAACAGCCATGGCGCACTGACCAACCGTTTGTGCTGGATGCAACAGGCCTATGGCCTGGAGGCCGGCGACAGTGTCTTGCAGAAGACGCCGTTCAGTTTCGACGTGTCGGTCTGGGAGTTCTTCTGGCCGTTGATGACCGGCGTGCGCCTGGTCGTCGCGGCACCGGGCGATCATCGCGATCCGCAGAAGCTGGTCAGCCTGATCGAACGGGAAAACATCACCACCCTGCATTTCGTGCCGTCGATGCTGCAGGCGTTCGTGCTGGATGCCAACGTCAGCCGTTGCACCCGCCTGACCCGCATCGTCTGCAGCGGCGAAGCCCTGCCGGTGGATGCCCAGCAGCAGGTGTTCGCCAAGTTGCCCAATGCCCGGCTGTATAACCTGTACGGCCCGACCGAAGCGGCCATCGACGTGACCCATTGGACCTGCCGCGACGAAGGGCGCGATGCGGTGCCGATTGGCGAGCCGATTGCCAACCTGATGACGTACATCCTCGACGATGAACTGAACCCGGTGCCGAGCGGCGTCAACGGCGAGCTGTACCTCAGTGGCCAGGGCCTGGCCCGCGGTTATCACCGCCGTCCCGAACTGACTGCCGAGCGTTTCGTCGCCAGCCCGTTCGTGGCCGGCGAGCGGCTGTACCGCACCGGTGACCTGGCGCGCTATCGCCCGGACGGTGTGATCGACTATGTCGGTCGGATCGACCACCAGGTGAAGGTCCGCGGGTTCCGCATCGAATTGGGTGAGATCGAAGCGCGCCTGCTTGAACAGGCGGCGGTGCGAGAAGCGGTGGTGGTGGCCCAGGACAGCCGCAGCGGCAAGGTGCTGAGCGGCTACGTGGTGGCCCAGGCCGGTGACGCCAGCGACTGGCCGCTGTTGCGCGAAGCGCTGCTGGCCCATTTGCGCTTGAACCTGCCGGAGCACATGGTGCCGACGCACCTGACCCGCCTGGAACACATGCCGCTGAGCCCGAACGGCAAACTCGACCGCAAGGCGCTGCCGGCACCCGACCTGGCCGAGCGCCAGGAAGCCTTCACGGCACCGGTCAACGCCATCGAGCGGGCACTGGTGGACATCTGGCAAGGGGTGCTTGGCGTCGAGCGGGTAGGCACCGCCGATAACTTCTTCGCCTTGGGCGGCGACTCGATCAACTCGATCCAGGTGGTCAGCCGGGCGCGTGCCCAAGGCATCGGCCTGACCCCCAAGGACCTGTTCCTGCACCAGAACATCCAGGCCCTGGCGCGGGTCGCCACGGCGGCCGACGAAGGCGTGATCGACCAAGGCCCGGTCACCGGCGACAGCCTGCTGGTGCCGATGCAGCATTGGTTCTTCGCCAGTGATATCCCGCACCGCGACCACTGGAACCAATCGGTCCTGCTGACCCCGCGCGAACCCTTGGACATCGCCCACCTGCAACAGGCCCTCCAGCACGTGGTGGCCCATCACGATGCCCTGCGCCTGCGGTTCACCGAGGCCGACGATGGCCGCTGGCACGCCAGCCATCGGGCCGTGGATAAGCAGCCGCTGGAGATCTGGCAGCGCACCGCGCAGGACGCCGCCGAGATCATCGCCATCGCCGACCAGGCCCAACGCAGCCTGGACCTGCAACACGGCCCATTGTTGCGTTGCAGCCTGATCGCGGTGCAGGACGGCAGTTCGCGCCTGCACCTGGCGATTCATCACCTGGTCATGGACGGCGTGTCGTGGCGGGTGCTGCTGGAAGACCTGCAAAACGTCTACCGCCAACTGCGGGCGAACCAGGCGCCGGCCTTGCCGGGCAAATCCACGGCGTTCAAGGCCTGGGCCGCTCAGTTGCAGGACTACGCCCACAGCGAAGCCCTGAACAAGGAACTGGATTACTGGGTCGGGCAACTGGACCAGCCCCTGCCGCCGCTGCCACGGGCCCGTCCCGAGGGCAGCCAGGCCGCGGCCCATGGCCGTTCGGTGAGCACACGCCTGGATGCCACCCAGACCCAGCGTTTGCTCAAGCAGGCGCCGACGGCCTATCGCACCCAGGTCAACGATTTGCTGCTCAGCGCCCTGGCGCAAGTGGTCTGCGAGTGGACTGGGCAACCGGCCTGCCTGGTGCAGCTCGAAGGCCATGGCCGCGAAGAGTTGTTCGACGGCATCGACCTGAGCCGCACCGTCGGTTGGTTCACCAGCCTGTTCCCGGTGTTGCTGACGCCGGCCAGCGACCCCGCCGAGTCGATCAAGCGGATCAAGGAACAACTGCGGGCGGTGCCGAACAAGGGCCTGGGCTATGGCGTCCTGCGTTACCTCGGTGAGCCGGTGGTGCAACAGCGCCTGGCAAAACTGCCGCAGGCCCGGATCACCTTCAACTACCTGGGACAGTTCGACCAGAGTTTCGATGAACAGGCGCTGTTCGTACCGAGCGAGGAGGGCAGTGGCGCCGGGCATGGCGATGACGTGGCCCTGGGCAACTGGCTGACCATCGACGGGCGGATCTTCAACGGCCAGTTGACCCTCGACTGGACCTTCAGTGACGATGTTTTCGACGCGGCCACGCTCCAGTCGTTGGCCGATGCCTACGCCGTGGCGTTGCAACAACTGATCGATCACTGCTGCACCGACGGGCGCCTGGGCCTGACACCTTCCGACTTCCCGCTGGCGCGCCTGAGCCAGGCGCAACTCAATGGCCTGCCGGTGCCCGTGGCGCAGGTGGAGGACATCTATCCGCTGTCGCCGATGCAGGACGGCATGCTGTTCCACACCCTGGCCGACGACAGCTCCGGCTTGTACATCAACCAGATCAGCCTGCCGGTGCATGGCCTGGACACCGAGCGTTTTGCCCGGGCCTGGACGTCGGTGATCGAGCGCGAGGACATCCTGCGCACCAGTTTCCACTGGCAGGATGGCTTGAGCGCGCCGGTGCAAATCGTCCATCGCCACGTCGAGTTGCCGTTGCAGATTGAAGACTGGCGTGGACAGGACATCAGCGAGCAGGCGATCAGCGCCCGGGCGACCGCCGACTACCTGGCCGGTTTCGACCTGGGCCGCGCGCCTTTGCAACGGGTGTTGTTGCTGCGCCTGGAAGACGATCGCTACCAGATGATCTGGACCTGCCATCACATCCTCATGGACGGCTGGAGCAGTTCGCGGTTGTTCGGTGAGGTGTTGCAGTTCTACGCCCATGGGCAGGTGCCCAGCCGCAATGGTCGCTACCGCGAGTTCATCGAATGGCTGCAACGCCAGGACCAGGGCGCGCTGGAGCGCTTCTGGCGCAGCCGCCTCGACACCTTGGAACAGGCGACTTCCCTCAACCAGGCGATGTTCCCGCGGCATGTCGAGGCACTGCCGGGGCACGAGGCGCTGTATTCGCGCTGGGACGTGGCACAGACCGCTCGCCTGCAACAGGCCTGCCGCGCCTTGCAGATCACACCCAATACCTTGATCCAAGGGGCGTGGCTGCTGTTGTTGCAACGTTTCACCGGGCAGAACACCGTGGTCTTCGGCGCCACCGTCGCCGGGCGTCCGGCGGGGCTGGTCAACGCCGACAACATCCTCGGCCTGTTCATCAACACCTTGCCGGTGATCCAGACCCTGGACCCCGAGCAGCCGCTGGATCAATGGCTGCAACAGTTGCAGGCCTACAACCTGGACCTGCGTGAGCATGCCCATGCGCCACTGGCGGACATCCAGCGCTGGTCGGGCCTGGGCGGGCAGGGTTTGTTCGACAGCATCATCGTGTTCGAGAACTACCCCATCGACGAACGCCTGGGCGACCAGCGGGACACCGGCCTGAGCTTCGGCGAGTCACGCAATCATGACGTGACCAACTTCCCGATGGACTTGGCGGTCAACCTGGGTGAAACGCTGTCCATCGAGTACCTGTTCCTGCGCAACGCCTTCAGCGTCGACGCGGTGGAGCGAATCCGCCGCACCCTGGAAGACACCCTGGAAGCGATGATCGATGCGCCCCACGTGTGCCTGGGCAACCTGCAGCGCTTGTCGCTGGAACAGTGGCAGGCCTTCGCACACTGGAGCGCGGCACCGAACGGCAGCTATCAGGCGCAGTTGTTGCCGGAGCTGATTGGCCGGCATGCCCAGTCGCGTCCGCAGGCCACGGCGCTGGTGTGTGGCGACGACTCGCTGGACTATGGCGAACTGGAGCGCCGGGCCAACCGCCTGGCCCACCGCTTGATCGAGCTCGGCGCCGGCCCGGAAGTGGTGGTCGGCGTGGCCCTGGAGCGGTCGGTGGACATGGTCGTGGCGCTGCTGGCGGTGATGAAAAGCGGTTCGGCGTATGTGCCGCTGGACATCGATTATCCACCCGAACGCCTGGCGTTCATGATCGAAGATTCGGCCATGGCGCTGTTGCTGACCCATAGCCGGGTGCAGGCGCGCCTGCCGGAACTCGACGGTCTGGCGCGCCTGGCCATCGACGGTTTCGACAGCCGTGGCTACAGCGACTTGCCGCCCCACAGTGGTTTGCTCGGCGGCAACCTGGCCTACCTGATCTACACCTCGGGCTCCACCGGTCGCCCCAAAGGCGTTGCCGTGGCGCACGGGCCGATGAGCATGCATTGCCAGGCCATCGCCGGGCTGTATGACATGGACGAACACACCCGCGAACTGCATTTCATGTCGTTCGCCTTCGACGGCGCCCATGAGCGCTGGCTGAGCACGCTGTTCAGCGGCGGCACCCTGGTGATTCGCGACGGCGCGCTGTGGACGCCGGAGCAGACCTTCGACGCCTTGCACCGCCACGGCATTACCATCGCCTGCTTCCCGCCGGCCTACCTCAAGCAACTGGCCGAATACGCCGCCAACAGCCAGTTGGCACCGCCGCCGGTGCGGGTGTACTGCTTCGGCGGCGATGCGGTGCCGGATCAGACCTTCGAGCAAGTGAAGGCGGCGCTGCGTCCGCACTTCTTCACCAACGGCTACGGCCCGACTGAAACCGTGGTCACGCCGATGCTGTGGAAGGTGCCGGCCAGCGAACGTTGCGAAGCCGCCTACGCGCCGATCGGGCGTGCGGTGGGGGAGCGCGCCTTGTATGTACTGGACGACAACCTCAACCCGTTGCCGCCGGGCATTGCCGGCGAGTTGTACATCGGTGGCGCGGGCATCGCCCGTGGTTATCACCGTCGCCCGGACCTGAGTGCCGAGCGCTTCGTGCCGGATCCGTTCGGCCAGCCGGGCGATCGCCTGTACCGCAGCGGCGACCTGGTACGCCAGCGCGTCGATGGGGTGCTCGATTACGTCGGCCGTATCGACCACCAGATCAAGGTGCGGGGTTTCCGCATTGAACTGGGGGAAGTGGAGGCCAGCCTGCGGCAACTGGACGAGGTCAGCGATGCGTTGGTGATCGCCCGCGACAGTGCCTCGGGCAAGCAACTGATCGGCTACGTGGTCACCCCCGACGGCGTGGCCATCGGCGATCGGCTCAAGGCCGAGCTGCGGGCGCAATTGCCGGATTACATGGTGCCGGCCCAGGTCATCTGCTTGGAGGCGTTGCCGGTCACCCCCAACGGCAAACTCGATCGCCAAGCCTTGCCGGAGCCGGAATTCAAGGGCGCCGAGTATGTGTCGGGGCGTAACCGCGATGAGCAATTGCTGGCCGAAATCTGGGCCGAGGTGTTGCAAGTCGAACGGGTGGGCATCACCGACAATTTCTTCGAGTTGGGGGGGGATTCGATCCTCAGCCTGCAAGTGGTCTCGCGGGTGCGCAACCATGGGGAGCTGAAGATGGAGCTCAAGCTGCGGGACCTGATGCGCGGCCAGACCATCGAGGCGATTTTCGACCAGCGTTCGAACACGCATGCCGTGACCGTCGAGGACGTGACCCAGGTGGCCGCCGAAGGGCAGTTCAACCTGATTCCGATCCAGCAGTGGTGGTTCGACCAGCGCATGAGCGAACCCCATCATTACAACCAGGCGTTGATGCTGCGGGCTCGCCAGGGGTTGAACCTGACGGCACTGGAATTGGCCTTGCGCGGCATGATGCAGCAGCACGATGCCTTGCGCCTGCGCTTCAGTGAGGTCGGCGGGCATCACCTGCAGCATTACCAGGCGCTGGAGGAGGTGCAGGCCCAGTGGGCCAACGAGCCTTTGCTGTGGCAGCGCAGCGTGGCCGATGAAGCCGAGCTGGAGTTGTATGCCGAGCAGGTGCAACGTAGTCTTGATGTGCACAACGGGCCGGTGTGGCGCACGGCGCATGTGACCCTGGGCAGCGGTGAAATTCGCGTGCTGATGGTGATTCATCACCTGGTGATCGACACCGTGTCGTGGCGTTTGCTGCTGCAGGATTTGCAGACGGCTTATGCGGCCTACAGCGACGGCCAGACGCCGAACCTGCCGATTCGCACCAGCAGCTACCGGGCCTGGGCCGAGGGCCTGCAAGCCTATGCGCGGGACTATCCGGCGCAGGAAAAAGCCTGGTGGCTGGAGCAGATCGACCAGCCGGGCAGCGAGTTGCCGTGTGACAACCTGCGGGGCAAGAATCAGGTGCAGTACCAGTCGGTGGCGCATTTGAGCCTGTCGGAGCAGCACACCCAGCAGTTGCTCAAACAGGTGCCGGCGGCCTACCAGACGCAGATCAACGACGTGTTGCTGGCGGCGCTGAGCCGGGTCTTGTGCCGCTGGAGCCAGCAGCCGTCGGTGCTGATCCAACTGGAGGGGCATGGTCGCGAGGACCTGGTCAAGGACATCGACCTGAGCCGCAGCCTGGGCTGGTTCACTAGCATGTTCCCGGTGCGCCTGACCCCGAGCCATGAAGCCGACATCGGCACATCGGTGCGGGCGGTGCAACGGCAGTTGGCCGCCGTGCCGAACAAGGGATTGGGCTATGGCGTGTTGCGCTACATGAGTGGCGAGCCGATGGCCGCCACCCTGGGTCGCGCGCCCCAGGCACGGGTGACGTTCAACTACCTGGGGCAGTTCGACCAGAGCTTCGACGACAAGGCGTTGCTGGTGCCGGCGGCGGAAAGCTACGGCAGCTGCTACAGCCCCCATGCCGCGCTGGGCAACTGGCTGGAAGTGGTGGGGCAGGTGTACGACGGGCGGCTGGCGCTGCGCTGCATCTTCAGTACCCGCCGCTACCGTGCCGAGACCGTCGAGGGCTTGATGCGCGCCTACCAGGAGGAACTCGAAGCGTTGATCGAACACTGCGTGGCGCAGGCGGCTTAAGTCTTGCACCTGTGGCGAGGGAGCAAGCTCCCTCGCCACAGGGTTTTGCATGAGTCCGAGTGGCTCATCTTTTACCCATGGTTTTTCATAAGGAACCCCTGCGATGTCCCTGCATCCGGAACTCAACGCCTTCCTCGACCTGGCCGAAGAAAGCCAGGCCGACGGCCCCGGGCCGTTTCACCTGTCGACGCCGGCCCAGGCCCGTGAGGCGTTCGAGCGCACCACCGGGCAATTGCGCTGGGACGCTCCGGCGGATGTGCAGTGTGCCGCTCACGCATTCACTGCCCGTGACGGCGCGACGCTGGCGCTGCGTCTGTATCGTCCCGCCACGGCTTCGGCCCAGGCGCTGCCGGTGCTGGTGTACTTTCACGGCGGCGGCTATGTGGTCGGCAGCCTGGCATCCCACGACGGCGTCTGCCGCGAATTCTGCGCCCGGACACCGTGCGCGGTGTTGTCGGTGGGCTATCGCCTGGCTCCGGAGCACACCTTCCCGACCCCGCTGAACGACGGCGCCGACGCCCTCGACTGGCTGGCCCGGCAGGCCCGCGCCGAAGGCCTGGACGTCAGCCGCGTGGCGTTCGGCGGCGACAGCGTCGGCGCGACACTGGCGACGGTGCTGGCGCTGCAAGCGGCCCTGGAACCCGCTGCCCTGGCGATCCAGCCGTGTTTTCAATTGCTCTGTTATCCGGTGACCGATGCGTCCACCAGCAGCCCGTCCACCGAGCTGTTCGGCGAAGGCTATTTGCTGGAGAGCGAAACCCTCGAGTGGTTCTACCGGCACTACGCCAATGAGCCCACCGATCGCCTGGACTGGCGTTTCTCGCCATTGCTGGCGCCCGGTTGCCCAGGCCTGGCCCCGGCCCTGATCGCCTTGGCCGGTCATGACCCGCTGCTCGACGAAGGCCGCGCCTACGCCCGGCGTTTGCAGGAGCAGGGGGTGAGCGTGGAACTGGTCGAATACACCGGGCTGATCCACGACTACCTGCGCTTGCAGAGCGTGGTGCCGGAGATTGACGAGGTGTACGCGCAATTGAGCCAAGCCTTGCGGACTGCATTGACCGCCTGAGTCACCACAATCCCTTGTGGGAGCGAGCTTGCTCGCGATAGCGGAGTGTCAGCCAAGATTATTTTGCTGATCCACCGCCATCGCGAGCAAGCCCGCTCCCACAGTTGTTTTAGGGGGGCTCAGGATTTGCACATGCCACTCCCACAGTTGTTTTGGGGGGGGCTCAGGATTTGCATCTGCCACACATCCTCTGTGGGAGGGTTTCAGGATTGGCAGGCACAAAAAAACCGGGCCAGGCCTAATGCCGGTCAGTTAATCCCCAAACCCGTGGGAGCAAAGCTTGCTCGCGATTGGGGTGTGCCAGTCGACATGTCATTGACTGGTCTGCCGCCATCGCGAGCAAGCTTTGCTCCCACAGGTTTTGAGTCGCTTGATCCTTAACTGACTGGCATTAGGGCCGGGCCCGGTTTTGGGTGTTGTTTAGAAGTCGTAGGTCACGTCCAGCGAGGCCACGCGTTCCTGGCCGTAGTAGCAGCCGAACGAGTAGTTGCAGCTGGACACGTACTCGCGGTCGAAGACGTTCTGCACGTTCAGGCTGGTGGTGACGCCGCGCAGGCTTGAGGTGGCCTTGCCCATGTCATAGCTGATGGTGGTATCGAACACGGTGAAGGCCGGGACGTCGAACGAGTTGGCCGCGTCGCCCGGCTTGCGGCCGGTGTGGCGGGCGCCTGCGCCGAAGGTCAGGCCATTGAGGACGGCCTGGGTGAAGTGGTAGTCGACCCACAGCGTGGCGGAGAACGGTGCCTGTTGCTCGCTGCGGTTGCCCTCGTTGCCGTAGTTGTCCTTGGTGTAGAACGAGTCGAGGTAGGTGGCGGCGGCCATGACGTCGATGTTGTCGACGGTGGATTTGACTTCCAGTTCAACCCCCCGTGAACGCACCTGGCCGGACTGGATCGAGTTCTGCGGATCGGCGGGGTCGGCTGTGACCAGGTTCTTCTGTTTGATCTGGAACACCGAGGCGGTAATCATCGTCTTGTCGAACGGCTGGTACTTCACGCCCACTTCGTATTGCTCGCCTTCGGTCGGCTTGAAGGCGTCGCCGCTAGCGTCCGTGCCCGTAGTCGGCAGGAAGGATTCCGAGTAGCTGATGTATGGAGCCAGGCCGAAATCGGTGACATAGGTCAGGCCGATCCGGCCGGTGAACTTGTTGTCACGCAGTGAGGAAACATTGCGTGCCAGCAGGTCCTTGTTGTCCACTTCGGCCCAGTCCTGGCGGCCACCCACGGTCAGGATCCACTTGTCCAGCTTGATCTGGTCTTGCAGGTAGACGCCGGTCTGGCGAACGGTGTTGTCCCATTGGGTATCCAGCGTCGGGGTGACGCTGCTGGTGTCGTAGTTGTTGTTATTGCCATACAGGTCGATTGGCGCGCCTGTGATGTTGTAACCCTTGTATTTACGGTTGAAATGGCGATAGTCCAAGCCCGTCAGGGTGGTGTGCTCAAGGGCGCCGGTGTTGAATTTGTATTCCAGGTTGTTATCGACGGTGTAGGCGGTGTTGTGCTGCTGCCAGTCGAGTTTGTTGCGAGTGGCCTGGGTTTGATCATTCTCAACGAAACCACGCAGGTAGAAGCCCCGATACTGGTCACGCACATCGGTGTAACGGGCGGTGGAGCGGAACGTCAGGTCTTCGGTGAATTCGTGGCTGAAGTCGTAGCCGAGAATGAACTGCTCACGTTTGTAGTCGTTCCACCGCGTGTCGCCGGAGAAAAAGTCCCGGTCGATCCGCCGGCCGTTGGGGCCGCGTTCGAGGGAGCCGATCCTCGGCAGGGCTTGATAGTCTTCCAGGCCGTCGTCGCGCTGGATCTGCGCCAGCACCGTCAACGAGCTGTCTTCGTTGGGCGTCCAGGTCAGGCTCGGCGCCAGCAACATGCGCTCGCTGTGGGTGTGATCGACCTGTTGGTTGCCTTTTTTCGCTACGCCAATCACGCGGTAGCTGAATTCCTTCTGGTCGTCGATCGGGCCGCTGGTGTCAAACGCGCCATTGACTCGGTTGTAGCTGCCCGCCCCCAGTTTGATCTGGCTGCGCTGTTCAGTGGTTGGGCGCTTGGAAACCATGTTGATCAGGCCGCCGGGCTGGTTCTGCCCGTACAACACTGACGAGGGGCCCTTGAGCACTTCGATCCGCTCCAGGGTATACGGATCGATCTGCGGCGCGCCGCCCAGGCTGCCGGCATAGGGCAGGTAGGCACCGTCGAGGTACAGCTGTGTCGGCGCGAACCCGCGGCTGGTAATCTCATCGGCGATGGTGTTGCGGTCGGTGAAGCCGCTGGTGTCCACGCCCGGTGTGTAGCGCAAGGCCTGGGTCAGGTTACGGGCACCCTGGGTGGCGATCTGGTCGGCGGTGACCACGTTGATGGTCTGCGGGATTTCCGTGATCGGTGTGTCAGTCTTGGTGCCGGTGGCGCTGCGGGTGGCGACGTAGCCGTCCACCGGGCCGTAGGCGGTTTCCGCGGATTTACCGGTGATGGTCGTGGCGCCCAGTTCCAGCGAATTCCCCGTTGTCCTGGCGCGCACGCTGACCGTGTTGCCCTGGATGGTGAACATGACGCCGGTCCCCGCCAGCATCTGCGACAACGCTTGAGCCGGCGACAACCGACCGCTGACCGGTTGGCTGCGCAGGCCCTGGACATCATCGGCACTGTAGAGCACTTGCATGTTCGATTGATTGCTCAACGCCTGCAAGGCACTCGCCAGCGACTGCGCCGGAATGTTGAGATCGACTTCCTGTGCCTGGACCTGTGCGCTGAACGGCATGGCCAAGGCCAGGCTGAATGCGCTGGCGCTGAAGCCTGGTTGCAGCAGGCGGCGCATGATCAGTGCCTTGGTAAAACGTGGAATCCCCGGAGTTGCTGGCATGTGTTTCACTCTTGCAGGTTTTAGTTTTAATAGGGGTGTAGTTGTCATCAATTCTTAATTAGGACGCACGACCCGGAAAAAACCAGAATGAGAATCGTGATTATTTACGCCGATTGCAGTTCGGTGATCACCCGGCCGGCTTCCATGCGCACCAATTGGTCGGCCACGTCGAAGTAACGGTCGTCGTGGGAAATCACGATGATGGTCTTGCCCAGGCGCTTGAGGTCCGGCAGCAGCTCGGTGTAGAAAATCCGCCGGAAGGTCGGGTCCTGGTCGGCGGCCCATTCGTCGAACACCAGCACCGGGCGTTCTTCCAGCCACGCATTGACCAGTGCCAGGCGCTTGCGCTGGCCGGTGGACAGGTCGGTGGTGGTGAAGGTGCCGTCGCGCACGCTGACCTTGTGGGCGATCTCCAGGCGTTGCAGGTATTTATTGGCGTCGTCCGGGATATGGGTGTCGCCCTGGACGATGTCGTCGAACAGGTAGTAATCGGCAAAAATCGTCGTGAACAACTGGCGATAATCGTCGCGGGTCACGGCCGTCACCACGTGGTCGTTGAGGCGGATTTCCCCTTGCTGCGGCGCGTACAGGCCCAGCAGCAGCTTGATCAGCGTGGTTTTGCCGCAACCGTTTTCACCCACGATGAACACGATGTCGCCCTGGTCGATCTTCAGGTTCACCGGTCCCAGGCGGAACGGCGTGGCACCTTCCACCGCCGGGAAGCTGTAAGTCACATTGCTCAGTTCCAAGGTCTGCACCGGGGGTTTCGGCTGGCCTGGGTCGTTGAGCAACAGGTGCGGTTCAGGGGATGAAAACTGCTCCGACAATTCGGCGATGCGGCGGAAGGCGATCTGGGCGCGGCTGACGATCGGCAGGGTGCCGATCAGGTGTTCCAGCGGGCCTTTCATGTACAGCAACACCAGCACGAAACCACTCATCACCGCCTTGTCGGCGCTCGGCCACAGTGATTGCAGGGCCAGGGCCAGGCCGATCACCACGAAGAACAGCATCGAGCCGAAGGTCTTGGCGATCACGAAAATGTTCACTGAGCGGATCTGCGTGTCGCAGATCTTGTCGGCGGTGTGTTCGATGCCCGAGACGAACATGCGTTGCCGCCGGGGGCGATGGATGCGCAGTTCCTTGGCGCCTTCGGCGATGGCGTTGTAGTGCTTCTGCAATTCGTCCTCGGAATCGCGAGCCTCCATGAAGCCCTTGATCCCACGACCGCGGGCGATGTACTGCACCACGGTGCCGATGACAATCGCCACGACCATCATCAGGAACATCGGCCACGACAGCATCGCCAAGTAACCCATGCACCCGAGGGTGACGGTCAGGGAAATCGCCAGCGGGGCGAAGGCGAAGGCGAAATCGCTGATGGTGTCGACATCATGGGTCAGCACCGGGATCAGGCGATGGCTGCGGTAACGCTCGATCTGCTCGATGGGCGCACTGAGGACTTTCTCGCCCAGTTCCTTGCGTAGCTTGGCGATGATCTTCTGGCCGACGTAGTTGGTGCCGATGTCGGA
The DNA here is from genome assembly GCF_900111955.1 of Pseudomonas sp. NFIX10. Lineage (NCBI taxonomy): Bacteria > Pseudomonadati > Pseudomonadota > Gammaproteobacteria > Pseudomonadales > Pseudomonadaceae > Pseudomonas > Pseudomonas sp. NFIX10. The sequence goes on along the minus strand of NZ_FOKH01000013.1, from coordinate 112,073 downwards.
GCAGATGGAACTGAACAGGGCCAGCAGGCACAGCCCGGCGAATACGCCGACCACGGTGTTGGTCAGGCCGCCTTCGGCGTGCAGCACAGTGTTGATCGTCGCCAGCAGCACGGTGACGCTCAGGCCACCGACCATGCCCAGCAGAATGGCGCCGATGACAATCAGCCGGAAGGGCTTGAGCAGGGTGAACAGTTCATTGATCACCCCGCGTTTTGGTTGGTTCATGGAGGTTTCCCTGCTTGATGAAAAGGGCGAAGGCCCTCGCGGGCGTTTACCGGAAGGGCTTGGGGGGGACGCAGGCACGCCGCTCGAGTCGTGCCCACCTGTAGAACGAGTGGAGGGAGAGGGGATTTAGCGATGGGTCGGTTCAGCAGGGCCTATGAACGAGCTCTTCGCTGCAGCTCTGTCATTGGCATTTAAAAGACCGTCGTGCAGACGCGCTGGCCTTCTTTACTGTGTAAGAAAACGATAAATAAACTCATTCCGGTTTTTGCAGATGCTGCGTCTTACTAAGGTATGCGGCAAATCGGGCAGGGCAGGCAGTCAGCCCAGGTGTCGGATTTTTACCTACCCATAATAGAGAGCGCGATGTCAGCAATTCATGAGTTGAAACCTCTGTTCAAGGCCCTCGTCATGTCCCGCGGCCTGCGTTCACGTCGGGTGTTGGCCGGTTTGGGGTTAGTCTGCGTACTGCCACTCAGCGCTCAGGTGATGGCTGAAGACGTCAGCCTCGACATTCCTGCGCAACCACTGCCGCAGGCACTGCAAGCGTTCGGTCAACAGACCAACCAGCAAGTGATCTACAACGCCGCCGACATGGCCGGCCTGAAAAGCACCCGCGTCAGCGGCAAGATGAGCCCGCAGGCTGCCATCGCCGAATTGCTCAAGGGCACTGGTGTGCGCTACAGCTTCGAGGGCAATACCCTGATGCTGATGCGCGGCCCTGCCACGGGTGGCCTCGAGCTGGGCGCGACCACCGTCAAGGCAACGGCACTGGACGCGACGACCGAAGGCAGCCAGGCCTACACCAGTAACGCAGTGACGATTGGTAAGGGCACCCATACCCTCAAGGAAATTCCCCAATCGGTCACCGTGATGACGCGCAAGCAGATGGATGACCAGAACCTGGTCAGCCTCAAGGACGCCGTCAACCAGACCACCGGCGTCGTTGGCCTGCAGGGCGTCGGCCAAGGCATGATCCTGTCGTCGCGCGGTTTCCAGATCGACGACTGGCAGTACGACGGTGTGCCGATCCTGCGTAACAACTATTCGCTGGGCAACTGGGCGACCCAGGACCTGATCTTCTTCGACCGCCTGGAAATCATGCGCGGCGCCGCCGGTCTGCTGCAAGGCACAGGCAGCCCCGGCGGTGCCGTCAACCTGGTGCGCAAGCGTGGCCAGAGCGCACCGACCGTGACCCTGACCGGCAAGGCCGGCTCGTGGGATCACTACGGCCTGCAACTGGACGCCGGCGGCCCGCTGAACGACGCCGGCAACATCCGCGGCCGTATCGTCGCCGACGAAGACCAGAGCAACTCCTTCGTCGACCATGCCTGGACCAAAACCCATTCGCTGTACGGCGCGCTGGACATCGACCTGAGCGAAGACACCACCTTGGGCTTCGCGGTCAGCCAATCCAACGGTGAATCACGCGGCAACATCCGCGGCCTGCCACGCTACGCCGACGGTTCGATGCCGGACGTATCGCGTTCGACCTACACCGGCGCGCGCTGGAACCGTTCCGACATCGATGTCACCACCTACTACACCGATCTGGAGCATCGCTTCAACGAGGACTGGGCGTTCAAGGTGGGTGCCGTGTACATGACCGAAGACAACCAGGCGAAAAACCAAAGGACGCAAAATGGCGGTGTCGGCCTCGCCCCTGACGGCAGTGGGGTGCAATATGCCGACTTCGTGACCGATTTCCAGTCTACGAAGTCCGGTCTCGACATGAACCTGAACGGCAAGTTCGAAGCCTTTTCGATGGAGCAGGAGGTCATGCTGGGCGGCAACTTCTCGCAGTTGGAGACGGATGATAAATTCGCCCGTACCTTCAACAACAGCAGCGACACGATCTTCGACCTGAATAATAACCGGCCGGACATCAGCTACGACGGCCTGATCAATAGCCCGGGTGGGCGAGGCACCCTCAGCAAATACGATATCCGCCAGAAGGGTATATACGGCACCTGGCGCGTCAAGCCGGTCGATGATCTGACACTGGTGCTGGGTTCCCGGGTCAGTTGGTATGACTTCAGCTACAAGTCGAAAACCGAAACCGCGGCCAACGGTATCACTCGCAACGAGCCAAGCACCGGAACTGAAACCGGCGTGGTCACACCGTACGCCGGCATCATCTATGATCTGAGCCGTGAGTGGGCGGTGTATGCCAGTTATACCGACATATTCCAGCCCCAGACCGAGCACGATGTCAGCGGTTCGGTGCTCAAGCCCATTATCGGCAGCAACTACGAAGTCGGCCTCAAGGGTGAGCTGATGGACGGCCGGGTCAATACCTCCCTGGCCATCTTCCGTTACGACCACGAGAACCGTGCCATCGACGACAGCTCTGCTCCTGGATGTGTTAACTCGGATTGCTCGGCGGCCTCCGGGAAAGTGCGCAGCCAGGGCATCGATGCCGAAATCAGTGGTGAAGTGGTGGACAACCTGCAGCTGTTCGCAGGCTACACCTACAACACCACCAAGTACCTGGAGGACCCGGACAATGAAGGTCGTGTCTTCAGTACCTGGACGCCGAAACACATGCTGCGCGTGTGGGGTAACTACCAGTTCACCGGTGACTGGAGCCGCGTCAGCACGGGCTTGGGTTTCACCACCCAAAGCCACACGCTGGTCTACGACTATGACCGTGAAATCCCGGGTTACACCGTATGGAACGCCCGCGTCGGCTACCAGCTGACGCCGGAAATCGCTTTGGCGGTCAATGCCAACAACCTGTTCGACAAGACGTACTTGACCTCCGCTTACAACCAGCTCAATGGCAACAACAACTTCGGTGACCCGCGCAACCTGATGTTCTCCGTGAAGTACACGCCGCAGTTCTGATTCGCGCGCGCAGAAAAAACCGACCCGCCTTGTGCGGGTCGGTTTTTTTACGGGGCTGCCAGGCCGTCCAGCCAGTATCCGGGGGAATGCAACACCTGTGGCGAGGGAGCTTGCTCCCGCTGGGCTGCACTGCACTTGTGGTGAGGGGATTTATCCCCGTTGGGCTGCGCAGCAGCCCCAATGGAACCGCCGCGCTATTTTTGACTGATCGGTGTTGCCTGTTTGGGGGCTGCTTCGCAGCCCAGCGGGGATAAATCCCCTCGCCACAGGTTAACCATGTCCCCGGTCCGAACAGGTATTTGGGCGAGTCCGTTGATTTACATATCCCGCGCCACCCGAAAACCAATCCAGTCCCCCCGATCGCTGGGCACCAATGCGTTGCGGTTGCCCGAGCGGGAGAACACCGGTGCTTCGCCCCAGTCGTTGCCGCGGATGCGTTTGAATTCGCACTTGCCGGTCAGCCAGGCGCTGCCGTCGCTCGGGGCGCCCACATAGTTTTCGTTGTAGCAATCGGCCGTCCACTCGTAGACGTTGCCGTGCATGTCGTACACGCCGAAGGCATTGGGCGCGAAGCTGCCGGCCGGGGCGGTGAAGTTGTAGCCGTCGGCCGCGCCGTAGGTGTTGGCGTGCTGGGCGATGCTGTATTCCTTGCCTTCATCGAACGGGAAGGGGAACGGCCCGGTGCTGCCGCCGCGTGCGGCGTATTCGCGCAGGGACTCGCTGACCAGCCGGTATTGTTTGCCGGTTTTTTTCGACAGCCATGCCACGTAGGCATTGGCCTCGTCGAAGTCCATGCACACCGCCGGGTGCCGGTCGGTGTATTGCTTGCGCGGGTCGCTGCCCTGGTAGTCCGGGATGCCGGCCTTGCAGGCTCGACCGGGACGCTCATCGCCGTCGGGCATGGTGTAGCCGGTGTCGCGCAGGTAGGCGAACCATTCGCCCTTGAGCACCTGGAAGCGACTGATCGCCACGGGCTTGGCAAACGTCACCGGGTGCAGCGGACCTTCGTCGGGCTCGCGTCCCACTTCGTCGTCCGGGGTGCCCATCTGGAAGGTGCCGGTGGGCAGCACGACCATTTCCGGGCAGTCCTTGCAGTCGCGAAAGACCTGACCCGGTTGCGAGGCCTGGGCGCCGGAGGGCAGCAGGGCGGCGAGGGCCAGTGCCGGGAGTAGCTTCAACGAAAAACTGTTCATCCGTCTCTCTCGATAAGTTAGGTTCAGAGTGTCTTGTCCAACAAGCCCATGAAGCGATCGATCTCGGCTTCGCTGTTGAGCAGCCCCGGCGCGGTGCGGACCACCGGTCCCGCATCGCGATGCACGGCGTCGGCGATCACACGGTTCTTCATCAAGTAAGCGGCGACTTCGTCGCTGTCGCGGCCCTTGACCCGGAAGAAGGTGAAACCGGCGGACAGCGCGGGGCTCATGGGGGTGATCAGCTCGATCTGTTGCTGTGCCACCAGCTGTTTTTTCAGGTAGCTGTTGAGGGCATGGATCCGCGCCTGCACTTCGGCCTTGCCCAGTTGCAGGTGCAGCTTGAACGCTTCGTCGGCGGCCCAGCGATGCTCGAAGGCGTGATAGCCCCCCGGGGTCATGACGGTGGAGAACGTCGTGGCTTCGGAAAAGGTCGGAATGATCGGCGTGACGTACTTGAGTTCTTCACTGCGGCTGCACACCAAGCCGGTGCCGCGCGGGCCGAACATCCACTTGTGGGTGCCGGCAATGAAAAAGTCGCAATTCATGGCGGGGAAGCTCAGGTCTTCGACGCCGAAACCGTGCACGCCGTCCACCACATAGATGATCCGCTGCTCATCGCTGCGGCCCTGGTTGTGCTTGTCCACCAGGGCACCGATCTTGTCGATGGGCAGCTTCACGCCGCTGCCCGAGTGCACCCAGGTCATGCCCAGCACCCGGGTTTCGGGGCGGATGTTGCGGTCGATGGCCGTGAGGATCTGTTCATGGCTGGCGTCGTGGGCGTTGTCGAACAGCTTGATCTTGCGCACCCGGGTGCCGCTGCGTTGGGTGCGCAGGTCGAGAATGGTGTGGGTGGCGTAGTGTTCGTGGGCGGTGGTGAGGATTTCCTGGTCGGCCGCCACGTGGACGCCGCCGTAGATGATCGACAGGCCTTCGGTGGTGCTGCCGGTGAGGGCGATTTGCGCAGGACTCGCTTGCAGGTAGCGGCCGGCCCAGATGCGGACGTTTTCCTCACGCTCTTCGGTGACGCCCAAGTCCCAGTCCATCAACAGCCCCGGGTTTTTATCCAGGGCGGCGCGGTGTCGGTCGATGGCTTCGCGCACCGGGCGCGGGTGGGTGGTGACGAGGAAGTTGGAAAAGTGCAGGTAGTCCGGGTCCTGGTTAAACAGCGAGCGCAATTGCGCCCATTTATCCTTGGGCGGCGGTGGCAGTGGATCGGCGCTGGCCGTGGCGGGCAGGCTGGCGGCCAGGGGCAGGCCGGCGGCGAGGATCCCGGCCTGCTTCAGGAAGGTGCGACGTTCATTCATGGCTGGGCCGCCTTCTGGGTCGAGGCGATGGCGGGGCGGGCGGCTTTCTGCACCTGATCCCAGACCCGCAGGAAATTGCCGCCCCACAGTTTGGCGATGTCGGCTTCGGAGTAGCCGCGAGTCAGCAGTTCGGCGGTGACGTTGCGGATGTCGCCGACGTTCTCCCAGCCTTTCACGCCGCCACCTTCGTTGAAGTCCGAGCTGATGCCGACGTGGTCGATGCCGATCTTGCGCACGGTGTAGTCGATGGCGTCCCCCAGGTCCTTGAGGCTGGCCTTGGGTTCTTCTTCGAGGATGCCGTAGAGCTGGCCGGCGTACTCGCCGAACTTCTGTTCCGGCCAGGCGGCGATGATCGGGTCGCCGGGCATCAGCGCCATCGCCAGGTTAGGCAGCGGCGGCAGGTCGAAGCGTTCGCGCAGGGCGTTGAGTCTGTCCTGGGTCTTTTGCGTCAGCGGGCGCAGGTACTGGGAGAAACCGACGATCTGCACCACGCCGCCGCTGGCCTTGATCAGTTGCATTTCCTTGTCGCTGAGGTTGCGCGGTATGTCCACCATCGCCCGAGGTGCCGAATGGGAGGCCACCAGCGGCGTGCGACTCAGTTGCGCGACTTGCTCCAGGGCCAGGGTCGACATCTGCGACACGTCGATGATCACGCCCAGGTCGTTCAGGCGTGTCACCGCTTGCTTGCCGATGTCCGACAGGCCGCCCAGGGCATCGGGCGAGTCGTTGAAGAACGGCAGCGGGCGGGAGGAGTCGGCCCAGTCGTTGTTGCCGATGTAGCTGAAGCCGAACATGCGCATGCCCCGCGCCGTCCACAGGTCCAGCAGGCTCAGGTCGTGGCCGAGGGGGTAGGCGTTGAGCATGCTGATGAAAATCGCGAATTTGCCTTCGCCGTGCAGGCGGCGGAAATCATCCGGGGTGTAGGCGATGGCGACCTGGTTGGGAAAGTCCCGGACCAGGCCGGTGATGATCTTGTAGCGCACTTCCTGCTGGTTGCGCGCTTCCTCGACAAAACCGGCGGTGGGCTTGTGCGGCGCGTTGGGCCCGTTCCACAACTCCGGCCAGCCGAACACCGTCAGGGCCGCGCCGGACAGATGGCCGCGGTTGGCTTTGACCAGGTCGAACTGGCCGCTGCCGTCCTTGTCGGCCTCATTGCCGGCGGTGCCGAAATCCAGCGGCACGGTGATGTGGCTGTCGAAGGACAGCAGGCGCTCGTGCAGTTCCCTGGCCTCTTTCATCACTTTGACCGGGTAGCCGGGGTTGTCCCGCCACCAATGGTCCCAAGCCGCGACGCCCGCACCGACGGCCAACGCCAGGGCCAGGGGCAGGCCGATGAAAAGAGCCTTTTTCGAACGAGGTGTTGTCATTGCCGATCTCAGTCAGGTTCGCCTTGGAAGGACAGGCGCGGGGCCTTTGCTATCTGGGGAGAACGAGTGATCGGGCGGGAAATTTAGGCGCTCTCGGGGCCGCCATCGCGAGCAAGCTTTGCTCCCACAGGTGAGCGCATTCCAAATGCTCCCTGTGGGAGCAAAGCTTGCTCGCGATGAGGCCTCCACTACCTCCCTATAAATTTGTCAGCCCACCCCTCGTTCTAGCTTGGATAAAGCCCGCTCCCGGGCTGGACACAGGTAAGGCAATGACGATTTCTCGACGATGGTTCATGGCAGGCCTGGCGCTGACCGGTGCCGCCGTGCCTGCGGTGTATTACGGGCATCGCGAACTGACCCGGCCGGACCCGACCATTACCCCCGGCGAGGCCTCGTTCGACGTGGCGGACGTGGCGGGCCAACGCCGGGCCGATACGTTGCGGGGCATCTGGACGATCCGTTTCACCGGCCGCGACGCCGGTCTCGAAGGCTTGCCGCAGGACGATCTGCAGATCTTCCTCGATATCGGCCAGAGGGGCCGTGGCCTGGTGGGTTACCTCGACAGCGCCGAACGTCTGCGCGGTGCCGATGAGCCGCGTTATCGGGTGTTGGGCGACCTGGCCGGAACCGACCCGAAGCAACTGAGCTGGCGGCTGACGGGCGCTCGGCACGATGCGCCGGACTATGAGTTCATCATGACCCTGGACGAAGTCTGGGCCGGTTTCGGCAATGCCGGCAGCGCCACCCTCAGCGGCCGGGTGTTGCGCCTGGACCGTCCCTTGGCGTTGCCTGAACAGGACAATCATTTCGTCGCCGTCAAGCAGCGCTTCCCCGAGGCGCGGGAGCGCACGCCGCTGAGCCCGGCGCTGCTGGCCTGGCTGGTGTCGCCCGAGCATCGGCTGTTCCACCAGCTCTGGCACGCCTCGCGGGACAAATGGCACACCCTGGACGAAGACAAGCGCAACGCCCTGCGCGGCATCGGCTGGCAGCCCGGCCCACGGGACCAGGAGCGTGATGCCCGCGGGCCGCGCAAGGATCGCAATGGCTCGGGCGTGGACTTCTTTTTCATGCACCGGCACATGCTCGGCACCGCCCGATCGTTCCAGGCGCTGCCGTCGTGGCCACGCTTTCCCTTGCCGCAACCGGAGCTGGAACGCGATCGCCTTGGGTTCGCCCGCTACCTCGACAACCACGATGGCACGTCCTTGCCGCCGACCTGGTTGGCCGACGGCGACGAGCAGTACGCCCAGTGGGTCAGCGACATCAAGACCGCCGAGACCTACCACAGCAATTTTCAGGTCTGGGAATCGCGCTACCGCGACCCGCGCTACCTGTCGAAACTGACCCTGGGCCAGTTTGGTTCGGAAGTGGAACTGGGCCTGCACGACTGGCTGCACATGCGCTGGGCCTCGGTGCCGCGCGACCCGTCCAACGGCCACCCGGTGCCGTTCGCCCGCGACCCGGCGGACTTCGCCCAGCGCTGGTACGCCCCGGAGAATGACTTTCTCGGCGATCCGTTTTCTTCCCACGTGAGCCCGGTGTTCTGGGCCTTCCACGGCTGGATCGACGACCGCCTCGAAGACTGGTTCCGCGCCCACGAGCGTTTCCACCCGGGGGAAGTGAGCCGGCTCGAGGTCAACGGCGTGCCCTGGTTCGCCCCGGGCCGCTGGGTTGAAATCGCCGACCCCTGGCTGGGCCCGGACACCCACGGTTGCAGCACCACGCCGGGGCTGCAGGTCGGGCGCTCGGTGGAGATGGACCCGGAAACCATGAAACTGGCCTTGCGCATTACCTTCGGCAGCGATGACAAAAAGCTCTCCGAACTGTTCCGCCGGGTGCCGCAACGGCCGTGGTATGCGCGTAATCTCAAGAGCAAGCCGGTGTAAAACCCCCGCTGACTCAAAAAAGCTAAAGCGAACGCAGCTGTGGCGAGGGAGCTTGCTCCCGCTGGGCTGCGTAGCAGCCCCAATGGCCGGCACCTCGGTAAGGCAGAAGTTTTGAGGGAGCCGGTTTGGGGGCCGCTTCGCAGCCCAGCGGGAGCAAGCTCCCTCGCCACGGGTGTCACTCGGCTTGAGGATGTGCGTTTAGCGCGGCGCGGCGATGTCCAGGGCGCGGTTTGCCAACAGTTCTGCCAACTCGATCATTTGCTGGATGCCCAGCGCAAAATGGCGCCGCGGGCCTTCCAGTTCAAAGGCCTGCTCACTTGCCATGACGTTGACCGAAGCGAGGGTCTCGCTGAGGTTGGCCAGCAGGCATTCCATGTCTGCGCCTTCTGCCACGGTGAACAACTGGCCCGGTGGTGGGTTGGGTTTTTCGGGTTTGGGGTCGAGGTAAAAGGCGAGGGCGCGGTCGGCGGCTTCGTTGAGTTTTTTGGACTCGTCTTCGGGGGGATTGGGGGTGATCTTGAACATGGTGCAGCTCCTGATTATTCAAAGGGCGCTGCCAGACATCACTTGCAGATGATGGGTGGCAGCTATGCGCGGGTCTGCAAGACCGGGAAATCAGGAACCCGGCAGACCCGAGGGTCTCCCACACATAGCCGCCATGGAACGAACACAGATGTGTCGACCTTTGGCTATGCGCCTGATATTCGTCGGGCTTGCAGACCCGATCACTGATGAACAGTGACAGGGAACAAGTTATCGATGGGGTGCCAGGCGCACAAGCCGGCGGATTCTGGCGCAGTTGTAGGTAACGGCGCAAGGCGATGTAGCCTCACTCAGGAGTCCTACACGACCGGATAAACAGAACCAAAGCCGAACACCATTACTGATCATTCCCACGCTCCGCGTGGGAATGCAGCCAGGGACGCTCTGCGTCCCAAAGAGCCGAACGCAGAGCGTCCGTAGAGGCATCCCTTTGCTGCGCATGGGAACGATCGTCGAGGCCTACATCACCCGCCAACCCCCACCCAACGCCTTGTACAACGCCACGCTCGCCTGTACCCGCGCCAGCCTTAACTGCACGTTCATGTCCTGGGCGGCGTACAGCGTGCGTTGGGTTTCCAGCACGGTGAGCAGGTCTTCGGCGCCGGCCTGGTAGCGGCGCTGGGCGATGTCGAAGGCGGTCTGGGCCTGGTGTAGTTCTTCGCTTTGCCATTGTCGTTGCTGGTCCAGGCCTTGGATGCCGTTGAGGGCTTTTTCGACGTCGGCGAAGCCGTTGATGATGGCGGCGCGATAGAGCTCCAGCAGTTCCTCCTGGCGGGCGGTGGCTTTGTCCCGTTCGGCACTCAGGCGGCCGTTGTTGAAGATTGGGGCGGTCAGGCCGGCGGTGAGGTTGTAGACGTTGTTGCGCAGCAACTGGTCGGCGATGTCGGCGCCGGTGGCGAGGCTCAGGCCCAGGGTCATGGTAGGCAGCATGGCGGCGCGGGCCACGGTGATGTCGGCCTGGGCGGCAGCCAGGCGCGCTTCGGCGGCGGCGATGTCCGGGCGGCGGCGCAGCAGTTCGCTGGGCACGCCGGCGTCGATGGCGGGCCAGTGCAAGCGGTCGAAACGGTCGTCGTCGAGCCTGACCGATTGCACCGGTTGCCCCAGCAGCGTCGCCAGGGTGATCACGGCCTCCCGGGCCTGTTGCTGCACTTGGGGCACGCGGCGTTGCTGGGCCGCCACCAGGCTTTTTTGCTGGGACAGTTCCAGGGCCGTGGCGCTGCCGGCGTCGTAGCGGGTCTGGACCAGGTCGAGCACGCGTTGGGCGTTGTCCAGGTTCTGTTCGGCGATGCGTTGTTGTTCGCGCAGGGACAACGCCTGGGTGTAGCTGTTGGCGACGCCGCTGAGCAGGGTCAACTCCACGGTCGCCCGGTCGAACTGGCTGGCCGACAGCGTGCTCAGCGCAATGTCCCGGGCCGCCCGCTTGCCACCCCAGAAGTCCAGCTCATAGGTGGCGCTGAGGTTGGCGTCGTAGTAGTCGATGGTGCGGTTGTCCCGATCCACGTCCAGTTGGCTGTAGCCTTTGCCGTGCAACAATTCCTGGCGATTGCCGTTGAGCCCGGCCGTGACCGCCGGCAGCAACGGCGCCCCGGCGATCACTGCGCTGGCCTGGGCCTGGCGCACCCGGGCCATGGCGGCGGCCAGGTCGTGGCTGTCCCGGCGCGCCTGTTCGATCAGGCGGTCCAGCTGGGGGCTGCCGAAGTGCGTCCACCATTGCTGGTTATCCGTTGGGGCGCTGGGTGTATCGAGGTGCTGCCAGGCCGGTGGCGGCTGGATGCCGCTGTCCGGTGCCGACGCCGGGGTGGCGCAGGCCGCCAGCAACAGGCTGGCGGCCAGGAGGGTCAGGTGCGCTTTCATAGGGTGGGGTTCATTCACTGGTGAGGGCTGCGACCGGGTCGAGGCGGGCGGCCTTGCGGGCGGGCATGAAGCCGAAGACGACGCCGGTGACCAGGGCGCAGCCGAAGGCGCCGAACACCGCCAGCCATTCGAAGGCCACGGCGATCTTGCCCAGCAATAAGGCGCCGCCCACCAGCAGGGCCAGGCCGATACCGGCGAGCCCGCCGACCACCGAGAGCATCACCGCTTCGGTGAGGAATTGGCGCAGGATGTCGCGCTGCCGGGCGCCGGTGGCCATGCGGATACCGATCTCCCGGGTCCGTTCGCGCACGGTCATGAGCATGATGTTCATCACGCCGATGCCGCCCACCAACAGCGAAATCGCCGCAATGGCCCCGAGCATCAGCGACAGCGTGCCCTGGGTGCGGGCCTCGGCCTGGATCATCGCGGCGTTGTTGGTCAGCTCGAAATCCTGCTTGCCGTCGTGCAGGCGCAACAGGGTGCGGGAGACCGCCTGCTCAGCTTCCTTGACCTTGCCCGCGTCCCGGGCGGCGATCACCACGTACTCGGGATGACGCGTGCCGAACAACCGCACGCTGGCGGCGGAGTAGGGCACGGCGATGCGATTGTCGGCGTCCGAATCCCCGGAGCTGGCGCCTTTTTCCGCCAGTACGCCGACCACCTGGAACGGCATGTTCTCGATCAGGATGTAGCGGCCGATGGGGTCGGCGACGTCCTTGAGCAGTTTCTGCCGGACCTTGTGGCCGATCACCGCCACCGCCGCCGCGCTGCGTTCGTCGGCCTCGCTGAAGTAACTGCCCTCGGCCACCGGCCAATTGAAGATGGCCGGGAAATTCGTGTCGTTGCCGCCGACGTAGCTGGTGTGGTCGAGGTTGCCGAAACGCACGCTGGCGTTGGCACCGTTGACCGGCATGATGCGCTGCACCTCGGGCAGGGCGGCGAGGGCGGCCAGGTCGTATTCGCTGATGATGCCCTTGGCAGCGCGCGGGTTGGGCGCGGTGCCGTTGAGGTAGATGATGTTCGAGCCGAACGCGCCCATCTGGGCCATGACCTGGCGCTTGCTGCCTTCGCCCACGGCCAGCATCACCACCACCGAGGCCACGCCGATGACAATGCCGAGCAGGGTCAGGGCGGTGCGAAAGCGATTGATCCACATCACCCGCCACGCCGCCTGTACCGCGTCCACCAGTTCGCCTTTCCAGGCGCCGTTGTGTTCGCTGCCGGCGCTCAGGCGCTGGCGCAGGTCCACGGCTTGCAGGGCCTTGGGATTGGCGTGCACTTCGTGTGGCGAAGAGGGGGCGCTGTCACTGATGATCAGCCCATCGCGGATCTCGATGATGCGCTTGGCCCGGGCCGCCACCTCGCGGTCATGGGTGATCAGAATCACCACGTGGCCCTGGCTCGCCAGTTCGTCGAGCAACGCCATGACCTCGATGCCGCTCTGGCTGTCGAGGGCGCCGGTGGGTTCGTCGGCGAGGATGATGTGGCCGCCGTTCATCAAGGCCCGGGCAATCGACACCCGCTGCTGCTGACCACCGGAGAGTTGATGGGGGCGGTTGCCGGTACGGCTGGCCAGGCCCAGGCGGTCGAGCAGGGCACCGGCCCGGGCGTGGCGCTCGGCGGCGGAGGTGCCGGCATAGATGGCCGGCATCTCGACGTTTTCCTGGGCGGTGCCGGACGGGATCAGGTGATAGCCCTGGAACACGAAGCCGAACGCTTCACGCCGCAGCCAGGCCAGCTCGTCACTGCCCAGGCCGGCGACGTCTTCGCCGGCGAAACGGTACTCACCGCTGGTGGGGCGGTCGAGGCAGCCGAGGATGTTCATCAGGGTGGATTTGCCGGAGCCGGACGCCCCGACAATCGCCAGGAATTCCCCGGCGTGAATGGACAAATCGATGCCGCGCAGCACCTCCACCCGAGGGCTGTCGCCGCCGCCGTAGGCCTTGCGAATGTCCCGCAGTTCGATTAGGGGCGTGTTCATTCAGCCTCCGCTGCCGCCGACCGGGCCGATCAGCACCCGGTCGCCTTCGCTCAGGCCGTCGACAATCTGCGTGCGCAGCCGATCGCTGACGCCGGTGCGAACGGTGCGCGGCTGGACGTCGCCATTGTCGGCCAGCACCCGCACCTGACCGGCGTCCTGCAGGGCGGCGATGGGCACGGTCAGCACGTCCTTGGCCTGGGCGGCGACGAAAAACACCTGGGCGGTCATGTCGGTCATCAGCGCGCGGTCGGCGTTGTCGACGTCCAGCAACACGGTGTAGAGCACCACCCGCTCGCTGCCGCTGCGGCCTCCGGTGGGGCTGCCGCCCTGGCTGGCCTCCAGCGGGCGCGGCGGCACGGGGAGGATCTGGCGAACGGTGCTGCTCCAGCGACGGCTGCCGCCGGCCAGGGTGGTGAAGTAGGCGGTCATGCCCGGCTTGACGTGGCCGATGTCGGCTTCCGAGACTTCGGCCCAGACCGTCATCGGCGACAGCCGGGCGATGCGCAGGATCAGCGGGGTTTGCTGCTGGGCGTTGAGGGTCTGGCCTTCCCGGGCACCGACGGCGACCACGGTGCCGCTCATCGGCGCATAGATGCGCGTGTAGCCCAGCTCGGCCTCGTCGCTGCGCAGGCTGGCCTGGGCCTGGCGGATCTGGGCCTGGAACATGTCGATGCGCGCCTGGGTCGCCCGCACTTCGGCCTGGGCGGTCTGTACGTCTTCCTCGCGGGTGGCGCCGCCGGCCTTGAGTTGCTGCTGGCGTCGGAATTTCTGCTGCGCCAGGTCGTGCTGGGCACGCTGTTCCTGAAGCTGGGCCTTGAGGTTCTCGATCGAAAAACGCCCGGCGTCGAGCCTGGCTTTTTGCGTGGACGGGTCGATTTCAACCAGCAACTGGCCTTCGCGAACCTCGTCGCCGGCCTCCACATGGATCTTCTGGATTTGCCCGGAGGCCTGGGCGCCGACGTCCACGTAGCGACGCGGTTGCAAAGTGCCCAGGGCGGTGACGCTGTTTTCGATATCGCCACGGGTGACGGGCGCTGTGGCCAGGGGCTCGCGATTCGGTGCGACCGCTTGCCAGGCGGCGAAGGCCACGGCCGGAAGCAGGGCCAAGGTTAAAAGCCAGGCGCGTCGGGTAGGGCGGGGACGTTTCATGCAGGGTTCCGGCCAGTGATATCGGGCCCGTCGCAGGCAGGGCAGGGACGGGAGGCTGTTCTGGTAGACGAGCGCTTGGGGTGGGAATTTACTGGCTTGAAACACTTGGTAGCAGGTTGAGGGGAGGGCAACTCGGCAGCCAAGTCATGTGATGTTGTGGTGAGGGGATTTATCCCCTCGCCACAGATACATCCCCTCGCCACACAAAAGCCGTGCTCCGCCAGGGTTGAGATGAACGAATCAGCCCTGATACAAACGAAAGCTTTAAATCTATATGAGAATTACTATAAATTACGCCATTGAATCTGCCACTATCGTGCCATTGCCTGTCCAGGCATGCCGAATGGGCAATAGCTGGCGCAGCCATGCGCACGGGAGTCATGTTGGAAAACTACTATCGCGAGCTGGTGTGTTTCCTGAACGCCAGGCTAGGCAACCGCCAGGCGGCCGAGGATGTGGTGCATGACGCCTATGTACGGGTGCTGGAGCGCGCCAGCGACACCCCCATCGAACAACCCCGGGCCTTCCTGTACCGCACCGCATTGAATCTGGTGATCGACGGTCATCGGCGCAATACCTTGCGCCAGGTCGAATCCCTGGATGTGCTGGACAGCGAAGAGCGCTTCTTCACGCCATCGCCCCACGCCAGTCTCGACCATGGCCAGCGCCTGGACATGCTGCAACGGGCCCTGGCCGAGCTGTCGCCGCTGTGCCGCGAGAGTTTCCTGCTGCGCAAGCTCGAAGGCCTGTCCCACCCGCAAATCGCCGAGCGCCTGGGCATTTCCCGGGCACTGGTGGAAAAGCACATCGTCAACGCCATGAAGCACTGCCGCGTTCGCGTGCGTCAGTGGGACGCGCCCTGATTCGAGCGTCGCCGGTCACCCGACGGTAAATTTTTTTTCACTGTCCTCGTTCCTCTCAACAGACGACTTGCCGGCGCCTCCAGTGCCGGTCAGGTTCCCCAGGCTTTTCGTGCCCTGTTGAGGGGCTTTTCCAGAGGACACTGGACATGACACAGGCAATTGCATCGCCCATCGTTCACGACTTGATCGGCATTGGTTTCGGCCCTTCGAACCTGGCGCTGGCCATCGCGCTGCAGGAGCGGGGGCCGGTCCAGGGTGAACTGGACGTGCTGTTCCTCGACAAGCAGGCCGACTACCGCTGGCACGGCAACACCCTGGTGACCCAGAGCGAGTTGCAGATTTCCTTTCTCAAGGACCTGGTGACCCTGCGCAACCCCACCAGCCCCTATTCGTTCGTCAATTACCTCAAGCACCATGGCCGCCTGGTGGACTTCATCAACCTCGGCACCTTCTACCCGTGCCGCATGGAGTTCAATGACTACCTGCGCTGGGTGGCCGGGCACTTCAGCGCACAGAGCCGATATGGCGAGGAAGTGCTGCGCATCGAGCCGGTGCTGCACAACCAGCAGGTCGAGGCGCTGCGGGTGATTTCCCGCGACGGCCAGGGCGAAGAGCTGGTTCGCACCACCCGCTCGCTGGTGGTCAGCGCCGGCGGCACCGCGCGCATTCCCGAGGCGTTCAAGGCGTTCAAGGATGACCCGCGGGTATTTCACCATTCCCAGTACCTGGAGCGCATGGCGGGCCAACCGTGCGTGAAGGGCCAGCCGATGAAGATCGCCATCATCGGCGGTGGGCAGAGCGCGGCCGAGGCCTTCATCGACCTCAACGACAGTTTCCCTTCGGTACAGGTCGACATGATCCTGCGCGGCTCGGCCCTCAAGCCGGCGGACGACAGCCCGTTCGTCAACGAAGTGTTCTCGCCGGAGTTCACCGACCTGGTGTTCCAACAACCCCACAGCGAGCGCGAGCGCCTGGTCAACGAGTACCACAACACCAACTATTCGGTGGTGGACATCGACCTGATCGAGCGTATCTACGGGATTTTCTATCGCCAGAAAGTCTCTGGCATCGCCCGTCACGCATTCCGCACCCTCACCACGGTGGAGAAAGCCACGGCCACCGACGCCGGTGTGGAACTGGCGGTGCGCAACAACGCCACCGGCGAGCTGACGGTACGCCGTTATGACGCCGTGGTGCTGGCCACCGGTTACGAGCGGCAAATGCACCGCACCTTGCTGGAGCCACTGGCGCAGTACCTGGGGGATTTCGAGGTGGACCGCAATTACAAGCTGATTACCGACGAGCGCTGCAAGGCGGCGATCTACATGCAGGGCTTCTGTCAGGCCAGCCATGGCCTGAGCGATACGCTGCTGTCGATCCTGCCGGTGCGTGCCGATGAGATTGCCGGCTCGCTCTATGAGCATGGGAACAATCGCGGGCAAGCGCGTCCGGTGCGCGACTTGCTGTTGGCCGCTGTATAGGCCCTGTGGGAACGAGTCAATCGCAGGACATCCATCAGCCAACGCAACCCCTGTGGGAGCGAGTTTGCTCGCGATGGCGTCAGTTCAGCCAATATTGAAGTGACTGACACTACGCCATCGCGAGCAAGCTCGCTCCCACAGGTCATAGGCCCGCTCTCTGGTCACTCGCAGGAAATTCTTCAGAAATTTCCTACACTCACTTCACAGCCTCTTGCTGTTTGAAAGGCTCGGTTCGCTGTTCCCTCGTATTGGCAGTCTGAACCCTCAGCCGGTCCACCCTGACTGAATGTACAGTCGAAGGTGCGCCGGGCCGACTACGCCAAGCGAAACACCCTGACCAGATGATGCTGCTTTTACGCACAGGCCTGGTGGCGCTGTTGCTGGGCTCATTGAGCGTGGCGCCACCGGTAGGCGCGACCCCTGAGTCGTTGCAGGTGCTCGGGCGCTCCAATGTGGATGATTATTCGGTGTCCCTGGATGCTGCCGACTGGGCCTGGCTGCGCCAGAAGGGCACGTTGCTGCTGGGCGCCTCGGCGCCGGACTATGCGCCTTTCAGCATCACCGGCAATGGTCGCGACTACGAAGGCCTGACTGCCGACTATGCGCAATTGCTGGGGCAACTCTTGCACGTCAAGGTGCAGGTCCAGCGCTATCCGTCCCACGCCGAAGCGCTCCAGGCCCTGCGCGGCGGCGAGATCGATCTGCTCGGCACCGCCAACGGTTTCGAAGCCGCCGATCCGGACCTGGCGATGTCCCAGGCCTATGCCGATGACCTGCCCACCCTGGTGGCCCGCATCGACGACAGCCAGGACTTGCCCACGGACCTGGCGGGCAAGCGGGTGGCCATGCTGTATCACTATTTGCCGCCGGAGACGGTCAAGGGGTTTTATCCCGAGGCTTCGTTGCAACTGTTCCCCTCCACCTTGAGTGCCATCGGCGCCGTGTCGTTTGGTCAGGCCGATGTCTACCTGGGGGATTCGATCAGTTCCAACTACCTGATCAGCAAGAACTACCTGAACAATGTGCAACTGGCCGATTTCTCGCGGATGGAAGTGCAGCCGTTCGCCTTTGCGGTCAGTCGCGACAACGGGCGCGTGTTGCGCATCGTCAATGCCGCGCTGCACGCGATTCCCGCCAGCGAACGCATGATCATCCTGCGGCGTTGGAGCGCCGGCGGGGCGAGCATGCCCGGTCAGCAGGCGCTGCATTTCAGCGTCAACGAACAGCGTTGGCTGGACGCCCACCCACGCATCAAAGTCGCCGCCAATGAAAACTTCCTGCCGCTGACGTTCTTCGATGAACAAGGCCATTTGCGCGGCATCGGCGCCGATGTGCTGGCCCGGATCAGCTTGCGCACCGGTTTGAAGTTCGATGTGCAGCGGGGCGACTCGGTTGACGATTTGATCGGGCAGATCAAGAGCGGCAAGGCCGACGTCCTGGCAACCGCCATACCCAGTGCCGAACTCGAGGACGAGTTGCGCTTTACCCGACCGTACCTGACGAACCCGTTCGTGTTGGTGGTGCCGATCAGGGCCAGGGCGCTGACCTTGGACCAGATGGCGGGCAAGCGCGTGGCGCTGGTGCGTGGCAACGTGCTGCGCGATTACCTGCTGGAGCAGTTCCCCCGCGTGCAGTTGGTGGCGGCGCAGAATGCGGCCGACGCCATGGCCATGGTCGCCGCCGGCACGGCAGACGCAGCGATCAATCCGCTGATCAGCGCCCGCTACATGATTTCCCGCCAGTACCGCGACACGCTGCAAGTCACCAGCACCGTGGGTACCTTGCCCGCGCACATCGCCCTGGCGACGAACCGGGGCGCATTGGCGCTTTACTCGATCCTGGACAAGGCGCTGTTGAGTATTTCCCCGGAAGAAATGGACGAGCTGACCAACCGCTGGCGCAGTGAGGTGGTGATCGACGACAGCTATTGGCTGCGCAACCGCACCACGATCCTCCAGGGGTTCGCCGTTGCTGCGCTGCTGTTGCTGGTGGCCTTGGGCTGGGGCATTTATCTGCGGCGGCTGTTGGAACAGTTGCGCGTGGCCAAGGAAAGCGCCGACGAGGCCAATCGGGCCAAGACCACCTTCGTGGCGACCATGAGCCATGAGATCCGCACGCCGATGAATGCGGTGATCGGCCTGCTGGAGCTGGCCCTGAAAAAAGCCGACCAGGGCGTCGTCGACCGATTCGCCATCGAAGTCGCGTCGGGTGCGGCCCATGGCATGCTGGACCTGATCGGCGACATCCTCGACATCGCCCGCATCGAGTCGGGCAAGTTGTCGCTGGCGCCGCAACGGGCCAATCTGCATACGTTGATCGAGTCGGTGGCGCGGATTTTCGAGGGCCTGGCCTGGCAGAAACACCTGCGCTTGCATTGGGTGCTGGATGCCGGACTCGACCGTGACGTGTTGATTGATCCATTACGTTTCAAGCAGATCGTCTCGAACCTGTTGAGCAACGCCATCAAGTTCACCGACCAGGGCGAAGTGCGCCTGAGTGTGCGCGGCGAGCCGGCTCCCGGGCACGACCGCCTGGGTCTTTGCCTGCGGGTGGAGGACACCGGTTGCGGTATTTCCCCCGAGGATCAGCGCCGCCTGTTCAGCCCTTTTGCCCAGGCCGGACAGCACCCGCAGCCGGCTCGCAGCGGTTCCGGGTTGGGGTTGGTCATCAGCCGGACGTTGTGCGAAATGATGGGCGGCACCCTGGTGTTGCACAGCGTGCCGGGGGAGGGCACGCAGGTCGAGGTTCTGCTGGACTTGCCCTTGCTCGACACACTGCCGGCGGCGCCTGCCGAGGTCGAGGCGCTGCTGCCGGTCCCGGCGCTGAGTATCCTGGTGGTCGACGACTACCCGGCCAACCGTTTGCTGCTGTCCCAGCAATTGGGCTACCTGGGCCATCGCGTCCGGGAGGCACAGAACGGTGTCGACGCTCTGCAGGCCTGGCGCAGCGAACCCTTCGATGTGGTCATCACCGACTGCAACATGCCCTTGATGAGCGGCTACGAACTGGCCCGTACCATTCGCGCCGAAGAGCGCGATCGTAGCCTGTCGCCAGTGGTGATCCTGGGGTTCACCGCCAACGCCCAGCCCGAGGAAAAGCAGCGCTGCGTCGAAGCCGGGATGGACGATTGCCTGTTCAAGCCCATCGGCCTCAAGGCACTCAATGCGTGCCTGGCTTCGGTCATGCCGGATGCGCGGGCGCCCCAGTCCGGCGATGGCCTCGACCTGAGCGGCCTGGAGCAACTGACCGGGGGCGACACGAGTGCGATCAGGGCGTTGCTGGAGGAACTGGTCAGCAGCAATGCCGAAGATCAAGCGCGGCTGCTGGACTTGGCCACCCGACAGGACTTGCCGGGCCTGGCGGACCTGGCGCACCGGATCAAGGGCGGGGCGCGGATCATCCAGGCGCAACGGCTGATCGCCGCCTGCGAGGCGCTGGAAAGCGCGTGTCGAGGGAACGACACGGTGCTGCTCGCCGAAGCCGTGGAAGACCTTCGCCAAGCCATCGAGCACCTGGCGGAACGACTGAAAACCCACCTGGAGGAATAGGCGCTATAGGAACTGTATGAACTGACGAGTGCAACGAGGCTGGGATCTTTCCAAAGCCCCTTGAATCCCAAGCGAACGATCAAGATCGCAGGCTTCGCCAGCGCCGACAAAGCGCCTAGCGGGATAAATTCCCTCGCCATAGGGGCTGTGTCTGTCCTTATTTTAGGAATAGTCCTACATCGCCCTTCAAACGCTTCCTCTAGCCTGAGCGCCCTGAATGTTCTTGAGCCGGTGCCTACCTGGCGCGTTGCTATTGGAAAGCTTGCCATGCCGAACAAAGCACTCCGTATCCTGATTGCCGACCCACAACAGACCCATCGAATCGTGCTGGAACGTCTGTTCAACCAACAGGGCTACCACCGGATTGTCCCCGTGAGCCATTTGCAGGAATTGCTCACGCTGGTGGAGTACGGCAGCGAGCCGTTCGACCTGATTGTCGTCAACGGGGCGTTGGCGGACGGGGCGTTGGACCTGCACGATTTTGTCATCTACAACCCGCAGGTGCGTCACGGGATGATTTATAACGCGCAACCGGCCAGTCAGTCGCCGGTGCCTGTGGCGCGTCGATCGAGCGTGCATCTGAGCCAGGCGCCACTGCCTGATCTCGCATCACTGCGACGCCTGATGGAGTGGGTCGATCCTCATGTCCATGAGCCGCTGCAACCGTGGGTACGCCCCCTCAGGCAGGGGCATGGACACTGACCAGACCCTTGGTCCACACTTGACAGGTGGCAGGGCTTGGCATTTGTGCAAGAGTTCGGTGCGGTGATGGCACCGGTGCCGTTCGTATTGTTTTGGGGAGCTGCCTTGAAAGACGTGTTGATCGTGGATGACCACCCTGTCATAAGAGGGGCACTGCGGCTCATTTGCCAGAATGAGGCGTTCACCCACATCCGGGACGCCAGCGGCGCGACCGATGCCAGGGGCATCATCAAGGAGCGCGCGCCAGACCTGGTGATCCTGGATCTGGTGATGAACGGCTTCGATGGCCTGGACCTGCTGGTCTGGATCATGGCGCAGTTTCCTGAATGCAGCGTGCTGGTGTTCACGTCCCAGGATGCGCAGCACTTTTGCAACCGCTGTATCTCGGCCGGGGCCCGGGGCTTTGTCACCAAGAAAAGCGACCTCAAGGAACTGACCAAGGCCATCCAGGCGTTGAAGTCCGGTTATGCCTATTTCCCCCAGATGTCCGTCAGGCTGGATTTCCAGCAACGCAGCGAACAACAAGCCCTGGAAAGCCTTTCCACCCGCGAGCTGTCCATCTTGCGCATGCTGGCCATGGGCATGCGCGGTAAGGACATCGCTGAAAGCCTGTTCCTGAGTCCAAAAACCGTCAGCACCTACAAGAGCCGTCTGTTGGAAAAGCTGGGGCTGCAATCCTTGGTGGGGTTGTCGGAGTTTGCCAAGCGCAATCACCTTTGAATGAGCGAGACCCGACCCTGTGGGAGCGAGCTTGCTCGCGATAGCGGTCCGCCTGTCGATCATCTTCGGCTGATACCCCGTCATCGCGAGCAAGCTCGCTCCCACAGGTTCTTGGTCGTTCTCCAAATGGAACGCTAAGGCCGGTTTTTGCCGTCTAGTGCTCCAAGAGTGTCGGTTTTAAGCTGTGTCCACCAAATCGCAGTCCCTGATTTTGGAGACATGGCATGAAAAACATCATTGGCCTCTACACCAGCCCACGGCCCCACTGGGTCGGCGACGGTTTCCCGGTGCGTACGCTGTTTTCCTACGACAACCTGGGCAAGCACATCAGCCCGTTCCTGCTACTGGACCACGCCGCCCCCACCGAATTCACGCCGACCAGCGAGCGCCGCGGCGTCGGCCAGCACCCCCATCGTGGGTTCGAAACCGTGACCATCGTCTACCAGGGCGAACTGGAACACCGTGACTCCACCGGCAGCGGCGGCAAGATCGGTCCCGGCGATGTGCAATGGATGACCGCCGCTTCCGGCATCATCCACGAAGAGTTCCACTCTGAAGCGTTTGCCCGCCAGGGCGGGTTCATGGAGATGGTCCAACTGTGGGTCAACCTGCCCGCCAAGGACAAGATGGCCCCGGCCGGCTACCAGACGATCCTCAAGGGCGACATTCCGAACATCGCCCTGAAGGACGACGCCGGCAGCCTGCGCCTGATCGCCGGGCGCTTCGAAGGGCACCAAGGCCCGGCACGGACCTTCACCCCCATCGACGTCTGGGACATCCGCTTGAATGCCGGGAAAAACCTCACCCTTGACCTGCACGAAGGCCACAACACCGCCTTGGTGGTGCTGCGGGGCTCGGTCCAGGTCAATGGCCGCGAGCGGGTCGAGGCCGGGCAGATGGCCCTGTTCGACCGGGCCGGCGATCAATTGAGCCTGCAAGCCAATAACGACGCGGTGCTGTTGCTGCTCAGCGGCGAGCCGATCGACGAGCCCATCGTTGGCCATGGTCCGTTCGTGATGAACAGCGAACAGGAAATCCACCAGGCCTTCAATGATTTCCACTCCGGGCGCTTTGGCCGGATGGACGATTGAACGCAAAAGCAACAGTCGCGCAGCACACTGTGGGAGCGAGCTTGCTCGCGATAGCGGTCTGATAGTCAATGCACCCTTGACTGACACACCGCAATCGCGAGCAAGCTCGCTCCCACATGGGGATCTGCGGGGGATCTCTACAGCGTGTTCAATCTGTGCCAATCTTCGCCAATCGCCCACCTGGAGCTGTCCCGATGCTGTTTCTGATCTCCGAGCACCCGCTGCTCTGTGCCCTGGCGCTGCTGGTGCTCGACCTACTGATGTGGCATCTGGTCAGTGCGGATCGGGTCTACTGGAAAGTCGGCGCAAGGCTGGTGATTTTCTCGTTGTTCAGCGTGCTGCTGTTCAACGAAGGCCTTAACCCCATGGTCCCGGCGCAGTGGGTCGACGATGTGCCGCGGCACCTGGCCGCTACCGGTTTGCAGATCACCTGGTGGCTGTTCGCCGCGCGAACCCTGACGGTGATGATCGTGGCAGCGATGATGCAACGGGTCGGCCACACCGGGCGGTTGTTGCAGGATTTGCTCGGCGCGGTGATTTTCCTGATCGCCGTCATCGCGGCACTGGCCTACGTGCTGGATTTGCCGGTCAAGGGCGTGCTGGCCACGTCCGGCGCGATGGCGATCATCGTCGGCCTGGCCTTGCAGAGCACCCTCAGCGACGTGTTCTCCGGGATCGTGCTCAACACCACCAAGCCCTATCAGCTCGATGATTGGATTTCCATCGACGGCACTGAAGGCCGGGTCACCGACATCGACTGGCGGGCCACGCGCTTGCAGACCGCCCAGGGCAGCATGGCGGTGATTCCCAATTCGTTGGCGGCCAAGGCCAAGGTCATCAACTTCAGTCGCCCCAGCGATGTCCATGGCCTGTCCATCAGCATCCAGGTCAGCCCTCACGCGCGGCCGCAAACCGTGATCGACGCGTTGGAACGAGCCATGATCGGCTGTCGTTCCCTGCTCGCCATCCCGGCCCCCAGCGTCGCCCTCAAGAGCAGCGACAGTGGCGGGGCGGAGTATGAAATCAGCGGGTTCGTCGCCTCCATGGCCCTGAAACGCACGGTGCGCAACCAGTTGTTCGACCTGGCGTTCCGGCATCTGCAAGCGTCGGGCGTGAGCCTGCTGTCCACCAGTGAAAGCGCCACGCCCCAGGCGGTCTCGCGGCCCCGGGCATTGCTGGAAAGCTCGAGCATTTTCTCCACCCTGCGCCAGGATGAGAAAGACACCTTCAGCCAGAACATGACCCTGCAAACCTTCCGCGCCGGCGATGTGATCCTGGCGGCGGGGGAGGTCAGCGATCATTTGTTCATCATCGAGTCAGGGGTGGTCAGCGTCACCCTCATGCGCAACGGCCAGCCACTCGAGGGCGGACGCATGGGGCCGGGGGAAGTGATCGGCGAAGCCGGGATCGTCGCCGAGCAGGCGGCCCTGGCGACTTTTTCCGCCAAAACGTTCTGCACCCTGTACCGCATCGAAAACAGTTACCTCAAGCCGTGCCTCGAGGCCCGTCGCGATATCAACGAGGCGATGAAAAACCTGCTGGACGTGCGCATGCACCTGGCCCAGAACCTGACCCGCGACCTGCCCAAGCCCGTCGTCAAGAAACGCTTCCTGCAGTGGCTGCGCAGCCGGGCCTGAAGCCTATCCCCTATGGCGAGGGAGCTTGCTCCCGCTGGGTGGCGCAGCCGCCCCAAAAGGCCTGACACCGTTTCCCTGGCGGACTGCGTCGGTTGGGTTACGACTGCTTCGCAGCCGAGCGGGAGCAAGCTCCCTCGCCACAAGCCTTCAGCCCTCCTTCCGGTAAACCCCGACGCGTTCCCATTGGCCACCCGAACTTCCCAATAATTGGCTATTTGTACCGCGCCACTGCACGGCTAACGTAGCGCCACACCCCATTGTTCTGGAGTTCACCATGCAACCGCGTATCGATTTCTACACCGCGTCCCCTGATGCTTTCAAAGCCATGCTGGCCCTCGAAAACGCCGCCTCGAACCTGGGCCTGGAGAAGTCCCTGCTGGAGCTGGTCAAATTACGTTCCTCGCAGATCAACGGCTGCGCCTTCTGCATCGACATGCACACCGCCGACGCCCGCAAGGGCGGCGAGACCGAACGTCGCCTGTACGCCGTGACCGCCTGGCGCGAAGCGCCGTTCTTCACCGGCCGCGAGCGTGCCGCACTGGCCTGGACCGAAGCCCTGACCCGTCTGAGCGACACCCACGCGCCGGACGCCGACTATGCCCTGCTGAGCGAGCATTTCAGCCCCAAGGAAATGGTCGACCTGACCGTGGCAATCAACGCCATCAATGGCTGGAACCGCTTGGCCGTGGGCTTTCGCAAGATGCCTGAGGCGTAAGCCGGCCGGCAATCAACCCAAGTAGGCTTTTGGCGTAAAGCCGGTCATTTGCTTGAAGAAGGCGATAAAGGCGCTGTCGCTGGCAAAACCCAATTCGAAGGCGCTGTAACTCAGGCTGCGGCCGGTGGCGAGCAGTTCAATGGCGCGCATCAGGCGCCATTGTTGCCGCCACTGTTGATAACCCATGCCGGTTTCCCTTTGAAAGATCCGGCCAATGGTCCGGCCACTGGCCCCGATTTGTGCTTCCAGTACGTTCAATGTCGGCGGCAAATGCTGCAGTGCCGCGAGCAGAGGTGCCAGGCGTTTGTCCTGAGGCAGCGGCAGCAGCATCGGCTGTTGCCGTGCCTCGCGGATTTCATTCAGGCACAACCCCAGCAGGTGCATGTTACGGCCTTGTGTCCAGTCGCTGTCGAACGCTGCGTCGGTGATCGGCTCAAGTACGGCGCGTAGCAATGGTGATACGTCAATGATGCACACGTGTGAAGGTAAGTCAGCGCACAGCGATGCTGTCAGGTAAATCGATCGATAGTCCACGCTCTGTTGCATCACGGCGCGATGGGAGGTCAACGGCGGAATCCAGGCCGCTCGCGATGGCGGCAGCAGGCACAGTTGCTGCGCCAGGGTAATACGTGTGCAGCCCTGCCGTGTGAACAACAGTTGTCCGCGCTGATGTCGATGCACGCCGGAATCATGGCGATCCAGCGTTGCCGCGAGGCCGATCACCGGCGCGTCGTGGCGGTCGGGGTCGAATAGGGCATGAGCGTCGAGCCAGGCCATAACTTGTCCGATTTCAAGGATTATTTGTCGAACTTCGGATAATACGACAGTCATGTCTTCATAGACTGGTCGCCCTTCTTGGAACGAGCTTGGCTTGCATGATTTCGCGACCTTTCCTTTGCCTGGCAATTGCCTTGGTGATGTTTCCGCAAATTGCCCAGACCCTCTACAGCCCAGCGTTGGCAGACATCAGCGCGAGTTTTGCCGTCAGCGCAGAAATGGCCGCGCAGTTGTCATCCACGTTTTTCTTGGGGTTCGCCCTGGGGGTAGCGGTGTGGGGACGGCTGTGTGACCGCATCGGTCGTCGACCCGCCATGTTGAGCGGGTTGGCCTTGTATGCTGTAGCGACGACGCTGGGGTTGAATGTCGACACCTTCGATGCGCTGCTGACCGTTCAGGCCCTGGCTGCGTTTGGGGCGGCAGTCGGTTCGGTGGTGACCCAGACGGTCCTGCGTGATCGTTACCAAGGCGCACAGTTGGGCCAGGTTTTTTCAGTGATCGGTATTGCCCTCGCCGCCAGCCCGGCGATGGGGTTGTTCAGCGGCGCCAGCCTGGTACGACTCTTTGGTTACCAGGGCGTACTCGGCGGCCTCTTGATGTTGTCATTGATTTTACTGGTGTGGTGCGCACGGGCCTTGCCCGAAACCCTGCCGGCCCGTCTCCCTGCACAAGCCTTATCGAAGACGCTATGGCGCATGCTCAAGGATCCATTCATCTGGCGTTCGTCATTTCTGGTCGCCGCCTTCAACGTCGCGCTGTTCAGTTACTACAACCTCGCGCCGTTCCAGTTCGAACGACTTGGACTGAGCCCTGAGTGGTTTGGCTACAGCGGCGTGATCTTGGCGCTGGGCTCGGGCTTGGGGGCTTGGCTAAACAAGCGCTTGCTGGCACAGGGATTCGATGGCAACCGATTATCGACGATGGCGGCAGTGGCGCTGCTGATCGGGGGGATGAGCGTTCAGGCCTTGCTGGACAGGGGTGGTTTTGTTGCGGCGATGCTATTGGTGGTGCTGGCGTTTGGCATGGCGATACCCAACGTGCTGGGCGCCGCGCTGGTTCGCTATGGCGACTGCATGGGCACCGCCGGTGCGTTGCTTGGCTTGTTCTATTACCTGTTGATCGGCGGCGCGTTGATGCTCGCCGCCTGGTTTCAGGCGCTGGGTTGGACCTTGATCCTGTGTGGCGTTCTGGCGGTGTGCTTGACGTGCGCCAGACCTGGTCCAGCCAGAGGCCAGTCCATTTGACCTGTGGGAGCGAGCTTGCTCGCGATAGCGGACTGACTTTCAACAATGAGGTTGACTGATGCACCGCCATCGCGAGCACGCTCCCTCAGGCGTCCGTCTTCGGATTGACCCTTTTCAGAAGGTTGCCCCCTTTCGATCTGCTCTCGCGAGTCAAACTGTGTCGCAAGAAAGGGAGCGCTTGGGGAGATCAGTGCGCCATTGGGTCATGGACTGAGGATGACCGCTAGCCTTTTAAAGGGAGTTGGCGCTGCACTAGCTCGCGTTTCCGAACCACTCGACCAGCATGTCCGTCAGTACCCGTATCTTTCGCGCGGGGTGCTGGCTTTGGGGGCGAACAATGTAAATGCCAGCCGGCATGGGGGGATACCTGAGCATTACGGACACCAGCGCGCCAGATTTGATGTGCTTGTCGATGACGCTATCAGAAAGATACCCAAGACCCAGGCCAGCAACGGCTGCCGCGGCGAGCGCGACAGGATTGTCAGCCTTGAAGCGCCCCTGGGGATTGACCATGATGAGCTTTTCGCCGTCCATGAACCGCCAGGTTTCCGCACCCTGCATAAGAGATTCATGTTCAAGAAGCTCGTGGGGAGCCTCCGGCGCTCCATGTGTTTTCACATAGTCCGGGCTCGCTACGAGTTTGCCGTAAATGCTGCCCACACGCTTTGCGATGAAATTGGAGCTCTGTAAATGGCCGACCCGAATAGCGCAATCGTAGCCTTCGCCAATCAGATCGACGATTCGATCGCTGTAGCTCGTATGAATGTGCAGGAGAGGGTGGCGTCGCCCCATTTCTGCAAGCACGGGAGCAATATGTGTCGGGCCAAACGAGATCGGTGCTGCGATCCGGAAGCGGCCTCGAAGGTCTCCAGCTGGAACAATGGCGTCCCTGGCCGCGTCAAACTCAGCGACGATCCGTGCGGCATACTCTCGCAAGGCGGCTCCCGCTTCAGTGACAGCTGCACCACGAGTCGTTCTGGCCAATAGCTGCACGCCCAGTTGGGTTTCCAGCCTTAGAAGCCTGCGGCTTATTATCGATTTCGCGACACCCATACGCCGGGCCGCGGACGAAACGCCGCCCGCGTCAGCGACCTCGACGAAGGTTCTAAGATCCTCAATATCCAATGCTTCCTGCCTCTGCAAACGGCCACAAGTGCGCTTCAGCCCCTGACCGACAGTCCGTGGCAGGCGACTGCCGCGGGCAGTCGCCTGAGTGCGTTGCTTAAGCGATCGCACCGCCATCCACAGTCAGGATGGCGCCCGTGATCAGGCTCGCGGCAGGACTCGCCAGATAGACCACCGCACTTGCAACCTCGTGAGGCTTGCCAAAACGCCCCAGGGACGACAGGCTCCGTTGAAAATCGGCCGCAGGACCGTCTGCTGGATTTGCGTCGGTGTCGACCGACCCCGGCTGGACAAGATTCACGGTGATGCCGTTGGGGCCGAGTTCGCGCGACAGACCTCGGGTGAAGGAGAGCAGCGCCGACTTGGACATTGCATAGGCTGTTACACCCGCAAAGGGCACCCGCTCTGCCAATCCCGAGCCAATTGAGATGATTCGTCCGCCATCGGACAGATGCGGGATGACCGCCTTTGCGAACAGCACGGGGCCTCGCACGTTTATATCCATCAGCGCCTGATAGTCGTCCACATTAATGTCGACGATCATTCCGCTTAAGCCGATAGCCGCGCTATTGACGAGAATATCGAGGCCGCCTAGCGCCGAGGCGGCCTGCGCGACAGAGCGCTCAATGGCTTCTGGGTTGGCACTGTCGGCTTGAATTGCGATAGCGCGACGCCCTTTTTCACCGATGGATTTGGCCACTGCCTCAGCTTTTTCCGTCGAGTGCTGGTAGGTGAATGCGACATCGGCGCCACTCTCTGCCAGTGCTACTGCGATAGCGGCGCCGATCCCGCGAGCTCCTCCCGTCACCAGCGCACGTTTCCCATCCAAATCCATCATTACTCACCTATCGGGTATGCAGTTATTTGGCCGCGCGCCTTCACCAAGGATGGGGCGATCGCGCCGATACGGGGGCGGATATTAGGGTTCCAGTTCCTTTGTTTGTAGCCTCATGGAGTGCTTTACTGTGTCGCACAAATCGGAACATCTAATTGGGTGCTGGCCTTATTCACGAGTGTGAAATTGAAGTCTTTCGACAACTATTCGAGTGCACTGATTGGGTCGTATTACCCCACCAGCTCTGTTGCGCCCATAAGTAAGCCCAGCATCAATGCTGGGCTTTTAGGTTCACTTGGGGCAGTTTGAAAACCCAGTCTTGGTGAGCTCATGGCTGAGTGGGAGATGAAGGCAAAACGGCTGTTACTAAGCAATAAACAAGGCGGACGCAGAGGAAGTAACAAAATATTCAGTCATCCTGACTACCCAGGTTAGAGGCAGGAAACTTGTAAGTTAATTACTGTTCCCGCTACCTCATGGAGTGCCGGATATTTTTATGGAAGTGGTGATTCGCTATCGATCACGCTGTACTTCCCAGCTATGTATACGTAGTCGATGGTTTTACAGTCGGCCAACCTTGCTGATGAGCAAAACCCCAGTACGCCAACTGGAGGCACGCTTGCGCGTCAAGCGGCTCAGTCGCGCTACGCGCCGGGCCAAAGTGACTGCGGATGGCATCATTTACTACGAGCAGGCGCAGGTTTTATTCGCAGCGCTGGACGAGGCTGAAACATTGCTACCCAGCGTCCGCAGCGCACCCCGGGGATGAAGGTCGGGGTGCGTTCAGCAACTGGGCGAGCTTAATCGCGGCGTTTTTTGCCTGTGCGCGAGTGAGGGCGGCGAAGCCCAGAACCAGCGCGGGTTTGAGCTGGATCTGATGACAGGATTGGCGAAGCGGTTGCAACTGCAGCCCGGCCTGTTTCGCTGCTTTGATGAGCAGGTCTTCGTCCTGTTCCGCTGTTAGCCACAGGATCAAATGAAACCCCGCGTGTTCACCGCTGATGCGGTAGCGCCCCGGCGCATGGGTGCGCAAGGTATCCAGCACGATGTCACGCAGGGTCTGGTATTCCTGACGGGCACGGCGCAGATGGCGAAGAAAAGCGGGGCTGCGCATAAATGCCGCCAGGCCCAGTTGCTCAGAGACGCCGACGCTGCGTCCCACCGTGTGCCACAGGGTGAGAATCTGATTGTGTAAGGGCGGCGGCGCCAGCAGATAGCCGAGGCGTAGGTTGGAAAATAGTGCCTGGTTAAAACTGCCGCAGTACACCACCCGCTGCATCGAGTCGATGGACTTGAGAGCTGGCAGCGGTGCGCTGTGGTAGTTGAACTCGCTGTCGTAGTCGTCCTCGATGATCCAGGCATCGTGGCGCTGCGCCCAGTCAAGGAGTTCCAGGCGGCGGGTGGCCGACATGATCACCCCAAGCGGCGACTGATGCGCCGGCGTGACATAGGCCAAACGGCAGTTAACCATGTTGGGTAAGGCGCGTAGATCTATGCCTTGCTCATCAATGGGCGCATACCGCAACGACGCGCCGGCCTGAGCAAAGGTACGGTGTACGGCCGGGTAGCCAGGATCTTCCACGCACACCTGATCGCCAGCTTTCAGGACGCAGCGCGCAACCAGATCAACGCCATGGCGGATGCCATTGGTGATCAGCACGTGCTCGGCCTGGCAATCAATTCCGCGGTGGTTACGCAGATACCGGGCGACCTGTTCACGTAACACCCACGCGCCTTCGGTTTCGGTGCTGCACATTTGTTCCGGCGTAATTGCCGCCATGGCGCGTTGCAAATGGGCTGCCCATTCAGTGAGGGCAATCAGCAGCGGATTGGCCAGACGGGCCACAAACGGCACGCCGACCTGGGCACGATTTTCTGCTGTCGGCCGTGTCGAGTTGGACTCGCGCCTGGTGGATGTTTTCGGCGCGGGCATAGGTGGGCGCGTGCCACTTACCGCCTTCAGGTAGCTGTCGGGAATCATCGCGCTCACCCGGCTGCCTGAGCCCACCTGACGAAGGATATAACCCTCCAACTGCAACCGTTCGAAAACGCTTTCAAGGGTGCCGCGAGCAATTCCCCAACGCTGCGCGAGCACGCGGGTGGAAGGCAGTCGATCGTCGGCGTGCAGCAGGCCCTGCAAAATTGCTTCACGTATGGCCAGGTATGCCCGCTCCTGTTTGGTCGCAGCGCTACCCTCGGCCGGCAGCGGCAATTCAATCGCCGAAGTGGTTTTACCTTTGCTCATAATGGTCCATACAAATATCGTTTAAATGGCTCTGTCGGATGAACCACTTGATGCCTAGTGTAGCGGCATCTTCGCAACGGGTTCGTCCGAGGGTCGCCCATGTCGCTTATCGACTATTTGTTGTTTGCGCTGATTGCTGTCGCTCAGGTGGGGTCACCGGGGCCGTCGACAATCTTTCTGATTAACAACGCCTTGGTTTACGGCCCAGGCCGGGCCATTTGGATGCTCACCGGCGACCTGCTGGCGATCGCGGTGCTTGCCAGTTGTTCGCTGCTGGGTATGGATGCGCTACTGATGGCCAACCCCGGCGTGTTTTTGGCGATCAAACTGGCTGGTGCCGGGTATCTGGTGTGGCTCGGTATTCAGCAACTGCGCCTGGCGGGCCGCAGCGGGGTAAACCCAATTGCCGGCGTGCCGACTAAACGCTGGTCGACGCTGTGGGGAAAATCTTTTGTGGTGGGCATCAGCAACCCCAAGGCAATCCTGTTTTTTTCGTCCTTGCTGCCGCAGTTTGTCGGTAATCCTGAGCACGCCAATCTCGGTGCGCTGCTGGGCCTGATTGCGCTCTTCGTGCTGATCAAATTCATGGTCTCGGCGACCTACGCGTTAACCGCGAAAAAAATGGCTGACAGGTTGGCCAAACCGGGCGCGGCCACCTGGGGCAAACGAATCACCGGCGGCGTATTGGCGATGTTCGGCCTGCTGATGGCGAGCGCCGCCTTTGAGTGAGCTCCCCGCATACTCGCTTACGTGTGACGTGGCTGTCGCTCTCTGACGACTCGGGAATGTTTGCCGCCTGGTCGCAATATTCAAGCAGCGGTTCGCTGAGCACCCTTGTTTTGCGCGCAGGGGCGGGGTGGGAGTGGCTGCGTTTCAACTGGCGGCGCAAGCGGGCGCTACGGTGATCGCCGTCGCCAGCGGCGCGCAACGGCGCGTCGTCATGAAGCCGTGAAGCCCAACGCCCGGGAAATGGCAGCAACGACCGTGGCGTTCCTCATTCCGCGACACAGTTAGTCGCCGGGCGCTACTACCCGAAGGTTTGAGGGCCCTGCACAGTGCACTAGGCATCGTCGCTCATAAGGCACGCTGCGCGAAAACTGATCCCGCTAATAATCGCGCTAACCAACGGCAACAAGAGGATGGATTAATGGCTTTTCGTAACGGACTTGCTTCGCTTCTTCGTCCTGAAGACTCTGTACTGGTGCTGATCGACCACCAGCCTTTCCAACTCACCAATCTGAATAGCCACGATCCGCACGCAGCGGTCAACTGTGCGACAGCATTGGCGAAGGCCGCGAAGGCGTTTAACGTCCCCACCATTCTGACCAGTGTGATCGCCGAGCGCGGCGGTTGGATTTTTCCGCAAATCACCGACGTTTTTCCCGGCCAAGAGGTGATTGACCGAACCCTGATCAACACCTGGGAAGACAAGAAGGTAGTGGACGCGGTCAAGGCGACAGCTCGCAAGCAATTGGTCCTCGCTGGCCTGTGGACTGAAGTCTGCGTCGCCATGCCAGCGATTCAAGCACTGGGGGAAGGCTGGGACGTGACCGTGGTCACCGACG
Organism: Pseudomonas sp. NFIX10; assembly: GCF_900111955.1. NCBI lineage: Bacteria > Pseudomonadati > Pseudomonadota > Gammaproteobacteria > Pseudomonadales > Pseudomonadaceae > Pseudomonas > Pseudomonas sp. NFIX10. Next base: position 79,179 of record NZ_FOKH01000013.1, on the reverse strand, counting down.
CGTGCGGTGGCGTTTCGGTCGAGGCCCATCAAGTCGCCATCCAACGCATGGTCGGCGCCGGGGCAAATGTCATGACTTGGTTGGCAGTCATGGCTGAATGGCAGCGCGACTGGGCACGCCTCGATACCGCAGGCGCTGTAACCGACGTGCTTCTCCAACACGCAGCCGGTAGCGGCATTGCGTATCTGTGGGAGCAGCAATTGCTCAACACGCCGGTACCCGCTGAAGGTTGATCCGCATGGGGATGAGGGGCCAGTTAAGTGCCGCTTTGCCAGGGAGGCGCCCCCATCCCCGCTTTCATGCCCCATCGGTATGCCTAACGGCTTTGTGCCTGCGCAACCGACGTCCTCTCGCCATTGACCCTAATAAAGGACCCCTGGCGAGTTCATTCGGCTGATCAAGCATTAACGTCGCAGATGGCCGAGCGCGGATGGGGCCGGATCATCAACATCACGTCGGACTGTGACGATCATCCCGCAGGCTTTGTGATCAGCTCTCAAAGTTGGCGCCTGATAAATGCGTTGATGGTCCCGTGAAGCCCGTGCGCCGTGGTGGCTTTGCTTCGTGAGGCCCGGCCGGCTCTACGTAGCCAATGGACTAAAATCCCGTGATATCGCGATTGATCGTTTCGGTGCTTTCATTCGGCGTCATAGCTTAATCAAGACCGCTTAAAACATTAATCGAGGTCTCTCTCAATGGCTGTCAGATACAACCCTGAGCTCCACTATTCCGGCTTTCAGGACCTGAGCGATCAGGTCCGCTTTCAAAGCACGGAAGGCAAGATCTGGTTCGGTGAGCAGCGCATGTTGTTGATGCAGGTGTCGGCGATGGCTAATTTTCGCCGTGAACTCATCAATAGCCTCGGCGTCGACCGCGCCAAGGGGTTCTTCCTGCGTCTTGGCTACCAGTCTGGACTCAAGGATGCGGAAATGGCCCGCAAGCTAAGGCCAAACAGTCCGGAATTGGAGATGTTCCTGGTTGGACCGCAACTGCATTCCCTCAAAGGCATGGTCAATGCGAAACCCATCCAGTTAGAGGTGGATCAGGAGACCGGCCATTTTTACTGCGAGCTCGAATGGATTGACTCCTTTGAGGTCGAGAACTGCCTGACTGAGGTCGGCCTGATGGCGGCGCCAGTTTGTTGGTCCTTGCTGGGCTACGCCTGTGCGTACAGCTCTTCATTCATGAAACGCGAAATCATCATCCAGGAAACGACCTGTCGCGGATGCGGCGATGAGCGCTGCATCATTATTGGTAAACCCGCTGAGGAATGGGAGAACGCCGCAGCGTTCAGACAGTACTTTCAAGCCGACCCAATCATCGAGGAGCTGTATGAACTGCAATCACAGATCAGCTCTCTGCGCAGAAGCCTGGAGAAGCAGGAAACTCAGTTCTATGGAGTAGGACGCTCCCCTGCATACTTGAAGGTATGCAAGACAATCGACAAGGCAGCCAAGGGCAAGATTTCGGTCCTGCTGCTCGGAGAAACTGGCGTCGGCAAGGAGGTCATCGCACGGAGCGTGCATCGTCGCAGCGATCGCGCCGAGCAAGCGTTTGTCGCGGTGAACTGTGGGGCCATTCCGCAGGACCTGATTGAAGCCGAATTGTTTGGCGTCGAGAAAGGCGCTTTTACCGGCGCCAATCAGACCCGCCCAGGGCGCTTCGAACGCGCCAACGGAGGGACCATCTTTCTGGACGAGGTGGTAGAGCTGACGCCCAGAGCGCAGGCGACGTTACTTCGGGTATTGCAAGAGGGTGAACTCGAACGGGTAGGCGATTCACGGACCCGCAAGATCAATGTGCGCGTAATCGCTGCTACCAATGAAAGCCTCGCTGACGCTGTCAAAGCGGGCCGATTTCGCGCTGATCTTTATTATCGCTTGAATGTGTTTCCGGTGCAGGTTCCCCCACTGCGCGAGCGGCTTGAGGATCTGCCGTTGCTGGCCGAGCACTTTATAAGCAAGTTTCACCTGCAATATCACAAGCGTACGCTGGGTTTATCAGACAAAGCTCTTGAACTGTGTCGCCATTACGCCTGGCCTGGAAATATTCGCGAATTGGAGAATGTGATTGAACGCGGCGTCATCCTGACCGACAGCAACGAAACCATAGGGCAAGAGGCACTCTTCGCGGTCTTCCCAAAAACAGGCAATTCGCACGGTGATCGTCTCAACGCGGATGGTGCATTGGTCCAGGCCACCGATGCGGACTCCCACCCCGATTGGGTCACGCAGATCTTTGAAAGAAACATCAGCCTAGACGCTGTGGAAGAACGGCTGATGCGACGCGCTATGGAGCTTGCGCGGCAAAACGTCTCGCAAGCCGCTCGCATGCTCGGCCTGACCCGACCGGCACTGGCTTACCGTCTGAAGAAAAGCGGCTTATTCGACGACACTGGCGCCGCCTGACTTCACGTGGCCGCCCAGGCGGGTCGCTGTCGGCCATGCTTTAGCTGCATTGATCAAATCAGCAAGGCATCGCCAATACTTACCAAATGATCAAACAAGCCCCTCCGATAAACGCCGGGTCCGACACCCGGTTGTGTCGGTTTGAAATCCATATCCGATTGATAAGCATGAGTTTTATATGGCTTTCGGGAAAGTGGCATAGCCGTTGCTCTTGTACTCCTTGTCGCTTTCGACGCGTTGGAACCCCGCAGCATGGGTTGGATCAGTGCGAATCGAAAAATGGTACTCAGGAACGGAGCGCTCATGATTACTCGAAGAATCAAATCGATCACTGCAGCAATGGTGCTCGTCTCATGCTTATTAACAGTTACTCCTGTGTCGGCACAGTCAGCTACGCGAGCGGATTGCAGGCCGTTCAAGTAAGGCCTTGTCAGCCGTCCGAAACAGACACTCCACGCCACTGGGTAAGTCCTGCATTCATAAAATCACGGGGCTTTTCGGCAACCCCTGAACTCGCCCGGAAAGTGGCCCTTACGCCTACCGGGACGGGTAGTGTTCTGCTTGCGCAGCCACGCACAACGCCGCTTTCGCACAGGTCTACCGACTAAGGAAATCCGCCATGTCCAACAAGTTCCTAGAGATACTGACCCCGCAAAACAGCCAGGTCATTTTCATCGACCAGCAGCCACAAATGGCCTTTGGTGTGCAGTCGATAGATCGTCAGGTGTTGAAAAATAACGTCGTGGGGTTGGCCAAGGCTGCGAAAGCGTTTGGCATACCTACGACCATCACGACTGTGGAAACCGAAGGTTTCTCTGGCAATACATACCCTGAGTTGCTGGCGGTGTATCCGGAGAACAAAATCCTCGAGCGCAGTTCGATGAACTCTTGGGATGACCAAAACGTTCGTGACGCCTTGGCAAAGTCCGCAACGGCTGGCCGCAAGAAGATCGTCGTATCTGGCCTGTGGACCGAGGTCTGCAACACTACCTTCGCACTGTCCTGCCTGCGCGACACGGACTATGAAATCTACATGGTTGCCGACGCCTCGGGTGGCACCTCGGTTGACGCGCACAACTACGCCATGGATCGCATGATTCAGGCCGGTATCGTACCGGTGACCTGGCAACAGGTGCTGCTCGAATGGCAGCGGGATTGGGCGCGCAAAGAGACCTATGACGCCGTGATGGCGATCGTGCAGGAGCACTCCGGCGCCTACGGCATGGGTGTGGATTATGCCTACACCATGGTGCATAAGGCTCCTGAGCGCGTGCAACACGGCGAGCACATTGGTCCGAACCCGGCCAAGTAAGCCCGTTATGCAAGAGCTATCGCGCACCGTTGACGCGATAGCTCCACCCCATCGCCGTTATTGTCCAAAACACGAGGTGGAGCATGAAAATGTATGCATTGTCCGTGGCCGCCGGCCTGCTCGTTGGTGTCGTCTATAGCCTGCTGAGCGTGCGCTCTCCCGCACCGCCGCTGGTGGCTTTGGTCGGGCTGCTTGGAATCCTGGTCGGTGAACAGATCATCCCGATAGGCAAGCACTTGCTGTGTGGAACCGCGTTCAGCGCCGCCTGTGACAAAACCCACGCCGTGAGTCATGTATTAGGTCAATTGCCTGGTCGGGCTGCGGAGCAGCAGGTGCAAGAGTCCAAGCAGACGTGAGCAACCGGTTCTGGCGTCCGGCTATTCCCTGAAGGCCCAGGAAACGGGCTTTGTATCTGTGAGGACCACAACCTATGACATCGCGCCGAAAATTTCTCGAGGCCGCTTCCACCCTGGCGTTAGGTAGCGTCTTTGGACACAACGCTTTTTCCGAAACTCTAAGAAAGGAAGGGCTCAATATGACCGATTCCATTCCGGATATCATTTTCCACAATGGCGAGATCACTACACTGGATCGCACCAACCCAGTCGCCAACGCCGTTGCAATCAAAGATGGCAAGTTTCTGGCCGTAGGGTCAGACCAGGAAGTCATGGCGCTGGCTGGCTCAGCCACAAAAGTTGTCGACCTCAAGCGCCGTCGTGTACTGCCTGGCTTAGTCGACAACCATGCCCACATGATCCGCGGCGGTCTTAACTACAATCTGGAATTGCGCTGGGACGGTGTGCGTTCGTTGGCTGACGCCATGGACATGCTCAAGCGCCAAGTGGCTAACACGCCAGCACCGCAATGGGTTCGCGTGGTCGGTGGTTTCACCGAACACCAGTTCGTTGAAAAGCGCTTGCCAACCATCGGCGAGATCAATGCGATCGCGCCCGATACGCCTGTATTCCTGCTGCATCTCTATGACCGGGCCTTACTCAATGGTGCGGCCTTGCGTGCGGTCGGCTATACCCGAGATACCCCCGAGCCACCAGGCGGGCAAATTTACCGCGATGCCAGTGGTGCTCCTACGGGCCTGCTGTTGGCCAAGCCCAACGCGACGATCCTTTACGCCACGTTGGCCAAGGGGCCGAAGTTGCCCCTCGACTATCAGATCAACTCCACCCGCCATTTCATGCGTGAGCTCAATCGCTTGGGTGTGACAGGGGTTATTGATGCGGGCGGCGGTTTCCAAAACTATCCCGACGATTACGCAGTGATCCAGAAGTTGGACAGCAATGGCCAAATGACGGTCAGGTTGGCCTACAACCTGTTCACTCAGAAACCTGAGGAAGAGAAGAAGGATTTCCTCGAGTGGACCTCCAGCGTCAAGTACAAGCAGGGCAACGACTACTTCCGTCACAACGGCGCGGGTGAAATGTTGGTGTTTTCCGCTGCCGACTTCGAGGATTTCCGCCAGCCGCGACCGGACCTGCCGCCCGAGATGGAGGGTGAACTGGAGGAAGTCGTGCGCATCCTCGCGCAGAACCAATGGCCATGGCGGTTGCATGCCACCTACGACGAAACCATCACCCGTGCGCTGGATGTGTTCGAGAAGGTCAACGAGGACATCCCCCTCGCTGGCATCAATTGGTTCTTTGATCATGCCGAAACTATCTCGGACAAATCGATCGACCGTATCGCTGCACTTGGCGGTGGCATCGCCGTTCAACATCGCATGGCTTATCAGGGGGAATACTTCGTCGAGCGCTACGGCGCCCGCGCGGCTGAAGCAACCCCGCCCGTGGCGCGCATGCTGGAAAAAGGCGTGAAAGTGTCTGCGGGTACCGATGCCACCCGCGTCGCCTCTTACAACCCCTGGGTTTCGCTGTCTTGGATGGTCACCGGTAAAACTGTGGGCGGTCTGAATCTGTATCCCCAACGAAACCTGCTTGATCGCGAAGCAGCGTTGCGCATGTGGACAGAGAATGTCGCCTGGTTTTCTAACGAAGAGGGCAAACGCGGTCGCATCCAAACCGGTCACTTTGCTGACCTGATTGTGCCGAGCAAAGACTACTTCACCGTGCCTGAAGACGAGATTTCTTTTCTCACCGCCGATATGACCGTGGTGGGGGGGCGCGTGGTCTACGGTGCCGGCCAATTCGCCCCGCTTGACGACAACCCGCTACCGCCCGCGATGCCCGACTGGTCGCCGGCGCGTACCTTCAAAGGTTATGGCGCTTGGGGAGACCCAGAGGGTGCAGGCAAAAACTCGCTGGCTCCGCTGCGCGCCCAAGTCGCGGCTTCGTGCGGCTGCGCAAGCTCTTGCAGCCTGCACGGTCACGATCATGCCGGTGCATGGGGATCTGATGCGCCAGTATCGGACCCACGAAGTTTCTTTGGTGCCCTGGGCTGCTCCTGTTGGGCCGTGTAAGAAGAGTGATTGACCTTCGACCTTGTGATGGACTTGTTTCGCACTGCGGGTTGCATCGCTGCAAAAGGGCGAGCACCCGCTGATTCACGCCATCGTGATTTTAAAGGTCACGACTTATTGATTGGTCCGAGCTTTATTTCCTGGCTCGTCGGGTTTGCTCGACGACGTTTTCCACCACTACGGCAATCTGATGCACGCTGCGGTTCACCTCTTCGGAGACTGAAGTCTGCTCTTGGGCGGCGCAGGCAATCTGCGTGTTCATCATGTTGATGGTAGAGATCAGCGAAAACCTACAGCCAACAGGCGCCGTAATAGGTTTGCTTCATATGAATAGTAACCATTACTATTCACGCCCCGTTTCCACCGCGTGCCGTGATGACCCCCAAGCAGCCCCGCAGACCCGGCTTTTTCGAGCATTACGAAGAGTTGATCGGCACCTGGACCCGTCGCCTGCGCAATCGCCAGCAGGCCGAGGACCTGGCCCATGACACCTTCGTGCGGGTGCTTGAGTCGGATTCGAGCGGGGTCGAGCAGCCACGGGCCTATTTACATCAGACGGCGCGCAACATTGCAGTGGATGGCTATCGGCGCGAAGATCGACGGGGGGCCATGGAAGAGGCTGTTATCGACCCTGGTCAGTCGTTTTCGGGCGACCCGGAGCACTTCATGCACGCGATCCAACTGGCGGACTCCATCGAGCGGGCGCTTGCCGAGCTGCCGGCCAACTGCCGCACGGTGTTCGTCTGGCAGAAGATCGAAGGCTTGACCCAGGCGGAAATCGCCGAGCGCCTGGGCCTGTCAAAAAACATGGTGGAAAAGTATATGATCCGCACCCTGCGGCATCTGCGCGATCGCCTGGACGGACCAGGCCAATGATCCGTCGTCTTCTTCCACCTGAGCCACAGGACCTTCCATGATGGATAGCCGTGAATGCCCGTGCGGGCAGGACAGGGTTCGCGACGCGGCGGCGCAATGGTTCGTGCGTTTGCAAGCGCCGGCCATGAGTGTCGAGGAGCGCCAGCGTTTCGAAGCCTGGCTGGACGAACATGCCAACCACCGTGACGAAATTCAATTGCTCCAGGGTATCTGGAGCGCCACGGACCTGCTGCCCAAGGAACGCCTGCGAGCGCTGTGCGAACCTCCCGCCGAACGTCCCAAGCGTCGGCCGCTGCTGCGCTATGCCGTCGCCGCCGGCCTGTTCGCGGTGGCGCTGGGGTTGGGGCTGTTCAGCGGTTTGAGTTCTTCCACCGACTACAGCGGCGAATACGCCACCGCCCTTGGCGAGCGTCGGCATATCGCCTTGCCGGACGGTTCGATGATCGACCTCAACAGCCGTAGCCGGGTGCGTATTCAATTCGCACACCGTCAGCGCCGGGTGGAACTGGTCGAGGGCGAGGCCCTGTTCAACGTCGAACACGATGCTGCCCGGCCATTGACCGTCGATGCGGGCAACGGCCAGGTGACGGTGACCGGAACGCGCTTCGATGTGCGCCGCGATGCCGACAAGACCCGGGTGGCGGTGGCAGAGGGCAGCGTCAAGGTCCAGGGCCAAGTCCAGGGCCAAGTCCAGGGCCGCGCCGCGTCCCCGGCTCAGTTGGTCAGCCTGACAGCGGGCCTCGGTACCCAGATCGATGCCCAGGGCAACGTCGCCACGCCTTACGCGGTCAACACCGAGGCGCTCACTGCCTGGCGTAATGGCAAACTGGTGTTCAACGACGCGCCGCTCAAGGAAGTGGCTGAAGAAGTCTCTCGTTATCGCAGCCAGCCCCTGCGGGTCGGCAGCGCGGCGGTGGGCAACCTGCGCCTGACCAGCGTGTTCCGCGCCGACGACCCCGAGGCGCTGCTCAAGGCGCTGCCGAACATCCTGCCGGTGACCGTGCGCAACCTGGATGACGGCAGCCAGGAAATAATCGCACGATAGATTCAGGTTTTTTCCGAGTTCTTCGTCTTCTTGTCCAACTGCAACTGGTTTGCATTAACAGACGCGTATTCTTGCGATCAACAGGACAAGGTTCGACGTGAAAACCACCGCCAAAAACAACAACCGTACCCACGTACGCTGGCTGCCCCTGGCCCTGACCCTGGCGGTCAGCGCCGCGATGTCCCAGGCGTTCGCCGATCAGGCCGCCACCGCCATTCACATCCAGGCGCAACCGTTGGGGCAAGCCCTGAGCCAGCTCGCCCAGCAGACCGCGTTGCAGGTGTTCTTCAGCCCCGAATCGGTGGCCGGTAAACAAGCGCCGGCGGTGGACGGCAACTTGTCCCCGGAAGCGGCCTTGCGCCAATTGCTGCAGGGCAGTGGCCTGCAATACCAGATCGATAAGGGATCGGTGACCGTGTTGCCAGCACCTTCGGCGTCCAACGCCGGCCCGCTGGAGCTAGGGGCGACTGAAATCCAGGTGGTCGGTGACTGGCTCGGCGATGCCAACGCCGAAGTGGTGCAGAACCACCCCGGTGCGCGTACGGTGATCCGCCGCCAAGCGATGGTGGAGCAGGGCGCCATGAACGTCGGCGACGTGCTGCGGCGGGTGCCGGGGGTGCAGGTGCAAGAGGCCAACGGTACCGGCGGCAGCGATATTTCCCTGAACGTCGGCGTGCGCGGCCTGACCTCGCGCTTGTCGCCACGCTCCACGGTGTTGATCGACGGCGTACCGGCGGCGTTCGCGCCCTATGGCCAGCCGCAACTGTCCATGGCGCCGATTGCCCTGGGCAACCTGGACAGCGTCGACGTGGTGCGCGGCGCCGGCTCGGTGCGCTACGGGCCGCAGAACGTCGGTGGGGTGATCAACTTCGTGACCCGTGCCATTCCGGAGAAAGCCACCGGTGAAATCGGCACCACCCTGGAAACCTCCCAGCGCGGCGGCTGGAAGCACATCGACACGGCCTTCCTCGGCGGCACCGCCGACAATGGCCTGGGCGTGGCGCTGTTGTATTCGGGCGTCAACGGCAATGGGTATCGCCGGAGCAACAACGGCAACGACATCGACGACGTGATTCTCAAGACCCATTGGGCCCCCACCGATGTCGACGACTTCTCGCTGAACTTCCACTACTACGACGCCAAGGCCGACATGCCCGGCGGCCTGACCCAGGCCCAGTACGACGCGGACCCGTACCAGTCCGACCGCGACTGGGACGACTTCAGTGGCCGGCGCAAGGATGTGTCGTTCAAGTGGATCCGCCAGATCAATGAACGCACCCAGGCCGAAGTGCTGACCTATTACTCCGACAGCTACCGTGGCAGCACCATCGCTTCCCGGGACCAGCGCAACCTGGTGTCCTCCCCGCGCACTTATTACACCTTCGGCATCGAACCCCGGGTGTCCCACGTGTTCGACCTGGGCCCCACCACCCAGGAAGCCAGCGTCGGTTATCGTTATCTCAAGGAAGGCATGCACGAAGAGGCCAGCCGCCTGGCGTTGCGTAACAACGAACCGGTGGTGCGTCCGGGGGCCGATGGCCACGTCTACCAGGACCGTACCGGCGGCACGGAAGCCCACGCGGTGTATATCGATGACAAGATCGATATCGGCCAGTGGACCATCACCCCGGGCATCCGCTTCGAAAGCATCAGCACCGAATGGCACGACCGCCCGGTGCTCGACACCGCCGGCCGCCCCGTACAGGAGAAACGCCGCAGCATCGACAGCAACGAACCGCTGCCGGCCCTGAGCGTGATGTATCACCTGTCCGATGCCTGGAAGCTGTTCGCCAACTACGAGACCTCGTTCGGCAGCCTGCAATACTTCCAGCTCGGCCAGGGCGGCGACGGCAACAACACCGCCAACGGCTTGAGCCCGGAAAAGGCCAAGACCTACGAGATCGGCACGCGTTACAACGATGACGTGTGGGGCGGGGAAGTGACGCTGTTCTACATCGACTTCGACGACGAACTGCAATACATCAGCAACGACGTGGGTTGGACCAACATGGGCGCGACCAAGCACCAGGGGCTGGAGGCTTCGGTGCACTACGACATGGCCGCGCTCGACCCACGCCTCGAAGGCCTCACCGCCAACGCCGGTTTCACCTACACCCGCGCGACTTACGAAGGCGAGATCCCGAGCTTCAAGGGCCGCGACCTGCCGTTCTATTCCCGCCAGGTGGCCAACCTGGGCCTGCGTTACGAGGTCAACCGCTGGACCTACAACCTCGACGCCTTTGCCCAGTCCAAGCAGCGCTCACCGGGCAACAACGTGAATGCCGACGGCAGCTTCAGCGGCGACTACATCACCGATGGCACCGCCGATGGGCAGTACGGCGACATGCCGGGCTACGTGCTCTGGAACGTGCGCGCCGGCTATGACTTCGGTGCACAGCTGTCGAACCTGAAAGTCGGCGCCGGGGTGAAAAACCTGTTCGATCATCAGTACTACACCCGCTCCAGCGACAACAACTCGGGCATTTACGTCGGCACACCGCGTACGTTCTTTGTGCAGGCGAGTGTGGGGTTCTGATCGAGAGTCAAGCAAGATTCTGTGGCTTGGAACCCAATCCTATGGCGAGGGGATTTATCCCCGCTGGGCTGAAGCAGCCCCAATTACTGTCGCAGCGGTGTGTCAGGCTGATTGCATTCAGCCGTCTTTAGGACTGCTGCGCAGCCCAACGGGGATAAATCCCCTCGCCACAGATAAATCTCCTCTCCATAAGAGTTGTGTGGAGGCATCAGACCTTCAACACTTTGCCACTGGCCGCCACTACCACCAGCGACAACGCAATCAACCCGAACGCAAAGCTCAAGCTGCTGCCATGGGCGACGAAGCCGATCAGCGCCGGACCGGCGAGGATGCCGGCATAGCCGATAGTGGTGATGGCCGGTACGGCGATCGCTTCCGGCATCAGGGTCTGTTTGCCGACGGCGGTGTACAGCACCGGTACGATGTTCGAACACCCGGCACCTACCAACGCATACCCCAGCAGCGCCGCTTGCCACATCGGCGCGAGGGTCGCCAGCAGGAACCCCGCGGCGGCGATCGACCCGCCATAGATGATCACGCGTTTGGCCCCCAGGCGATGCACCACCGAATCGCCGGTCAGGCGGCCGATGGTCATGGTCAGCGCGAAGGCGGCATAACCCAGCCCGGCATAGGCGCTATCCACCGCGCGTTCGGTGGTCAGGAACACGGCGCTCCAGTCCAGCACCGCACCTTCGGCCAGGAACACGATGAAACAAAGGATGCCGATAAACAGCACTATGCCATGGGGAATGGCGAACGCCGGTCCCGAGCTTTCACTGCCGTAGGCCAACAGGTGCGGCGCCGCCTTGAACAACGCCACCAGCAGCACGCCATTGACCACCAGCGTCGCCCCCAGCGGCGAAAGCCCCAGGCCGAGCAGGGCGCTCACGCCGGCCGCGCCAATAATCCCGCCGAGGCTGAACATGCCGTGGAAACCCGACATCATGGTCTTGCCACTGGCCCGCTCGACGATCACCGCTTGCAGGTTCACGGTCGAGTCCACGGTGCCGAGCCCGGCGCCAAACAGGAACAACGCGGCCACCAGCCAGGGCAGGGAAGTCATTGTCGCCAGCAGCGGCAGCGCCAGGCAGATCAGAAGCGTGCCGCCGCTGAGCACCCGACGGCAGCCGAACCGCGTCGCCAGCGCACCGGAAATCGGCATCGCCAGGATCGACCCGACCCCCAGGCATAACAGCAGCAAGCCGAGGGTGCCTTCATCCAGGTTCGCCCGCACCTTGGCGTAAGGCACCAGCGGCGCCCAGGCGGCGATGCCGATGCCGGCGATGAGGTAGGCGATGCGGGTGGACATCTGTTCCAGGCGTCCGGGGACAAAGACGGGCGGGGGCGTAATGGCAGTCATGAAACGTCCTTGGTTTTCGTGCAGTGCAGTGCGGTGGTGCAGGCAGGGGGGCTATGCTTGCATATTCACTGACCGCACCGCGACCCCAAGGTGCCAAAGCCCTGAAGCCTCCTCCTAGGACATTGCGGGTCACTGGGCCTTGTACGGGTTCACCAGACGGCTGCGCACCTGTCGAACCTGACAGGCTTCGCCTAAACTACCGGCCCTTCCTGGCTTCCTCCGGACCCGATGCATGGCACTGTTCTACGACGCACGTGGCAATCTCTATGGAGTCGTTTCACCGCAGCAGGCCCGTGACCATGGTATCGGTCTGCCTCAGTCGGCCGCCGAGGCCGCGCAGACCCGCGAGTCCTGGGCAACGGCGGCCGTGCACGCGTTCTGCGCCTGGGCGCCGGGTGAGGCGCCGCCGGATGGCAAGGCGCATCGCAGTGATGGGTTGCTGATTGGCCCGTTCCAGCGTGAACCGCCCTTTGATCTGTTGATCGTCAATACCGACGGGACACTGGCCGAGCGCAGCGGCAATGGCCTGACGATTTTCTCCCAGGCCTTGCGAGAGCAGGGCTTGATGGCGGGGACGGGTGATTGCTTGCTGCAGGTCCATCACGATAAATCCGACGGTTTGTCTCCGTTGCGAACTTCGGTTCGCGCCGCTGAATTCGAAGGCGCCCAAGGCTTCTGGCTGGACTTGGGCAAACCGCTGTTCGGGCCCGGGGCTGTCGGTGCCCAGGATGTCGAGCGTGTGATGTTCAACCAGCGCGATGTCAGCCGTGTGGCGGCGCTTGAACGGTTGAACCCGGCGTGGGGCAACAGCCAGTTCGTGAACATTGGCAATCCTCATTGCGTGACGCTGGTGGACGGTACCGAGGCGTTGCCGAGCAATTCTCAGATGCGCGCTGCGGCGCTGTCGCAAAGCCTGGTTCGCATCGCCTATGCCGCCCCGGGTGGCGCCGGGCTGCCGTGCCCCGCGGGGGTGAATCTGCAATGGGCCAGTCTGCAGGCCGAAGGGCAAATCGTGGCGCGGGTGTTTGAGCGTGGCGAAGGTCCTACCGCGTCCTCGGGCACCAGTGCCAGCGCGGTGGCCAGTGCTGCGTGGCGGGTGGGCTGGGTGAAGGCGGGCGTGGTGAGGGTGGTGATGCCCGGCGGCACGGCGCCGATTTTGCTGGAAGAAGAGGCGGGCGAGTTGGTGCGGGTCAGGTTGTTCGGTACGGCGCGGCTTGTGCCGTAGGGCGTTCTGGAGGTTTTGCGGTGCGGCCTATACCGCTATCGCGAGCAAGCTCGCTCCCACAAGGGATCTTCAGTGGACATCAATGTTGTGTCCGACACAGAGCCCCTGTGGGAGCGAGCTTGCTCGCGATGGCGGCAGTACATCCAACATCAATGCAACTGACCTACTGCCGTCGCGAGCAAGTTCGCCACAGGGAAATCAGCCTGGCTGCTGCGCAAACTCCACCACCGGCATCTGCCGCTTCATCAGCACTTCGCCATTGCGAATCGAGTAGAGCGGCAAGCCCTGGCTGCGGATCACTTCGTAGTCGCTGTCCGCCGACAGGATCAGCAGGTTCGCCGGGCGCCCCGGTTCCAGCCCGTAGCGCTCGCCCAGGGCCATGGCCTTGGCGCTGTTGTCGGTGACCAGGTCCAGGGCGCTTTGCAGGTTGCGGTAGCCGAGCATGTGGCAGATATGCAGCCCGGCTTCCAGCACACGCAGGATGTTGCCGTTGCCCAGGGGATACCACGGGTCGACGATGGAGTCCTGGCCGAAGCACACGTTCATCCCGGCTTCGAGCAGTTCATTGACCCGAGTGACCCCACGGCGTTTGGGGAAGGTGTCGAAACGCCCCTGCAGGTGAATGCTTTCGGTCGGGCAAGAGACAAAGCTGATGCCCGAATGCCCGAGCAGACGGAACAGCTTGGCGCAGTAGGCGTTGTCGTAGGAGCCCATGGCCGTGGTGTGGCTGGCGGTGACGCGGGCGCCCATGTCACGGCTGCGGGCTTCTTCGGCGAGCACTTCGAGAAAGCGCGAGTGCGGGTCGTCGGTTTCGTCGCAATGCACATCCACCAGGCAACCGGTGCGTTCGGCCAGGTCCATGAGGAATTTCACCGAGCTGACGCCTTGGTCGCGGGTGTATTCGAAGTGGGGTATGCCGCCCACCACGTCGGCGCCCATGCGGATCGCCTCTTCCATCAGTTCGCGGCCATTGCGGTAGGACTCGATGCCTTCCTGGGGAAACGCGACGATCTGCATGTCGATCAGGTGACGGCTTTGCTCGCGCACTTCCAGCATGGCCTTGAGGGCCGTGAGTTCGGGGTCGGTCACGTCGACGTGGGTGCGCACATGCTGGATGCCATGGGCGGCGAGGGCCTGGATGGTTTTCTTGGCGCGGGTGCTGGTGTCTTCCTGGGTGATGGTGGCCTTGCGCTCGCCCCAGCACTCGATGCCTTCGAACAGCGTGCCGCTCATGTTCCAGCGCGGTTCGCCGGCGGTGAGGGTGGCGTCCAGGTGGATGTGCGGTTCGACGAAAGGCGGGACCACCAGGTTGCCGCCAGCGTCGAGGTCTTCCGGGCCGAGGCTGGGGGCTTCGGTCTGACGGGCGATGCTGGCGATCAGGCCGTTTTCCAGGTGCAGTTCATGCAAGCCTTCGTGGTTGCGCAGGCGGGCGTTGATGATGTGCATCGGGCGAATCCTTTATAGGTCTTGTAGAGGTGTATCAGCGGTGCGAGTACCCATTACGCCGATCAATAACACATACGTTAGCGCGCCGGTGGCGATTCCTACCAGTGGCGCGACCCATGGCGAATTGAACGCGGCGAGTGTGCCGAGCCCATAAGCGAACAGCCCGGGCCAGTTGAACGCCGGCAGTTGCGCCTCGGCCAGGCGAGGATAACGGCCGCGCCAGCGGAAGAAGAAATCGGCCATGATCACCCCGCCAATCGGTGGGATGACGGTGCCCAGCAGAATCAGGTACGGCACCAGCAGATCGTACATACCCAACAGGGCCAGCAGCGTGCCGATCACCGCGCCGCAGAGGGTCACGGTCTTGCGCCGGCGGGTGCGCAGCAGGTTGCAACCGGCCACGGCGAAGTTGTAGATGGTGTTGTCCTGGGTGCTCCAGATATTGAGCAGCAGCATCGCCATCGCCGCCATGGCGAAGCCCTGCAGCAGCAACACTTCGACCACGTCCGGTTGCTGATAGACGATGGCCCCGTAGGCGCCGATCAGCACCATCAGGCCGTTGCCCAGGAAGAAGCCGATCAGGCTCGCCAGCACCGCGACCTTCGCCGAGCGGGAGAAGCGCGTCCAATTGGTGGCCTGGGTCGCGCCGCTGACGAAGGTGCCGAACACCAGCGTGATGGCGGTGGACCAATCGAGGCTGCCCGTAGGCATCACCGCCAGCAAGCCTTCGAAGCCGCCGACCTTCACCGTCGCCACCCACATCGACAGCATCAGCAGCAACATCATGGCCGGTACGGCGATGTACGAAAGGATTTCCAGCCCGCGATAACCGATGTAGGCGGTGGCGCAGAATCCCAGGCCGAACAGCACCATCAACCCGAGCACGGTGCTCTCGCTCAATTCGAAATACTTGCCCAGCACCACGGCGGCGGTCGCCGTGCCCCAGGCGTACCAGCCGATCTGGGTGAGCCCGAGGATCAAGTCACTGAGCTTGCTGCCCACCTCGCCGAAACAGAAACGCCCCATCAACACCGAATTGAGCCCGCTCTTGAAGGCGATGTAACCCAGGCCGGCGGCATAGAGACCCAGCAGCAGGTTGCCAATCACAATTACGGTGAGCATCTCGGCAAAGTCGAACGCCACGCCCAGCTTGCCACCGGCAAACATCGTGGCGGTGAAAAAGGTGAAGCCCAGCAGCACCATGGCCGTGGAGGCCAGGCCCTTGCGGGCATGCATCGGGACTTCGCTCAAGGGGTAGTCGTTGCCCGGATCGTTCTGAGTCATGTGGCGGTCCTTGCGGATGAGGGGAATATCGCAAGCGTGCAGCGGCCGTGCCAAACGAGTGATCGCGAGGTTATTTATAGACAATCCAGGGGATTGGGTGGGCGCAAGGATCGAAAGCGGTGCGCGAGTGATTCAAGTTGGAACACAGATTTCATTGTCGACGCAGATCCCCTGTGGGAGCGAGCTTGCTCGCGATAGCGGTGTGTCAGATAGCATCAAGGTGACTGCCATGCCGCCATCGCGAGCAAGCTCGCTCCCACAGGGGGAGTGCAGTGTTTTTCAGGTCGAGGAGGACAATGACAGAAACCGCAACACCGCCGCCACGATGGCTTCCGGCGCGTCTTCCTGGACCAGGTGCCCGGCATTTGGAACGGGGTGAAATTGTGCCCCCGGGATCATCCGTTGCAGGGCCCGGCCGCGCTCGATGGGGATCCACTGATCATCCTCCCCCCACAGGATCTGGGTCGGGCAGCGCACGTTCGGATACAGACCCTCGGCTTCACGGGTGTAGCGTTCGTCCATCTGCGCGATCTGCCGGTAGAACGCCGCCTGGCCTGGCTCGCCGAGCCACGGCTGCACGTAGGGCGCCAGTTCCGCGTCCGGGATGTCCCGTTTGATCGCGCCGCGGACATAGGTCGGTACGATGGCCCGCTGAATGTAGTCGGGCAGGCCGCTGAAGGCCGCTTCATGCTGGCGGACATGCTGCACAAAGGGCGAACCCCAGGGGGACAGCGCCACGGGGTCGATCAGGGTCAGGCTGCGGTAATCCTTGCCGTTGAGCAGGTGCGTGCGCAGGGCCGTGGCACCGCCAAAGTCATGGGCCACCACGTCCGGACAATCCAGGCGCCAATGCTCCAGCAATCGTGCGAGCAACAGGTTTTGCACCCCGAGGGACACGTCGGCATCGGGTTGCGCGGATTGGCCATACCCCAGCAGGTCGAAGTAATGCACCCGGTGGGTGGCGAAGAACAGCGGCGCGATCCGGTGCCACACGTAGGAAGAGAAGGGCGTGCCGTGGACAAACACCAACGGCGGGCCATCGCCCTGGATGGCGTAGCGGATGGGGTGTCCGTTGAAGTCGTAGGTTTGATCCAGCGGCCAGTGGGTCATGCTCGATACTCCCCTGAAAATGGCTCAGGGAGCAAGCATAGGCCAATGCTGCCGGGACAGGAAAACACAGTGATGGCAGCCAAGCCTGTGGGAGCGAGCTTGCTCGCGATTGCGGTCTGTCTGTCACCTAGGCGTTGAATGTGCCGCCGTCATCGCGAGCAAGCTCGCTCCCACAGGTTTTTATTCGCCGTGGTAGATGCAACCGCTGGTGCAGGTCTCGTGGATGCGGATGGCACTGAGTTCCGGCAGCAACGGCTTCAACTCGTTCCAGATCCACTTGGCCAACACTTCGCTGGTGGGGTTTTCCAGGCCTGGGATGTCGTTGAGGTAGTTGTGGTCCAGGCGCTCATAGAGGGGCTTGAAGATCGCCTTGATCTCCGAGAAGTCGCGAATCCAGCCGGTGTGCGGGTCGATATCGCCGCTCAGGTGGATCGCCACCTTGAACGAGTGACCATGAAGGCGGCCGCACTTGTGGCCTTCCGGCACGTGGGGCAGGCGGTGGGCGGATTCGAAGGTAAATTCTTTGAAGATTTCCACAGGTTCGGGCTCTTTAAGGTCGCGGTCGCGAGGCAGGCGGCGGAGTTTATCAGTTTGATAACGGCGTTGCGCGACCGTGCTGACTAAAGGGTCAGCAAACGCTCGCCCAAGCCACCGTTGGCCGTCAGCTCCAGGAACTCGTCACCGAGCCGGCGGCTCTCGTCCATCGCCGTGCGCCAATATTTGCGGCGGCTCGGGTCATCGCCCATGAAGCGCTTGAAGTCGTTGCGGTCTGGCAGTTTGCCGTAGGGCAGGCGCGCCAGGTATTCCCGGGACGGTGCCAGCAACAGCACGTCCTGCAGACGGTCGACGTTGCCCCGACGCCACGGCAGGCCCTTGTCGAACCAGCCGGGAATGACCCGGTCGGTGAAATGCGGGTAGAGCACGATGTCCTCGCCGCTGTAGGGCAGGTCGAGGTGGTAGTCCAGCAGACCGCCGTCGCGGTAGGTGCCGGCACCGGCGCCCGGCAGGTCGCGCACGCCTTCCATGACCATCGGGATCGAGCCTGACGCCAGCAGGGCCTGGCGCAGGTTGCCGGCCGCCAAGGGCACGAAGCGTGACGGAAAGTCATTCAGCGGATGCAGGGGCGGGGTCAGGCGCGGATCATGGATGATCAACCGTTCGAAATGCCGCGACAGCCGGGCACGACCCCGCAGGTTGTCGGCGATCACCGACGACAGCCCCAGGCCCAGCCGACCGCGATGATCCTGGGCGAGCAGGCCGTGGCTCTTGACGACCATGATATTGAGCCGGTACCGCGGGTTATCGAGAATCGAGGTGTCGCGGCCGTCGAGCAAGTCATCGAGCATGCGCTGCGAGCTCTGGCTGACACCGGCCATGGTCACGCCTTTGGCGAAGCTTTGTTCGTTGTACAAGGTGCCCAGGCGCCGGATCCCTTCGGCGGCGTCCGGCAGGCAGGCGCTGGCGAAGCGCCAGGCTCCCACCGAGGCCCCGATCAGCGAGCGTTCCCGGGGCGCGGCGGGCAGCCATTCGCCGAACAGCGCCAGGTCCAGCCCTTGGATGCCCAGGGCCTTGGGGCCACCGGCGGCGCCGGGCAGGATGCCGACGTCGGCGGCGTTCAGGCCGGTCTGGCGAATCCGCCCGAACGCACGGGGGCCGGCCTTGAGGGTGAGGGCGGGAAACTTGATGTGAATGGCGGTCATACCGGTCTCGAATACGGGTAAGCGGCTGATTATAACGACACAAGACCCTGTGGGAGCGAGCTTGCTCGCGATAGCGGCGGCACATCTTGCATCGTTACAAGCTGACCCACCGCCATCGCGAGCAAGCTCGCTCCCACATTATTGATGTGGGTTCCATGATGGCGATTCAGTTTCAGTTAAGTTCACCCCGATACAGTCGCCTCCGTGAAAGATTATAAAAAAGGAGACAACCCATGAACCGCCTGACTGCCTTTTTCATTGCGACCCTGATGGCCCTTGGTACGAGCCTGGCCCACGCACGAGACCTGGGCGCGGACGAAGCCCGTAAACTGCAAGACGCTGGTACCATCCTGTCCTTCGAAAAACTCGACGCCGCCGCCCTGGCCCTGCACCCTGGCGCTACCTTGACCGATACCGAGCTTGACGAAGAGTTCGGCAAGTACATTTATCAGGTGGAGCTGCGCGATACGAAGGGCATTGAGTGGGACCTGAAATTGGACGCCACCGACGGCAAGGTACTCAAGAATCATCAGGATCTGTAATGAAGCTTAACTTATGCGCCCGCAGCCGATGGGCGCTGGCGCTGCTGGCGTTTTGTTCGCTGGCCATGGCCCGGGACCTGGATCAGGACGAGGCCCTGCAACTGCGTCAGCAGGGCGTGATCCTGCCGCTCGAACAGCTGCTGCAACAGGCGCTGGACCTGCACCCCGGCGCCAAACTGCTGGAAGCCGAGCTGGAGGAGAAACACGGCGTCTATATTTATGAGGTCGAGCTGCTGGACACCGACGGCGTCGTGCGCGAACTGGACCTGGAGGCCAAGACCGGCCGTTTACTCAAAGATAAGGAAGACTGATGCGCCTGCTTCTGGTGGAAGATCACGTGCCCCTGGCCGATGAACTGATGGCCGGGCTTGCACGCCAGGGTTACGCCGTCGACTGGCTGGCCGATGGTCGCGACGCGGTGTACCAGGGCAGCAGCGAGCCCTACGACCTGATCATTCTCGACCTCGGCCTGCCGGGCGTGCCGGGGCTCGACGTGTTGGCCCAATGGCGCGCTGGCGGCCTGGCCACGCCGGTGCTGATCCTCACCGCCCGTGGTTCCTGGGCCGAGCGTATCGAGGGGCTGAAGGCCGGGGCCGACGACTACCTGACCAAACCCTTTCATCCTGAGGAGCTGCACCTGCGGATCCAGGCGTTGTTGCGTCGTTCCCATGGCCAGGTCAACCAGCCGACGCTCAAGGCTGCCGGATTGCACCTGGATGAGAGTCGCCAATGTGTGGTGCGCGACGGCACCGACATCCAGCTCACGGCCGCCGAATTTCGCCTGTTGCGCTATTTCATGCTGCATCCCGAGCAGATCCTTTCCAAAAGCCATCTCGCCGAACACCTGTACGACGGTGAGACCGAGCGCGATTCCAACGTGCTGGAAGTCCACGTCAATCACCTGCGGCGCAAGCTGGGACGCAGCGTGATCGAAACCCGTCGCGGCCAGGGTTACCTGTTCGGCGGGCAGGCGCAGTGAGATCCATCCAGCGGCGCCTGAGCCTGGGCCTGATCGGTGTGATGGTGGTGGTCGGCCTGGTCCTGGCGCAAACCAGTCTGTGGTTGTTCGAGTTGGGCCTGCAGCGCTACCTGGAAGCGGGGCTGCGTAACGACAGCGAAAACCTGCTGGTGGCCCTGGTGCGCGGCCCGCAGGGCTTGCAATTGGATGAGCGCCGCCTGTCGCCGGCCTATCAGCGGCCGTTTTCCGGGCATTACTTCCGCATCGATTTTGCCGATGTGCACTGGCGTTCCCGCTCCCTGTGGGACCAGGAATTGCCTCGGCTCGACCACCCCGGCCTGCACAGCAACCTGCAACTGGGGCCCGAGGGTCAGAAGCTGCTGGTGCTGCGTACCGATTATCGGCGGCTGGGCCAGGCGATTTCCATCAGCGTGGCCCAGGACTACACACCCGTGCGGGACAGCTTCCGCCGGATGCAACAGATCGGCCTCGGGCTCGGGTTGGCGGGGCTGTTGCTGATTCTGTTGCTGCAACGCCTCACCGTGCGCCGAGCCTTGCGTCCGCTGGACCGGGCCCGGGAGCAGATTGCCCAGTTGCAGCGCGGGCAGCGTTCGCAACTCGACGAACAGGTGCCCCGGGAGCTGGAACCGCTGGTGACGCAGATCAACCACCTGCTGGCCCACACCGAAGACAGCCTCAAGCGTTCGCGCAATGCCTTGGGCAACCTCGGCCATGCCTTGAAAACCCCGCTGGCGGTGCTGCAAAGCCTGGCGTCGAACGAGAAGCTCGACCCGTATCCCGAGCTGCGCAAACTGTTTCTCGATCAACTGGAGCAGGTCCGCCAGCGCCTGAACCGCGAACTCAACCGTGCCCGCCTGTCCGGCGATGCCTTGCCCGGCGCGCACCTGGACTGTGACGCCGAACTGCCGGGGTTGCTGGCCACGCTGAACATGATCCACGGTGACCACCTGCACCTGAGCTACGTCGCCCCGCCAGGCCTGCACCTGCCCTGGGATCGCGAAGACTTGCTGGAACTGTTGGGCAACCTGCTGGACAACGCCTGCAAATGGGCCGATGCCGAGGTACGCCTGACCATGACCGAGACGGCCGAAGGTTTCAGCCTGGCCGTGGAGGACGACGGCCCGGGCATCCCCGCGGACCGCCGCGACCAGGTGTTCAGCCGCGGCACGCGGTTGGATGAACAGACCGATGGACACGGCCTGGGCCTGGGCATCGTGCGGGACATCGTCGACACCTGGGGCGGGATGCTGGCGTTGGACGACAGCGAGTGGGGTGGATTGAAGGTCGTGATCGAGCTGCCCAAGCGCTGATCTCTACCGCATGGCGCCGCCCATCCTGTGGGAGCGAGCTTGCTCGCGATGGCGTCAGTTCAGCCACATGGATAGCCACCGAAAGATTGCTATCGCGAGCAAGCTCGCTCCCACAGGGGGGGCGGTGGTGGTCAATATTGCGAGATTTGAAAACCCGCCCCACGGCCCTTGCAGCTTGCCGCCGCTTGCTGCAAAGTCGCGACCTTTTTGTCCGGTGGCTTTCCATCGCTGTGCTTTGAGGTAACGATGATAAATGCAGTAATTGCCGCGGTTGGCGTCATGCTGGTGCTCAGCCTGTCCCGCGTGCATGTGGTGATCGCGCTGATTATCGGCGCGTTGGTGGGTGGCCTGACGGGTGGCCTGGGGATTGAAGCGACGCTCAAGGCGTTCAATGCCGGCCTGGGTGGCGGTGCGACGGTGGCGCTGTCCTATGCCTTGCTCGGCGCTTTCGCCGTGGCGATTGCCAAGTCCGGTATGGCCCACGCCCTGGCGGACAAAGCCCTGGCCCTGGTGGATCGCCAGGACGCCGCTGGCGGCACGGGCGTCAAGTGGGTGCTGATCGGCCTGCTGGGGACGGTCGCGGTCGCCTCCCAGAACATTCTGCCGATCCATATCGCCTTCATTCCGTTGCTGGTGCCGCCGCTGCTCTACGTGCTGACCAAGTTGCAATTGGACCGCCGCTTGATCGCCTGCGTCATGACCTTCGGCCTGATCACCCCCTACATGTTCCTGCCGGTGGGCTTCGGCAATATCTTCCTCAACGAAATCCTGCTGGCCAACATCGCCCGCAGCGGCGTCGACATCAGCGGCATCAACGTCACCCACGCCATGGGCATCCCGGCCCTGGGCATGGTGTTCGGCCTGCTACTGTCGTTGTTCAGCTACCGCAAGAAACGTGTCTACGACCTGAAGA
Source organism: Pseudomonas sp. NFIX10 (assembly GCF_900111955.1). Lineage (NCBI taxonomy): Bacteria > Pseudomonadati > Pseudomonadota > Gammaproteobacteria > Pseudomonadales > Pseudomonadaceae > Pseudomonas > Pseudomonas sp. NFIX10. The sequence continues at coordinate 56,702 of NZ_FOKH01000013.1, read as the reverse complement.
GGATTGCCCGGGTCGAGCAGGTGGCGGTGCGCTACAACCCCATGACCCTGCTGGTGGCGGGGCTGGCGATTGTCGCGGCGTTCGCCATCCAGCTCCTGGTCGACTCGATGATCATTGGCGCCCTGGTCGGCTTCCTGATTTTCTCGGTATCGGGTGTGGTGCGCTGGCGCGAGACTGACGACCTGTTCACCGAAGGCATGAAGATGATGGCGATGATCGGCTTCATCATGATCGCCGCCTCAGGGTTTGCCGAAGTGATGAAGGCCACCGGTGAAGTCCAGGGCCTGGTGGAAACCTCGGCGGCCTGGATCGGCCACAACAAGGGCATCGGCGCGCTGATGATGTTGTTGGTGGGGCTGCTGGTGACCATGGGCATCGGCTCGTCGTTTTCCACGGTGCCGATCCTGGCGACGATTTTCGTGCCGCTGTGCCTGCAACTGGGCTTCAGCCCGCTGGCGATCGTCTGCATCGTCGGCACCGCCGGCGCCCTGGGCGATGCGGGTTCGCCCGCCTCGGACTCGACCCTGGGCCCGACCTCCGGCCTGAACATCGACGGCCAGCACCATCACATCTGGGACACCGTGGTCCCGACCTTCATCCACTACAACCTGCCGCTGCTGGCGTTTGGTTGGGTGGCGGCGATGGTGTTGTAGCCTCAAGACCGAATCGCTTCAATCGCGAGCAAGCTCGCTCCCACAGTGGATCGGTGTGAACACAAGCGCTGTGCACACCGCCGAACCCTGTGGGAGCGAGCTTGCTCGCGATGAGGCCCTTGAAACCCAGCGACCCTGCCAACGGACCGCTCACCTTGTCCTACAGTTTTGCCGCGAGGTGCCGTTAATACAGCTAACCACGCCAATAAAACCAACAAGAGTGAACAGCATGCGCCTGAGCCTGAAGGCTAAAGTCCTGTCCCTTGCGATACTGCCGGTATTGCTGTCCGCCGTGATCATCAGCCTGACCACGGCTTTCATCTTGAAGGAACAAGCGGGTAAAGAAGTCCAGCAGACCCGTGAGCGCCTGCTCAGCGAGGCCAAGGCCACGCTGCAGAACTACGTGGCGGTGGGCCTTACCGCGATCAAGCCGCTCTACGATGCCGCCACGCCTGGCGATAACGAGGCGCGTGCCCAGGCGATCAAGCTGCTGTCGAATATCAGCTACGGCAAGGACGGCTACTTCTTCGGCTACGACTCCGAGACCATTCGTCTGTTCAAGGCCAACAGCCCCGATGGCGTGGGCAAGAGTTTCAAGGACAACCGCGACCCGAACGGTGTCTACGTCAACCGTGACTTGGTGAAAGTCGCCAAGGACGGAACGCATTATCTGGAATACAGCTCGCCACTGCCCGGCAGCAAGGACCTGGTTCCCAAGCTCGGCTACACCGAATACCTGCCCAAGTGGGACCTCGCGGTCGGTAGTTCGGTCAACCTGGACGGCATCGAAGCCCAGGTGGCACTGGTGGAGGCCAAGGTCCACGATCGCCTGCAAGGCGTGATCTTGAGCATCGTCGGGATCGCCGCGGTGGTGTTGCTGGTGATTGCCGTGGTGGGCCTGGTGCTCGCCAACACGATCCTGCGTCCCCTGCACCTGATGAAGGACAACCTCGACGACATCGCCGCGGGCGAGGGGGACTTGACCCGTCGGCTGACCATCACCAGCCAGGACGAGCTGGGCCAACTGGCCGGTTCGTTCAACCGCTTCGTCGACAAGATCCATAGCCTGGTACGGCAGATCACCGACATGACTTCGCAACTGACCGGCCTGGTGACGCAAGTTTCCGAGCAGGCCCAGCGCTCCGAGCAGGCCATGGAACGCCAGCGCCACGAAACCGATCAGGTCGCCACGGCGATCAACGAGATGTCCTCGGCTGCCCAGGAAGTCGCCCGCAGTGCCCAGGGCGCCGCCGTCGCGGCCCAGCAGACCGACGAAGAAGGCCAATCCGCCAAGCGCGTGGTGGCCAGCAGCATCCAACAGATTCATGCGTTGGTGAACGATATCCGCAGCAGCGGCGTGTCCCTGGACAGCCTGCAGCAGGACGTGGCCTCGATCGTCAGTGTGCTCGGGGTGATTCGCTCGATCGCCGAGCAGACCAACCTGCTGGCCCTCAACGCCGCCATCGAGGCCGCGCGTGCCGGCGAGGCGGGGCGTGGGTTCGCGGTGGTGGCCGATGAAGTGCGGGCCCTGGCCAGCCGGACCCAGCAGAGTACCCAGGAAATCCAGGGCATGATCGACCGTCTGCAATCAGGCACCCACGCGGCGGTGGAAGCGATGCGTCGCTCCAGCGAGGCGGGCGATGGCACGTCGGCGCAAGCCAACGAGGCCGGGGCGTCCCTGGACACCATGGCGCAGTTGATCGGCACCATCAACTCGATGAACGCCCAGATCGCCAGTGCCGCCGAAGAACAGACCGCGGTGGCCGAGGAAATCAACCGCAGTGTGCATCAGATCGCCGTGGCGGTGGACAGCGTCGCCGACGAAACCCAACTCGGTGCCCAGACCTCCCGCAGCCTGGCCGATCTGGGCCAGCGCCTGGGCAAATTGGTGGGGCAGTTCCGGATCTGACCCTCAGGAGCTGCCGAAGGCTGCGATCTTTTGCTCTCGATCCAGATGTTTTCACCTGGGCAACCGGGTCTTATCGGGAAAGAAGGATCGCAGCCTTCGGCAGTTCCTGCCGGTATCAACAGGCGCAAACACAACAAAACCCTGTGGGAGCGAGCTTGCTCGCGATAGCGGTGTGCCAGTCAAATGAATACTGGTTGATCTGACGCTATCGCGAGCAAGCTCGCTCCCACAGTTGTTCTGCGGCACCTGGATCAGCGGCAGTGCTACGCCTCCCGCACATCCCGCACATCCCGCATCAACAACCCAAACCGCAGATCCACCGCATCCGGGATCGGCACGTAGACCACATGCCCATCCCCCGGTGCCACCTCGATGCTTTTGCCGTTGCTGTCCTGCAATTGATGCAGGTCGAAGTGGAAGTTGCCCTTGGGGGTCATCAGTTCCATGTGATCCCCCAGGCCGAAGCGGTTCTTGACCCGCACTTCGGCCAGGCGTTCGCGCCGCTCGCCGGTCAGTTCGCCGACGAACTGCTGGCGCGCCGAGACTGAGCTGCCGTTCTGGTAGTTCTGGTATTCGTCGTGCACGTGGCGCCGTAGAAAACCTTCGGTGTAGCCGCGCTGGGCCAGGGACTCCAGGTCGGTCATCAGGCTGCGATCGAATTCCCGACCGGCCACCGCGTCATCGATGGCCCGGCGATACACCTGGGTGGTGCGCGCACAATAGAAGTGCGACTTGGTCCGGCCTTCGATCTTCAACGAATGCACGCCCATGCGCGCCAGGCGTTCGACGTGTTGCACGGCCCGCAGATCCTTGGCATTCATGATGTAGGTGCCATGCTCGTCCTCGAAGGCTGGCATCAAATCCTCGGGGCGGTTCGCCTCCTGGAGCAGGAACACCTGGTCGGTGGGCGCGCCGAGGCCCAGGGTCGGTTCGGGCTGGCAGATTTGCACAATGTCGCCCACGGCGTTTTCCACCGCCGGTTGCGCCGAATACTTCCAGCGACAGGCATTGGTGCAACTGCCCTGGTTGGCATCACGCTTGTTCATATAGCCCGAGAGCAAGCAGCGCCCGGAGTAGGCCATGCACAGCGCCCCGTGGACGAACACTTCCAGCTCCATGGCCGGGACGTGCTCGCGGATCTCGGCGATTTCCTCCAGGGACAATTCCCGGGACAAGATGATCCGGCTCAAACCCTGCTGCTGCCAGAACTCGACGCTGGCCCAGTTCACCGTATTGGCCTGTACCGACAGGTGAATGGGCATCTGTGGAAAATGCCGGCGAACCAGCATGATCAGCCCCGGGTCGGACATGATCAGCGCGTCCGGCGCCATGGCGACCACCGGTGCGAGGTCCTTGAGGAAGGTCCGCAGCTTGGCGTTGTGCGGGGCGATGTTCACCACCACGTAGAAGCGCTTGCCCATGGCCTGGGCCTCGGCAATGCCCAAGGCCAGGTTCGCATGGTCGAATTCGTTGTTGCGCACCCGCAGGCTGTAGCGCGGCTGGCCGGCGTACACCGCATCGGCACCGTAGGCGAAGGCATAGCGCATGTTTTTCAGGGTACCGGCGGGCGCCAGCAGTTCGGGGGCGGCGAAGGTCATGGTGGGGTCAGGTCGCAAAAAGTGGGAAGGGTACGCCAGGGCCAGCCGGGTCTTTTTGATCTGGATCAATGCGCAGTGCAAACGTGAAGGCACTCCGGCGAGTCCTGGCGGACTAATGTGTATCCCGCCTTTGGACATGGAAAGCTGATGAATCGAAAGATGCTGCAAAACAAAGCCCAGATGTTGCTCCTGGTGCTGGTCACGGTCGCCTTCATCTGGATTTTGCTGCCATTTTACGGCGCGGTGTTCTGGGCGGTGATCCTGGGTATCGTCTTTGCGCCGATGCAGCGCCGCCTGCAGGTGAAGTTCGGCTGGCACCGCAATGTCACCTCGCTGGTCACGTTGAGCATCTGTGTGGTCTGCGCGATCTTGCCGGTGATCATCATCAGTACGTTGTTGGTCCAGGAAGGCGCGGCGCTGTACAAGAGCCTGGAAAGCGGCGAGCTGGACATTGCCGATTACCTGGCCCGCTTCAAGGATGCCTTGCCACCGTACTTCCAGCACCTGCTGGACCGCTTCGGCCTGGGCAACCTGAACGGCTTGCGCGACAAGATCGTCAAGAGCGCGATGCAGGGCAGCGAGTTCTTCGCCACCCAGGCCTTCAGTTTCGGCCAGGGCACCTTTCAGTTCCTGGTCAGCTTTTTCGTGATGATTTATCTGTTGTTCTTCTTTCTGCGCGATGGCGCGGAGCTGGTGCGCAAGGTGCGCATGGCCGTTCCCTTGGGGGAACATCAAAAGCGTCGCCTGCAGTTGAAATTCAACCGGGTGGTGCGGGCCACGGTGAAAGGCAACCTGCTGGTCGCCATCAGCCAAGGTGCGCTGGGTGGGCTGATCTTCTGGATCCTGGGGATTCCGACGGTATTGCCCTGGGCGGTGCTGATGGCATTCCTGTCGTTGTTGCCGGCGGTGGGGGCGGGCCTCGTCTGGGCACCGGTGGCGGTGTACTTCCTGCTCTCGGGGGCGATCTGGCAGGGTGTGGTGCTGATGCTGTTCGGGGTGTTCGTGATTGGCCTGGTGGACAATTTCCTGCGGCCGATCCTGGTGGGCAAGGACACCAAGATGCCCGACTACATGGTGCTGGTCTCGACCCTGGGCGGGCTGGCGGTGTTCGGGCTGAACGGCTTCGTGATCGGGCCGCTGATCGCCGCGCTGTTCATGTCCTGTTGGGCCTTGTTCGTCGAAAGCACGCCGCGTGTGCAGTTGCCCTAGGCGCTCAGCAGGTAGGGCCCGATGCGTTGCGACAGTGCCTGGGCGGCGGGCAGTGAAGTCAGCGGGCCGCTGATGGTCACGCCGTCCTGCACCAGGTACCAGCAGGCCAGCAGCCCTAGTTCCCTGAGTGGGGCGGGAACGGCGCTGCCAATGACAGACATGATTTGAACCTTGGGCATGGGAAACCTCCATCAATCGATGGGGTTACCTTACGGCTCAGGGGGAAGGACGGAAAATCAACTGACTCAATAGTAGGAATCGATGCCGCTCAATCGACGACCAGATCGAGCATGTGCACCACTTCCTGCTCGTTGAGCAGGCCCTTGCGAACCAGGTTTTCCGCGAGCAGGGAAAGAAACTTGGCGCTGCGGTGGCCTTCCAGTTGCTTGAGTTCGGTCAGTACGTTGTACACCTTGCTGGAGGTGCACAGGCCGACAATGCGATGGGGATTTTGTGTGGGCATACCTTCGTCCTTGTTGTTTTGAAGCTGTTGTTGGCGGACAGTGCCAGTTTGCGGCCCTGTCATGACGCTCACGTGACAGCTTGGGTTGTCGTAAAAATAAAGCAGGATCCGGACCATATTGCCTTTTTGACGCCGGATTATTGTTCCGACAGCGACCTCGGCCAGACTTATATGGCCATCCACCTGTTTTTCGCCCACAAAAAAAGCCCCTGGATCTTTCGATTCAGGGGCTTTTTGGTGTTGCTGTCTGGCTCCACGACCTGGACTCGAACCAGGGACCCAGTGATTAACAGTCACTTGCTCTACCAACTGAGCTATCGCGGAATGGCGCGTATGTTACTGATTGGAAAAGAGAAGTCAAGCGTCTATTGGCGAACGGCGCATTCCCGGTGCCCATTGATGGTCAATCCGCGATTGGCAGTTACCGCAAGGGCGGGAGAGGGCTACCATGGTCGCCCGGAAGTGGCAGGACGCGCTGCCGGCCATTCGCCGACATTGAGGTACGCGCCATGAACCACCTGTTACCACTTCACACAGTCCGTTGCGCCGAGGTGTGCTTGTGAGCACCGCTCAGATCAGTTTGCCCAAGGGGGTGGGGCCTCACGCCGAGAAACTGTACGACGCCATCACCCAGGCGAGCACGGTCGAAGAATTGAACCGTGCCGGAGGCAAGGCCGAAGGGTTTGTCCTGGGGCTGGAAAGCACCAAGGCCATCAAGAGCCAGGTGGCCGAGTCGTTGTATGTCATCTATGACGATGCGGCGAGCCAGCGGGCGACGGAGTTGTAGTCTCGATCTGGTGCTTTTGTGGCTAGGGAGCAAGCTCCCTCGCCACGGGGCGGGCGCTCAAAAAAGAACGGGAAGCCATGGCTTCCCGTTCTTCATCCCAATGACCTTCAGATCACCTGGACAATGGCCTTGGTCACCGCATCGATGTTGTTCTGGTTCAGCGCGGCCACGCAGATGCGGCCGGTGTCCAGGGCGTAGACGCCGAACTCGTTGCGCAGGCGCGTCACTTGTTCAACGGTCAGGCCGGAGTAGGAGAACATCCCGCTCTGACGGGCGACGAAGCTGAAGTCGTGCTGCGGGGCGGCCTTGGCCAGCATGTCAACCATCTGGTTGCGCATGTCGCGGATACGCAGGCGCATTCCGGCCAGTTCCGCTTCCCATTGGGCCCGCAGCTCCGGGCTGTTGAGCACGGCGGCGACGATGCTGGCGCCGTGGGTGGGCGGGTTGGAGTAGTTGGTGCGGATCAGGCGCTTGACCTGGGACAGCACGCGGGCACTCTCTTCTTTCGACTCGCTGACGATCGACAGGGCGCCGACACGCTCGCCGTACAGGGAGAACGACTTGGAGAACGAGCTGGAGGCGAAGAACGTCAGGCCCGACTCTGCGAACAGGCGCACGGCCGCCGCGTCTTCGTCGATACCGGCGCCAAAGCCTTGGTAGGCCATGTCCAGGAACGGCACGTGGTTCTTGGCCTTGACCACGGCCAGCACGTTTTTCCAGTCTTCCGGGTTCAGGTCAACGCCGGTCGGGTTGTGGCAGCAGGCGTGCAGCACAACGATCGAGCGATCGGGCAGGGCGTTGAGGTCTTCCAACAGGCCGCTGCGGTTCACGTCGTGGGTGGCGGCATCGTAGTAGCGGTAGTTCTGCACCGGGAAGCCGGCGGTTTCGAACAGGGCGCGGTGGTTCTCCCAACTCGGGTCGCTGATGGCCACGACCGCGTCAGGCAGCAGTTGCTTGAGAAAGTCGGCACCGATCTTCAGTGCGCCAGTGCCGCCCACGGCCTGGGCGGTGATGACGCGACCGGAGGCGATCAGCGGCGAATCCTTGCCGAACAGCAGGGTCTGCACAGCCTGGTCGTAGGCGGCAATGCCGTCGATTGGCAGGTAGCCACGGGAAAGGTGCTGAGCCACGCGAATCGTTTCGGCCTCGACCACGGCGCGCAGGAGTGGAATGCGCCCCTCCTCGTTGCAGTAAACACCCACACCCAGGTTGACCTTATTGGTACGGGTGTCGGCGTTGAAAGCTTCGTTGAGGCCCAGGATGGGGTCGCGGGGTGCCAATTCGACAGCGGAAAACAGGCTCATTAGTGCGCGGCTCTGAATGGAGAATGAGGGGACGTGTGACGCTCCAGCCGAATGCACTAGAGCGGTGCACAAACGGGGAGCTAGTATAGAGGCCATCATCCGGCACGGCGACAGGCGATTCGGCTTTTAGGCGAAGTTTTTTCGATTTTTTTCGACCGTTAGTCTTCTGGCCGCGTCAAAGTCTTCAAGGCGTGTAGGACGTTCGTCTTGAAAGCGAAGGCATTCACCTCCACATTGTGTGCATCCCAGCTTTTTCCTCGGGCGACACCCGTCGTTTCGGTCTTTCTCGTTCCTGTCGGCTGGCCGACAGGGGTGAATCCAGAGGTTATGTCATGTCTGAATTCCAGCTAGTCACCCGCTTCCAGCCCGCCGGCGATCAGCCGGAAGCCATCCGCCTGATGGTCGAAGGCATCGAGGCCGGGCTGGCGCACCAGACGTTGCTCGGTGTGACCGGCTCGGGCAAGACCTTCAGCATCGCCAACGTGATCGCCCAGGTGCAGCGCCCGACCCTGGTCCTGGCGCCGAACAAGACCCTGGCGGCGCAGTTGTACGGTGAGTTCAAGGCGTTTTTCCCGAACAACGCCGTGGAGTACTTCGTTTCCTACTACGACTACTACCAGCCCGAGGCCTACGTGCCGTCGTCGGACACCTTCATCGAGAAGGACGCCTCGATCAACGACCACATCGAACAGATGCGCCTGTCGGCGACCAAGGCGCTGCTCGAGCGCAAGGACGCGATCATCGTCACCACGGTTTCGTGCATCTACGGCTTGGGCAGCCCGGAAACCTACCTGAAGATGGTGCTGCACGTGGATCGCGGCGACAAACTCGACCAGCGCGCCTTGCTGCGGCGCCTGGCGGACTTGCAGTACACCCGCAACGACATGGATTTTGCCCGGGCGACCTTCCGGGTGCGGGGCGATGTGATCGACATCTACCCGGCGGAATCGGACCTGGAAGCCATCCGCATCGAGCTGTTCGACGATGAAGTGGAGAGTCTCTCGGCGTTCGATCCGCTGACCGGCGAAGTAATCCGCAAGTTGCCACGCTTCACCTTCTACCCCAAGAGCCACTACGTGACGCCCCGGGAAACTTTGCTGGACGCCATCGAAGGGATCAAGGCCGAGTTGCAGGAACGCCTGGAGTACCTGCGTTCGAACAACAAACTGGTGGAAGCCCAGCGTCTGGAGCAACGGACCCGCTTCGACCTGGAGATGATCCTGGAGCTGGGCTACTGCAACGGCATCGAAAACTACTCGCGCTACCTGTCGGGCCGTCCAGCGGGTGCGCCGCCGCCGACCTTGTATGACTATCTGCCGGCCGATGCCTTGCTGGTGATCGACGAATCCCACGTCAGCGTGCCCCAGGTCGGCGCCATGTACAAAGGCGACCGTTCGCGCAAGGAAACCCTGGTGGAATACGGCTTCCGCCTGCCCTCGGCGCTGGATAACCGGCCGATGCGCTTCGACGAATGGGAAAGCGTGAGCCCGCAGACGATTTTTGTCTCGGCCACCCCTGGCAACTACGAGGCCGAGCATGCCGGGCGGGTGGTCGAGCAAGTGGTGCGACCGACCGGGCTGGTGGACCCGCAAGTCGAGGTGCGTCCGGCGCTGACCCAGGTGGACGACCTGCTCTCGGAAATCAGCAAGCGCGTGGCCGTGGAGGAGCGGGTGCTGGTCACCACGCTGACCAAGCGCATGGCCGAAGACCTCACCGATTACCTGGCCGACCATGGCGTGCGGGTGCGTTACCTGCACTCGGACATCGACACGGTGGAGCGGGTCGAGATCATCCGCGACCTGCGCCTGGGCACCTTCGATGTGCTGGTGGGCATCAACCTGCTGCGCGAAGGCCTGGATATGCCGGAAGTGTCGCTGGTGGCGATTCTCGACGCCGACAAGGAAGGTTTCCTGCGCTCCGAACGCTCGTTGATCCAGACCATCGGTCGCGCGGCGCGTAACCTGAACGGCCGGGCGATTCTGTACGCTGACCGCATCACCGGCTCCATGGAGCGGGCCATCGGCGAGACCGAGCGCCGTCGCGACAAACAGATCGCCTTCAACCTGGCCAATGGCATCACTCCCAAGGGCGTGTTCAAGGACGTCGCCGACATCATGGAAGGCGCCACCGTGCCAGGCTCGCGCAGCAAAAAACGCAAAGGCATGGCCAAGGCGGCCGAAGAGAGCGCCCGCTACGAGGCCGAACTGCGCTCCCCGAGCGAAATCACCAAGCGCATCCGGCAACTGGAAGAGAAAATGTACCAGTTGGCCCGGGACCTGGAGTTCGAAGCGGCGGCGCAATTGCGTGATGAGATTGGCAAGTTGCGGGAGCGGTTGCTGGCTGTCTGAGGTTGTGTGGCGGCCTTTAGGGGCCTCATCGCGAGCAAGCTCGCTCCCACAGGGGATCATTGGATGATTCGATCAAACTGTGGGAGCGAGCTTGCTCGCGATGGGCGCGACTCGGTTTGACAGCTGGCCACACAAATCCCGCTCTCACTGGAGCCCGCCCGCCATCGCCTGTTACCATTCGCCCCCTGTTTTATCTTCGCTTTTATATTCTTTCCGAGACATGCCATGACCACCGTCCGCACCCGCATCGCGCCTTCGCCCACTGGCGATCCCCATGTCGGCACCGCCTACATCGCTTTGTTCAACTATTGCTTTGCCAAGCAGCATGGCGGCGAGTTCATCCTGCGGATCGAGGACACCGACCAGTTGCGTTCGACCCGCGAGTCCGAGCAGCAGATCTTCGATGCCTTGCGCTGGTTGGGGATCGACTGGAGCGAAGGTCCGGACGTCGGTGGCCCGCACGGTCCGTACCGCCAGAGCGAGCGTGGCGACATCTACAAGCAGTATTGCCAGCAGTTGGTGGACATGGGGCATGCGTTCCCGTGTTTCTGCACCGCCGAAGAGCTGGACCAGATGCGCGCCGAGCAAATGGCCCGCGGCGAGACTCCGCGCTATGACGGCCGGGCGCTGCTGCTGTCCAAGGAAGAAGTCGCCCGTCGCCTGGCGGCTGGCGAGCCTCATGTGATCCGCATGAAAGTGCCGAGCGAAGGCGTCTGCGTGGTGCCGGACATGCTGCGTGGCGATGTCGAGATCCCGTGGGATCGCATGGACATGCAAGTGCTGATGAAGACCGACGGCCTGCCGACGTACTTCCTGGCCAACGTGGTCGACGATCACCTGATGGGCATCACCCACGTATTGCGCGGTGAAGAATGGCTGCCGTCGGCGCCGAAACTGATCCTGCTCTACGAATACTTCGGCTGGGAACAACCGCAGCTGTGCTACATGCCGCTGCTGCGTAACCCGGACAAGAGCAAGCTGTCCAAGCGCAAGAACCCGACCTCGGTGACCTTCTACGAGCGCATGGGCTTTATGCCCGAGGCGATGCTCAACTACCTGGGGCGGATGGGTTGGTCGATGCCGGACGAGCGCGAGAAGTTCTCGCTGCAGGAAATGGTCGAGCATTTCGACCTGTCGCGGGTCTCCCTGGGGGGGCCGATCTTCGATATCGAGAAGCTGTCGTGGCTCAACGGCCAGTGGCTGCGGGACTTGCCGGTGGAAGAGTTCGCCGCGCGCGTGCAGACGTGGGCGTTGAACCCTGAGTACATGATGAAGATCGCGCCCCATGTGCAGGGCAGGGTAGAGACCTTCAGCCAGATCGCCCCGCTGGCCGGCTTCTTCTTTGCCGGTGGCGTGACGCCGGACGTGAAGCTGTTCGAGTCCAAGAAGCTCTCCGGCGACCAGGTACGCCAGTTGATGCAACTGATCCTGTGGAAGCTCGAAAGCCTGCGTCAGTGGGAGAAGGACAGCATCACCGCGACCATCCAGGCGGTGGTCGAGTCGCTCCAGTTGAAATTGCGCGATGCCATGCCGCTGATGTTCGCCGCCATTACCGGCCAGGCCAGTTCGGTGTCGGTGCTCGATGCGATGGAGATTCTCGGGCCGGACCTGACCCGTTTCCGCCTGCGTCAGGCCATCGATCTGCTCGGTGGCGTGTCGAAGAAGGAGAACAAGGAGTGGGAAAAACTGCTGGGCGCGATCGCGTAAGCGCTCGATGAGGCAGGACATACCCCGGTTTTCCGGGGTTTGTCGGTAAGTGATTGTTATCCCGGCAAAAAATTTTCAAATTTGTTGAAAATAAATTTGACAGGCCTCTGATACGCCCTTAAGATTCGCCCCGTCCTCAGCGATGAGGGGCTATAGCTCAGCTGGGAGAGCGCTTGCATGGCATGCAAGAGGTCGACGGTTCGATCCCGTCTAGCTCCACCAATTTACACTTCAAGGCCTGGCCACACCGGACTTGAAGCGATCAACACTCAGCGTTGATCAGTTGTATAGAAGGGTTTGCGTCCCCTTCGTCTAGTGGCCTAGGACACCGCCCTTTCACGGCGGTAACAGGGGTTCGAGTCCCCTAGGGGACGCCAGTTTTACAGAAGCGATGTTGCAAGATGTCGCTCCGCCGCGAGGCGAAAAATCCGGGGCTATAGCTCAGCTGGGAGAGCGCTTGCATGGCATGCAAGAGGTCGACGGTTCGATCCCGTCTAGCTCCACCAATTACAGGTTCAAGGTCTGGCCACACCGGCCTTGAATCGATCAGTTCTCAGCGCTGATCAAGTTAGAAGGTTTGTGTCCCCTTCGTCTAGTGGCCTAGGACACCGCCCTTTCACGGCGGTAACAGGGGTTCGAGTCCCCTAGGGGACGCCACGATTACCCGCTCTGCGGGATTTTATAAGGGTCATTCAATTCTTGAATGGCCCTTTTGTTTGTCTGGCGTTTGGCCAATCCCCTTATCCTTTGAAAAAGTCTTCTGACCAGCGGTGAACATTTACGCTTGCGGAAAATTATTACATGGATAATATTTCAGTCGTAATATTCGGAGGCGACGATGAGCGATAAAAAGGCACAAACCCGTGAACGCATTCTCAAGGCCGCCAGCGATGCGCTGATCCAGCGTGGGCCGGCGGAGCCAAGCGTGGGCGAGGTGATGGGCGCGGCCGGGCTGACGGTGGGCGGTTTTTACGCCCATTTCGAAAGCAAGGATGCCTTGATGCTGGAGGCCTTCAAGCAACTGCTCAATCGGCGTCGCGGCTTGATCGCCGATATGGACGGTGAGCTGACAGGCGAAGAGCGGCGTGCGTTGGTCGCCGCGTTCTATCTGTCCCGAAAGCACCGCGACTCCACCGAGCAAGCCTGCCCGATTCCTGCGTCGATCGGTGAACTCGGACGACTGCCGGATGCGTTTCGTGAGGTGCTCAATGAGCATATCGAGTTGATGGTCGCGCAATTGGCGGCCAGCCCGGAGGACGCCGACAAGGCGCTGGCCGACATCGCCTTGATGGTCGGTGGCCTGGCCCTGGCGCGGGCCTTGGGCCCGGGAGAGTTATCGGATCGTTTGCTGCGCGCTGCCAAGTCGGCGGTGCGTTGAGCTGAGGCGCGAGCCCTGGAGATGCGCGATGGACAGGTTTAGCTGGATACGTAGTGTCAATGGCACGCTTGGCTGGGTGGCTCCGCGCCTGGTGGCGAAGCAGATGCGTTCGCTGTTCATGCGCCCTCGAAACTTGCCGCCGCGGGATTGGGAGCTGCCGATGCTGGCGACGTCCGAGCGTATCACCTTGCGTTTCGGTCTCTCGGCCTTGCGTTGGGGCAAAGGCCCGGCGGTCTTGTTGATGCACGGTTGGGAAGGGCGGCCGACCCAGTTCGCGGCGCTGATCACGGCCCTGGTGGGCGCTGGTTATACGGTCGTGGCGCTGGACGGTCCGGCCCACGGGCGTTCGCCGGGTCGCGAGGCGAATGTCTTGTCGTTCGCCAGGGCGATGCTCGAAGCCGCCGCCGAGCTGCCGCCGTTGCAGGCGGTGATCGGGCATTCCATGGGCGGTGCCAGCGCCATGCTGGCGGTTCAGTTGGGGTTGCGTACCGAGACGCTGGTCAGCATCGCCGCGCCCGCTCGCATTCTTGGGGTGCTGCGCGGTTTCTCCCGAATGATGGGCCTGCCGCCCAAGGCGCGTTCGGCCTTCATTCGCCAGGTGGAAAGCGACGTGGGCATGCCCGCCTCGAAGATGGATGTGGCGCATTACCAGCTGGACGTGCCGGGGTTGATCGTCCATGCCGAGGACGACACATCGGTCTCGGTCAAGGAGTCGCAATTGATTCATGAGGCCTGGTTCGACAGTCGGCTGTTGCGACTGCCACAGGGTGGGCATCAGCGGGTGCTGGCCGATCCTCGTGTCATTGATGGGGTGTTATCACTGTTGGCCGGTCGCAGCCTGCAAGCGCGGCAATCGGCTTGAGCGGCGGGAGCGAGGCTTGCCCGCGATGGCGGTCGAGCTCGGATCCGGTACACTGCCCCGATCCAAATTCGACCGGGAGAGGGGCATGGGCTGGGATCGGGCAACGCCATTCATCATTGATCTTCAGGTCAATGCCGAAGACATCGACGGGCTGGGCCACGCCAACAACGCGGTATACGTCACCTGGCTCGAGCGCTGTGCCTGGCGCCATTCCCAGCGCCTGGGCCTGGATCTGGTGGAGTATCGACGCCTGGACCGGGCCATGGCGGTGGTGCGGCATGAAATCGATTACCTGGCGGCCGCCTATGAAGGCGACGAATTGCAATTGGCGACCTGGATCGTCGACTGGGACCAGCGCCTGAAAATGACCCGGCATTTCCAGCTGGTCCGTCCCCGCGACAACGCCACGTTGCTGCGGGCCCAGACCACCTTCGTCTGCATCGAACTGTCCACTGGCCGGCCCAAGCGCATGCCGCAGGAATTCATCGAGGGGTATGGCCCCGCCCTGGAACCGTCCGGCATCCTCGTCGACTGACCCACCGCCATCGCGAGCAAGCTCAGCTCCCACAGGGATTGATGGTGAATTCCGATGTCATGGGCAAAATCCGGTAAACTGCCGCACGTTTTTTCGTTGAGTGTGTGTTTCCATGCAAATTGCCCTGGCGCCCATGGAGGGGTTGGTCGACAACATCCTGCGGGACGTCCTGACCCGTGTTGGCGGTATCGACTGGTGTGTCACCGAGTTCATCCGCGTCAACGATCGTCTGCTCACGCCGGCCTATTTCCATAAGCTCGCCCCTGAGTTGCTGACTGGTGCCCAGACCGCTGCCGGCGTGCCGTTGCGGGTGCAATTGCTCGGCTCCGATCCGGTGTGCCTGGCGGAAAACGCGGCATTGGCGTGCGAGTTGGGCTCGGAGGTGATCGACCTCAATTTCGGTTGCCCGGCCAAGACCGTGAACAAATCCCGGGGCGGGGCAGTGTTGCTCAAGGAGCCGGAACTGCTCAACGAAATCGTCGAACACGTGCGCCGTGCGGTGCCGAAACACATTCCCGTCACCGCCAAGATGCGCCTGGGTTTCGATAGCCCGGATGGCGCCCTGGTCTGTGCCACGGCGTTGGCCGAAGGCGGCGCGGCGCACATCGTGGTGCATGCGCGGACCAAGGTCGATGGCTACAAGCCTCCGGCCCATTGGGAGTGGATCCCCCGCGTGCAGGAAGTGGTCAAGGTGCCGGTGTTCGCCAATGGCGATATCTGGAGCGTGGAGGATTGGCGCCGTTGCCGCGAAATCAGCGGTGTCGAAGACATCATGCTCGGTCGCGGCCTCGTTTCCCGCCCTGACCTGGCCCGGCAGATCGCCGCCGCCCGGGCTGGCGAGGACGTGGTCGAGATGTCCTGGGCCGAGTTGCAGCCGATGCTCCATGACTTTTGGCAGCAAGTGGTCGAACAGCTGACGCCGCGCCAGGCCCCGGGCCGGTTGAAGCAGTGGCTGGCGATGCTGACCCGCAATTACCCCGAAGCGGTGGAGCTGTTTACCGCGCTGCGCCGGGAAACCGACCTGGACGCGGTGGGGCATTTATTGGGTGTGCGGCGCACCGAAGCGGCCTGAAAAAAATTCGAAAAAACCTCTTGAAAAGTTTTTGGCGGACCCTAGATAGGGGTTACGCGATGCCGAATTCGGGTCGCGGAGACAAAAAAACTTGCTGAATTTTTCAGGAGATTTGAATCATGAGTACTGCATTTTCGCTGGCCCCTCTGTTCCGTTCCTCGGTAGGCTTCGATCGCTTCAACGATCTGTTCGAAAGCGCCCTGCGCAACGAACCAGGCAGCAGCTATCCACCCTACAACGTGGAAAAACATGGTGATGACGAGTACCGCATCGTGGTCGCCGCCGCCGGGTTCCAGGAAGAAGACCTGGACCTGCAAGTGGAAAAAGGTGTGCTGACCATCAGTGGCGGCAAGCGTGAAGCCAGCAACGACAGCGTCACCTTCCTGCACCAGGGCATTGCCCAGCGTGCGTTCAAGCTGTCCTTCCGGTTGGCCGATCATATCGAGATCAAGTCCGCCGGCCTGCGTAACGGTCTGTTGAGCATCGATCTGTTGCGAGTGGTTCCGGAAGAGGCGAAAGCCAAGCGCATCCCGATCAACGGTGCGCAGCAGCAACCCGCGCTGCAAAACTGATGCATCGCAACTGAAGAAGGGCGCCCGATGGCGCCCTTCTTCATTCTGGAGATCAGTGGAAGACGCATTGTGGCGAGGGGATTTATCCCCGTTGGGCTGCGAAGCGGCCCCAAAAAGAACAGCCGACGCTGTTTAGGCCTGACACACCGAGGCGACTGCTTTTAGGGCTGCTTCGCAGCCCAGCGGGGATAAATCCCCTCGCCACACAGTTACGGCAACAACCGCTCAAACGCCTCCAGCGGCAACGGCCGACTATGCAGGTAACCCTGGTACAAATGGCAATCGAGCCCCTGCAAAAAATGCAATTGCTCCAGGGTCTCCACGCCTTCGGCGATCATCACCAGATTGAGGCTGCGGGCCATGGCGACGATGGCGCGGATGATTTCGGCGTCGTTGGGGTCGCTGGTGGCGTCGCGCACGAATGACTGGTCGATTTTCAGCGTGTCCACCGGCAGGCGCTTGAGGTAGGTCAGCGACGAATAACCGGTGCCGAAATCGTCCATGGCGAAGCTCACCCCCAGTTTCTTGAGCCGGCGCATCTTGGCGATGGTGTCGTCCAGGTTCTGGATCACGATGCCTTCGGTAATCTCCAGTTTCAGCAGCGAGCAGGGCAGGCCGTGGGTGGCCAGGCTGCTTTCGATGCGTTCGACGAAGTCGCTCTGGCGGAATTGTCGTGGGCTGATGTTCACGCACAGGCTGAATCGCTGCGGATCGATCTTGCCCTTGGCGATCAGTTGCTTGAAGCCGTCGCAAGCTTCATCGAGGATCCAGGTGCCGACTTCGAGGATCAGGCCACTGTCCTCCAGCACTTTGATGAATTCGTTGGGCGATTGGGCGCCGAGCTCCGGGTGATGCCAGCGCACCAAGGCCTCGGCGCCGATGATGCGGTTGTCCCGGGCATCGACCTGAGGCTGGAAATGCACGCTGAACTCGCCACGGGCCAGGGCCAGGCGCAGGTCGGTTTCCATGCGCAACCGTTCGCTGGCGGCTTTTTGCATGGTGGTGTGGAACATCTGCGAGGTGTTGCGTCCCGAGTCCTTGGCGCGATACAGCGCAATGTCGGCGCGCTTGAGCAAGTCGGTAGGGGTGGAGCCGTGGTCGGGGATCAACGCGATACCGATGCTCGGCGTGACCTGAAGTCGCTGGCCATCGAGAAACATCGGTTCCGAGAGCAGTTCACGCAGGGTGTCGGCCAGGGCCTGCACTTGCTTGCTGACCTCGTTTCGCGAGCCCTCCAGGCCGCTGAGCAGCACCACGAACTCATCGCCACCCAGCCGCGCCACGGTGTCCTCCAGGCGTACGCTGGCTTCCAGGCGCGCGGTGATGATTTTCAGCACGGTATCGCCCACCGGGTGACCGAGGGAATCGTTGATGTGCTTGAAGTGGTCCAGGTCGAGAAATAGCAGGGCGCCGCGCAAGTTGTGACGCTTGAGCAGGGCGATCTGCTGGCTCAGGCGGTCCATCAGCAAGGCCCGGTTGGGCAGGTTGGTCAGCGAGTCGTGGTAGGCCAGGTGGCGGATCTGGGCTTCGGCATTGCGCAGCAGGCTCACGTCTCGGGCGGTCAGTAGCAGGCACTCGGTTTCATTGAGGGTGATGGGCTCCACCGAGACCTCCACCGTGAGGAGTTCCCCACGTTTATTACGCCCGAGCATCTCTTGGTGATGCACGCGGCCCTTGAGTTGCAATTCGGCCAGCAGGGCGGCGCGTTGCTTTTCTTCGGCCCAGATCCCTATCTCGTAGACCGTATGCCCGATCACTTCGTCGGCGCGGTAGCCGGTCAACCGGCAGAAGCCGTCGTTGACCTCAAGATAGCGACCGCTTTGGTGTTCGGTGATGGTGATGGCGTCGGGGCTGGAATGAAACGCCTTGGCGAATTTCTCTTCACTGGCCTTGAGGGCGGCTTCGGAGCGTTGCTGCTGCGTGATGTCGCGCAAGGTCGTGACGATGCACGGCTGGTTGCCGACATTGATTTGCCGGCTGGAAATCACACAGGTCAGTGGCTGGCCGTTCTTGTGGTGAACGACGATGGCGACATTGTTCAGCGATTGTTCGCGGATCACCCGTTCGATGCGTTGCAGACTGCTGCCCGAGCCGCCCCAGAGGCCGATTTCGTCGGCGCTGAGGCCAATCACGTCGTTGGTGGTCCAGCCGAAGGTCTGGGTGAAACTGGAGTTGATCTCGAGGAAGCGCCCGTTGTCCTGGTGAGTGACGCAGATCGGGTCGGGACTGACCTGGAACAGCGTGGCGAATTTCTCTTCCGAGGCGGCCAGGCTTTGTTCGCGCTCCACCTGGTCGGTGATGTCCAGCAAGGTCCCGGCCATGCGCGAGGGGCTGCCGTCGTCGTTGCGGTAGAGGCGGGCGCGGCTTTCCAGGTAGCGCGAGCTGCCGTCGGGCAGTTGTACGCGGTAGGTCAATTGATAGTTGCCCGCCGGGCCTTCCCGCAGGCTGCGATAGGCGTTGCGCATGTTGTTGCGTTCTTCCGTGGGAACCCCCTCGAAAAACGCATCGAATGATTCGTGGAACGGCTTGGGTTCCAGGCCGTGGAGCTGCGCGGCCCGGGCCGAGCCGTAGAGCATGCCGCTGGGAATATGCCAGTCCCAGGTGCCCAGTTGCGCCGAGTCGAGGGCCAGGTCCAGGCGTTCCTGGCTGTCCTTGAGGGCCTGTTCGGCGAGCTTGCGCTCGGTGGTGTCGAGGAACGTACTCAGCAGGTACGGCTGGCCTTCGAGTTCGACTTTCTGCGCACTCAGAATGCCGTTATGAATCTGGCCGTTGCTGGCGCGGAACGCCACCTCCATGCTGACCAGTTCGCCCTTGGCCTTGGTTGCCTCCACCAGTTTCGCCCGCTGCTTGGGGTCAACCCACAAGCCCAGTTCCAGGGTGGTACGGCCGATCACGTCATGCACCGGCCAACCGAACAGGCTTTCGAAATACTGGTTGGCCTCGCTGATCAGCCCGTCTTCCTGGCGGGTCAGCAAGACCATGTTCGGGCACAGATGAAAGAGCGTGGCGAAGCGTTTTTCCGAGCTGCGCAGCGCCTGTTCCCGCTCGCGCTGATGGGTGATCTCACGAATCACCCCGATCATGCGCGGCCGGCCGTGCTTGTCGGGGAGCACGCTGCCACTGATTTCCAGCCAGTGCAGGCTGCCGTCGGGCCAGACGATGCGGTGATGCATCGCCTGTTCCAGCGGCGCGCCGGCCACTGCCGCGTGAAAGGCGCGCACGGCCCTGGCCCGGTCTTCGGGCAATAGCAGGTCGAGGTAGTCCACGTCCGCTGGCAAGGGTTGGCGCGGATCGAAGCCGAACAACGCCTGGGTGCCGCGGGACCAACTGATCTGGCCGCTGTCGATGTCCCACGACCAGGCGCCCAGCCGCGCACCGTTCAGGGCGGCCAGCAACTGTGGCGCACTGTCCCAGCTTTGCTCGGACCGCTTCGGGTCGAGCGCCTGAATGCGCGGCAGGGGCGGGAGATGGTCAGCAGGTTTGGGCATTTCTAGCGAACCTTGAGCGGTTTTGGGCATTAAGCACAAGCCTTCAAGGCCCTACAGGCGCGGCACAACCTATGCCTTTGTCCCTGGCAAATCGATTTGTGCGTCCAGTAAGGCCATGAAAGCCCGTGCGGCATTCGATAGCGTCCGTTCGGTGTGCAAGATATAGCCTAGCTGGCGACTGAGCTGTATGCCCGGCAAAGGAATGCGCGCAACCTGTTCATCGAGCATGGTGCGCGGCAGAACGCTCCAGGCCAGGCCGATGGAAACCATCATCTTTATGGTTTCCAGATAATTCGTGCTCATGGCGATGTTTGGCGTCAGGCCCTGGGCCTCGAACAACCGTTGCACAATGTGGTGGGTAAAGGTGTTGCCCCCCGGGAACACCGCCGGATGCAAGGCAATGTCCGCCAGGCTTACCGCGCTGTTTTCCAGCAACGCATGCTCCGGGGCGACCACGAAATCCAGGGGGTCGTCCCACACCGGCGTGGCCCTTACCAGCGTGTGGGGCTCGGGGGCGAGAGTGATGACGGCCAGTTCCGCCCGGCCATGGAGGATTTCTTCGTAGGCCACTTCCGAATCCAGGAACTGGATATCCAGCGCCACCTGGGGATAACGCCGGGTGAACTCCCGCAATAAAGGTGGCAAGCGGTGCAGGCCGATGTGGTGGCTGGTGGCGAGCGTCAGGCGCCCGGTCACCTCGCCGGTCAGGTTGGTCAGGGCGCGGCGGGTGTCGTCCAGCACGTTGAGGATCTGGTAGGCCCTCGGTAACAGGGCCCGGCCGGCCTCGGTCAGGCCCACCTCACGGCCCAGGCGGTCGAACAGGCGTACCTTGAGTTGTTGTTCGAGGCCGGCAATGCGCTTGCTGATGGCCGGCTGGGTCAGGTGCAGGCGTTCGCCGGCGCCGGAGAAACTGCCCGTCTCGGCGATGGCAATAAAGGCATTGAGGTTGGCGAGGTCCATGGCGATTCCGTTCAGATTCCAGTTGGTTATGCAAAGCATGAAAAATATGAATTTGAGTTATTTAATGTAACCCCATAGGATCAGCCTCACAAGCCAAGGGGTTATTGATTCGTTCAAGGCCCGGGGCATAGAAACAAGCTGATGAGGAAACCGTCTGATGGCCGGCAAAACGCTCTACGACAAGCTCTGGGATTCGCATTTGGTCAAACAGCGCGACGATGGCTCGGCGCTGATCTATATCGACCGTCACATCATTCACGAAGTGACGTCGCCGCAAGCCTTCGAAGGCCTGCGCCTGGCCGGGCGCAAGCCGTGGCGCATCGATGCCAACATCGCGACCCCGGACCACAACGTACCGACCACGCCGGAGCGCAAGGGCGGCATCGAAGCCATTGCCGACCAGGTCTCGCGCCTGCAGGTCCAGACCCTCGACGATAACTGTGACGAATACGGCATCGTCGAATTCAAGATGAACGATGTGCGCCAAGGCATCGTCCACGTCATCGGCCCGGAGCAGGGCGCGACCTTGCCGGGCATGACCGTGGTCTGCGGCGACTCGCACACCTCGACCCACGGTGCCTTCGGCGCCCTGGCCCATGGCATCGGTACGTCCGAGGTCGAGCACGTGCTCGCCACCCAGTGCCTGGTTGCCAAGAAAATGAAAAACATGCTGGTGCGCGTCGAAGGCAAGTTGCCGTTCGGCGTGACCGCCAAGGACATCGTCCTGGCCGTGATCGGCAAGATCGGCACCGCTGGCGGTAACGGCCACGCCATCGAGTTCGCCGGCAGCGCGATCCGCGACTTGTCCGTCGAAGGCCGCATGACCATTTGCAACATGTCCATTGAGGCCGGTGCCCGCGTCGGCCTGGTGGCCGCCGATGAAAAGACCGTGGAATACGTCAAGGGCCGTCCGTTCTCGCCCAAAGGCGCGGAATGGGACATGGCGGTCGAGGCCTGGAAAGACCTGGTCTCCGATGCCGATGCCAAGTTCGACACGGTGGTCGAGCTCGACGCGACGCAGATCAAGCCGCAAGTCAGCTGGGGTACGTCCCCGGAAATGGTCTTGGCCGTGGACCAGAACGTACCGGATCCGGCCAAGGAAATGGACCTGGTCAAGCGCGACTCCATCGTCCGCGCCTTGAAGTACATGGGCTTGAGCGCCAACCAGGCGATCACCGACATCCAGCTCGATCGCGTGTTCATCGGCTCCTGCACCAACTCGCGGATCGAAGACCTGCGCGCCGCTGCGGTGATCGCCAAGGGCCGCAAGGTGGCCTCGACCATCAAGCAGGCCATCGTGGTGCCGGGCTCGGGCCTGGTGAAGGCCCAGGCCGAAGCGGAAGGGCTGGACAAGATTTTCCTCGAGGCCGGTTTCGAATGGCGTGAGCCGGGCTGCTCGATGTGCCTGGCGATGAACCCTGACCGCCTGGAATCGGGCGAGCATTGCGCCTCCACCTCCAACCGTAACTTCGAAGGCCGTCAAGGCGCCGGTGGCCGTACGCACCTGGTGAGCCCGGCCATGGCCGCCGCGGCGGCCGTCAACGGCCGTTTCGTCGACGTCCGCGAATTGATCTGAAGGAGCGCAGCATGAAAGCTTTTACCCAGCACACCGGTCTTGTCGCGCCTTTGGATCGCGCCAATGTCGACACCGACCAGATCATTCCCAAGCAATTCCTGAAGTCCATCAAGCGCACCGGTTTCGGCCCGAACCTGTTCGACGAATGGCGCTACCTGGATGTCGGCCAGCCGTACCAGGACAACTCCAAGCGGCCGTTGAACAAGGATTTCGTGCTCAATGCCGAGCGTTACCAAGGCGCCAGCGTGTTGCTGGCCCGGGAGAACTTCGGCTGCGGTTCGAGCCGCGAGCACGCGCCATGGGCCCTGGAAGAGTACGGTTTCCGCAGCATCATCGCGCCGAGCTATGCCGACATCTTCTTCAACAACAGCTTCAAGAATGGTTTGCTGCCGATCATCCTCAGCGATGCTGACGTGGATGAGCTGTTCCAGCAGGTCGAGGCCAGCCCTGGCTATCAATTGCAGATCGACCTGGCCGCCCAGACGGTGACCCGTCCCGACGGCAAGGTGCTGGGTTTCGAGATCGATGCGTTCCGCAAGCACTGCCTGCTCAACGGCCTGGATGACATCGGCTTGACGCTGCAGGACGGCGAGGCGATTGCCGCGTTCGAGGCCAAGCACCGGGCGAGCCAGCCTTGGTTGTTTCGCGACGCATGATGGATTGATGTAGGCAGTACCGGCTTCATCGCGAGCAAGCTCGCTCCCACAGGTGTTTTGTGAACACCCAAATCCCCTGTGGGAGCGAGCTTGCTCGCGATGGGGGCCGCCCAGGCAAAAAAACCATAAGGAAATCCCATGACCAGCACCGCCCACAGTCAGGTTGTACAAAAGCAATTCGGTGAACAGGCTTCGGCCTATCTGAGCAGTGCCGTGCACGCCCAGGGCGCTGAGTTCGCGCTGCTACAGGCTGCGTTGGCCGGTCATGGCGATGCCCGTGTGCTGGACCTGGGCTGTGGCGCCGGTCATGTGAGTTTCCATGTGGCGCCGCTGGCCGGTGAAGTGGTGGCCTACGATCTGTCCCAGCAGATGCTGGACGTTGTGACCGCAGCAGCGGCCGAGCGTGGCCTGGACAACATCAGCACGGTACGGGGCGCCGCCGAGCGCCTGCCGTTCGCCGACGCTGAGTTCGACTTCGTGTTCAGCCGTTATTCGGCGCATCATTGGAGCGACCTGGGCCTGGCGTTGCGGGAAGTGCGACGGGTGCTCAAGCCGGGCGGGGCGATGGCGTTCATCGACATCCTGTCGCCGGGTACGCCGTTGCTGGACACCTACTTGCAAAGCATCGAAGTGCTGCGTGACACCAGTCATGTGCGCGATTATTCGGCCGACGAGTGGTTGCGCCAGGTCAGCGAAGCGGGGTTGCACACCCGCAGCACCTCGCGCCAGCGCCTGCGCCTGGAGTACCACTCCTGGGTCGAACGCATGCGTACGCCTGAGGTGATGCGCGGGGCGATTCTCCAGCTGCAGCGTTCGATGGGCGATGAAGTGCGAGAATATTTTGAGATTGAGGCCGATGGTTCGTTCAGTACAGATGTACTGGTGCTGTGGGCCGAGCGATAGCATTTTTCCCGGCCTGGCCTTGGGTGCGGAACCCAGGCCGGTGTCGACAGAGCAAACGAGGAAAGCATGAGCAAGCAGATTCTGATTCTCCCAGGTGACGGCATTGGCCCGGAAATCATGGCCGAGGCGGTCAAGGTCCTGGAGCTGGCGAACGACAAGTACGGCCTGGGCTTCGAACTGAGCCACGACGTGATCGGCGGTGCCGCCATCGACAAGCACGGCGTGCCCCTGGCCGACGAAACCCTGGACCGTGCCCGTGCCGCCGATGCCGTGCTGCTGGGCGCCGTGGGCGGCCCGAAATGGGACAAGATCGAACGTGACATCCGCCCTGAGCGCGGCCTGCTGAAGATTCGCGCGCAACTGGGCCTGTTCGGCAACCTGCGTCCGGCGATTCTTTATCCGCAACTGGCCGATGCGTCGAGCCTGAAGCCGGAAATCGTCTCGGGCCTGGACATCCTCATCGTGCGTGAGCTGACCGGCGGTATCTACTTCGGCGCCCCGCGTGGCACCCGTGAGCTGGATAATGGCGAGCGCCAGGCCTACGACACCTTGCCGTACAGCGAAAGCGAAATCCGCCGTATCGCCCGGGTCGGCTTCGACATGGCTCGCGTGCGGGGCAAGAAGCTGTGCTCGGTGGACAAGGCCAACGTGCTGGCTTCCAGCCAACTGTGGCGTGAAGTGGTCGAGCAGGTGGCCAAGGATTACCCGGACATCGAGCTGAGCCACATGTACGTCGACAACGCCGCGATGCAACTGGTGCGTGCGCCCAAGCAGTTCGACGTGATCGTCACCGACAACATGTTCGGCGACATCCTGTCCGACGAAGCGTCGATGCTCACCGGCTCCATCGGCATGCTGCCGTCGGCCTCCCTGGACGCCAACAACAAGGGCATGTACGAGCCATGCCACGGTTCGGCGCCGGACATCGCCGGGCAGGGCATTGCCAACCCATTGGCGACCATCCTGTCGGTGTCGATGATGCTGCGCTACAGCTTCAACTTGAACGATGCCGCCGACGCGATCGAAAAAGCCGTCAGCGTGGTCTTGGACCAAGGCTTGCGCACCGGTGATATCTGGTCGCAAGGTTGTACCAAAGTCGGTACGCAGCAAATGGGCGATGCAGTAGTCGCCGCGCTGCGGAATCTGTAATCTCTCGGGCCCACCGCTTCGACGGTGGCCCACTTTTGTATAGGTGTAGTTGCGATGAAACGTGTAGGTCTGATCGGTTGGCGCGGCATGGTCGGTTCCGTGCTCATGCAGCGAATGCTGGAAGAGCAGGATTTCGATCTCATTGAGCCGGTGTTTTTCACCACTTCCAATGTCGGTGGCCAGGGCCCGTCCGTGGGCAAGGACACCGGTGCGCTCAAGGATGCCTACAGCATCGAAGAGCTCAAGACCCTCGACGTGATCCTGACTTGTCAGGGTGGCGACTACACCAGCGAAGTGTTCCCCAAGCTGCGTGAAGCCGGTTGGCAGGGTTACTGGATCGACGCCGCCTCCAGCCTGCGCATGCAGGACGACGCGGTGATCATCCTCGACCCGGTCAACCGCAAGGTCATCGACCAGCAGTTGGACGCGGGCACCAAGAACTACATCGGCGGCAACTGCACCGTCAGCCTGATGCTGATGGGCCTGGGCGGCCTGTTCGAAGCCGGTCTGGTGGAGTGGATGAGCGCCATGACCTACCAGGCCGCGTCCGGTGCCGGCGCGCAGAACATGCGTGAGCTGATCAAGCAGATGGGCGCCACCCACGCCGCCGTCGCCGATGACCTGGCCAACCCGGCCAGTGCCATCCTCGACATCGACCGCAAGGTCGCCGAGGCGATGCGCAGCGATGCCTATCCGACCGAGAACTTTGGCGTACCGCTGGCCGGTAGCCTGATCCCCTGGATCGATAAGGAACTGCCCAACGGCCAGAGCCGGGAAGAGTGGAAGGCCCAGGCCGAAACCAACAAGATCCTCGGTCGCTTCAAGAGCCCGATCCCGGTGGACGGCATCTGCGTGCGCATCGGCGCCATGCGCTGCCACAGCCAGGCGCTGACCATCAAGCTGAACAAAGACGTGCCGATCGCCGACATCGAAGGGTTGATCAGCCAGCACAACCCTTGGGTCAAGCTGGTGCCGAACAATCGCGAAACCAGCATGCAGGAGCTGAGCCCGACCAAGGTCACCGGCACCCTGAATGTACCGGTGGGCCGTCTGCGCAAATTGAATATGGGTTCGCAATTCGTCGGTGCCTTCACCGTCGGCGACCAACTGCTGTGGGGCGCGGCCGAACCGCTGCGCCGCATGCTGCGGATCCTGCTCGAGCGTTGATCGACTGCTGTTGTGAAAGAACCCGTGCCTTGTGAGAGGCGCGGGTTTTTTTTGGGGAGACGGTTGTGTGTCAGGGCTGGCCTCATCGCGAGCAAGCTCGCTCCCACACGGGATTTCCAGTGACCGTAAAACCTGTGGGAGCGAGCTTGCTCGCGATAGGGCCAGTCCAGGCACTGCAACTACCCTAGCCAATTGCCTGCGTACCCACCACCCGGTAAAGTGCCGCTCCCCACGTTTTACCTGAGGTAGACCCATGAGCCAGTCCTTTGATATTGCCGTGATCGGCGCCACCGGTACTGTCGGCGAAACCCTCGTCCAGATTCTCGAAGAGCGGGACTTCCCGGTCGGCAACCTGCACCTGCTGGCCAGCAGCGAATCGGCAGGCAGCTCGGTGATGTTTCGCGGCAAAAACGTGCGGGTGCGTGAGGTCGATGAGTTTGACTTCAGCAAAGTCCAACTGGTGTTCTTCGCCGCCGGCCCGGCGGTGACCCTGAGCTTCGCCCCGCGGGCCACGGCGGCCGGCTGTGCGTTGATCGATTTGTCCGGGGCCTTGCCGCCCGAGCAGGCGCCGCAGATCGTGCCGGAAGCCAACGCCCAGGTCCTGGCCGGCTTGGGCAAGCCGTTGCAGGTCAGCAGCCCCAGCGCATCGGCCACGGCCCTGGCGGTCGTGCTGGCGCCACTGCGCGAGTGCCTCGA
The DNA here is from genome assembly GCF_900111955.1 of Pseudomonas sp. NFIX10. NCBI lineage: Bacteria > Pseudomonadati > Pseudomonadota > Gammaproteobacteria > Pseudomonadales > Pseudomonadaceae > Pseudomonas > Pseudomonas sp. NFIX10. The sequence goes on along the minus strand of NZ_FOKH01000013.1, from coordinate 29,710 downwards.
TCTGCAGCGTATCAGCCTGACCGCCAGCCTCGCGGTGTCGGCCCAGGGCCGCGTGGCCGTGAGCGAGCTGGCCCGCCAGACCGCCGAGCTGCTCAACGCCCGTCCGCTGGAGCCGAAGTTCTTTGACCGGCAGATGGCGTTCAACCTGCTGGCCCAGGTCGGCGCGCCGGACGAGCAGGGCCATACGTCGCTGGAAAAGCGTCTGGTTCGTGAGTTGCGCCAGGTGCTGAATCAACCTTTGTTAAAGATTTCCGTCACTTGCATTCAAGCCCCGGTGTTTTTTGGCGATAGCTTTAGCGTGACCGTGCAGTCTGCGAACGCCGTCGACCTGGCCAAGGTCAACGCGGCCCTGGAAGCGGCGCCCGGTATCGAACTGGTGGAGGCGGGCGACTACCCGACTGCGGTGGGTGATGCGGTGGGGCAGGATGTGGTCTACGTTGGTCGTGTACGTGGTGGGATCGACGATCCGGCTGAACTGAATATGTGGCTGACGTCGGATAACGTGCGCAAGGGCGCGGCGCTCAATGCCGTGCAGGTGGCTGAGTTGTTGATAAAAGACTTGCTGTAAAAGATACTTGGCATCAATTTGTCGAATGATTCTAGCTGGGCGCTATGCTTGGCCGGAGTGCTGAAGGCGAACATCCCTCTGGGGGACTTCCCGGGGCATGAGTGAAATGATCGCGCGCACCGTCGCTTCGGGGCTGCGCGCAATGCCTTACGGCAGCGGCATCAATACCTTCTCGCTGGCCGAGGAATGTTCAAACAAAGGAAGAGGCTATGGTTCAAGTTCGCAAACTGGTGTTAGCAATAGCGGCCGCCTCGGCGCTGTCCTCCGGTATGGCGCAAGCGCTCGGGCTCGGGGAACTGACCCTGAAGTCGACGCCGAACCAGCCCCTGGTCGCCGAGATCGAGTTGCTCGACGTCCAGCAACTGACCGCCGCCGAAGTCGTGCCGAGCCTGGCCTCGCCCGACGATTTCGCCAAGGCCGGGGTCGATCGCCAGGCCTTTCTCAATGACCTGAGCTTCACCCCGGTGATCAACGCCAACGGCAAGAGTGTCCTGCGGGTCACGTCCAGCCGGCCGCTGTCCGAGCCCATGGTCAAGTTCCTGGTGCAGGTGATGTGGCCCAACGGCCGTCTGCTGCGCGACTACAGCGTATTGCTCGATCCCTCCAAATTCTCGCCACAGGCCGCCGACGCGGCCCGGGCGAAACCGCCCCAGGTCGTGGCCACGCCGGTCACCGGGGCCACCAAGCCTTCCCAATACACCACCACGCCGCGCGATACCCTGTGGGAAATCGCCGCCAAGGTGCGCAACGGTGGGTCGGTCCAGCAAACCATGCTGGCGATCCAGGCGTTGAACCCGAACGCGTTCATCAACGGCAACATCAACCTGCTCAAGACCGGCCAGGTGTTGCGCCTGCCGGACCCGGTGCAAAGCACGGCGTTGCCGCAGCCCCAGGCCATCGCCGAAGTGGCTGCGCAGAACGCCGCCTGGCGCTCGGGGCGTCGTGCCGTGGCGGGTGCTGGCAAACAGCAGTTGGATGCCACCAAGCGTGGCCGTGGCGAAGGCGCGCCGGCACAGGCGGCCGGTCGCGACAACTTGAGCCTGGTGTCGGCCGATTCGGCGAAAGCGGGCGGCAAGGGCAAGGGCGCTGCCGGCGATGCCCAGGCGCTGAGCAACAAGCTTGCGGTTACCCAGGAAAGCCTCGATTCGGCTCGCCGGGATAACGAAGAACTGAAAAGCCGCATGGCGGATCTGCAGAGCCAACTGGACAAACTGCAACGCCTGATCGAGCTGAAGAACAATCAACTGGCCAAGATGCAGGCCGAAGGTGCCGCGGTTCCGCCTGCTGGTGAGGCGCCTGCGTCGATGTCCGCAGAGCTGACCCCTGCGCCAGCGGCACAGGCCCCGACGACTGCACCTGCTGCCGCACCTGCGCCAGAAGCGACCCCGGAAGCGACGCCACCCGCCACACCGCTCGAGCCGACGCCTGCCGCGTCCAACGAGCAAAAATACAATGACCTGCTGACCAATCCGATCCTGCTGGGGTTGATTGGCGGCGGCGCGCTGCTTTTACTGTTGCTGCTGTTGTTGCTCGCCCGTCGACGCAAGGCCCAGCAGGAAGCGGAAAAACACTTGCGCATGGCCCGAGCCCTCGAGGAGGAGGCCGACTTCTCCCCGGAGTTCGATCTGCCCCCGAGCAGCTTCGAGGGCATTGATGTTCCACCACCTAGCGTAAAGCTTGAGCCAAAACCCGCGCCGGCCCCTGCGCCAGCACCCAAGCCGGCCCCGGTGGTCGCGCCTGTGGTGGTCACGCCGCCTATCGCCGCGCCATTGGTGGCTCCGGCCGCTGATCGCTCCGACGACGTGCTGCCCCAGGCCCAGTCCCATATGGATCGTGGTCGCTTGAACCAGGCCGCCGACCTGCTCGAACAGGGCATCAAGGCCGAACCCCAGCGCAGCGACCTGCGCCTGAAACTGATGGAAGTCTACGGTCAGCAGGGCGATCGCGACGCCTTTGTCGCCCAGGAACGCCAACTGGTGGCCAATGGCGACAACTTCGCCCAGGTCGAACAGCTGAAAAGCCGTTTCCCGGCCATGGTGGTCGCTACCGCCGCGGGCCTGGCCGCGGCGACAGTGGCGGCAGAGCTGGACGCGCAGTACGTCAAGGACCTGCTGGAAGACAAGTCGCCCACAGACGAGGAGCTGGACAGCGCCTTCGACCTGAGCCTGGATGACCTGGAAACTCCGGTCGCGCCAGCGCCGGAGCCTGTCGCCGAGCTGGACGCGTTCCCGGAAGACGACGACCTGAGTTTCGAGTCGGTGCTCAAGCAGCAGACTGAAGCCAACGAGAGCTTGGACGACTTGTCGGAATTCGACCTGGACCTGGGGGCCGACGCGCCGACCCCGGTCGCGGCGCTCGATGATGAAGATTTCCTGCTCGACCTGGGTGACGATCTCAAGGGCCTGGACCTTCCAGCAACCGAAACGCCAGCCCTGGACGATACGCCGGCCGACGATCTCGAGCTGCCGGCAGATTTTGACCTGTCCCTTGCCGACGAGATGGATGCCCATGACCGGCCAAAAGATGCTTTCGAATCCGAGCTGGACGATGTAAACGCCGAACTGGATCGCCTGTCCGACAGCTTGGCCCAGCCGACCTTCACCGCTGAAGATGCCCTGGTTGGTGCTGAAGACGAGCCCGACTTCGACTTCCTCAGCGGTACCGACGAGGTGGCGACCAAACTCGATCTGGCCCAGGCCTACATCGATATGGGCGACCACGACGGCGCCCGCGACATCCTCGGCGAAGTCCTCAGCGAAGGCGATACCACCCAGAAGAGTGAAGCGCAGGAGATGTTGTCGCGTTTGGTGTAAGTCAGCGGTTAGGCAAATACGGCAGCCGGTGAGGCTGCCGTTTTTGTTTGCAGCGGGATTTTTGGTGTCTGGGCTGGCCTCATCGCGAGCAAGCTCGGCTCCCACAAGGGCTAGCACCCAGATCTCTGTGGGCAGATCCCTGTGGGAGCCGAGCTTGCTCGTGATGACGCCCGTCGATCCAACCCAGGACCACCGGTTACACTGGCATCCCGCCCCGCCGGCCTTATAATGCCCGCCTTTGCGTACTCAGCAGGCTGTGATTCCTTGGCAAACATAGACAACCCGGCCGCCGAAATGGCGGCTGACGGCTTTTTCCGGATCGCCTTGGGCGTTGAATACAAAGGCTCGCGTTACCGTGGCTGGCAGCGCCAGGCGTCCGGTGTATTGACGGTGCAGGAAACCCTCGAAAACGCGCTGTCCAAAGTCGCCGACTCGCCCGTGTCGCTGCATTGCGCCGGCCGGACCGATGCCGGCGTGCATGCCTGCGGCCAGGTGGTGCATTTCGACACCCAGGTCGAACGCTCGATGAAAGCCTGGGTCATGGGCGCCAACATCAACTTGCCCCATGATGTCAGCGTCAGTTGGGCCAAGGTGATGCCGGCGCATTTCCATGCACGCTTCAAGGCCATCGCCCGGCGTTATCGCTACGTGATCTACAACGATCAGATCCGTCCGGCGCACCTGAACGAAGAAATCACTTGGAACCACCGCCCGCTGGACGTCGAGCGCATGGCCGAGGCCGCGCAATACCTGGTCGGTGTCCACGATTTCAGTGCTTTCCGTGCGGGCCAGTGCCAGGCCAAGTCGCCGATCAAGGAGCTGCATCACCTGCGCGTGACCCGGCACGGCAAGATGATCGTGCTCGACATCCGCGCCAGCGCCTTCCTGCATCACATGGTGCGCAACATTGCCGGCGTGCTGATGACCATCGGCGCCGGCGAGCGGCCGGTGGAGTGGGTCAAGGAAGTGCTCGACAGTCGCATCCGCCGTTCCGGCGGCGTCACGGCGCATCCGTTTGGCCTGTACCTGGTGCAGGTCGAATATCGCGATGAATTCGAACTGCCGGAGCGTTACATCGGGCCACATTTCCTCACCGGCTTCTCGGAACTCGACGGCTGACGCCCTCCGCAGCATTTGTTACCATCCGGGACTTTCACGCAATTGCCTGAGGTTTTAGCCACCATGCCCGTCGTTCGCAGCAAGATTTGCGGGATCACCCGCGTCGAGGACGCGTTGGCGGCGGTCGAGGCCGGGGCCGATGCCATCGGGCTGGTGTTCTACGCCAAGAGCCCGCGGGCGGTGACGGTGCAGCAGGCGCGGGCGATCGTCCAGGCCTTGCCGCCGTTCGTGACGCCCGTAGGGCTGTTCGTCAATGCCAGTCGTTGCGAGCTGGGCGAGATCCTCGATGCCGTACCGCTGGGCTTGTTGCAGTTCCATGGCGACGAAACCCCTGCCGACTGCGAGGGCTGGCATCGTCCGTATATCAAGGCGTTGCGGGTCAAGGCCGGTGACGACATCGCCGCCGGTTGCGCAGCCTTTGCCAGTGCCAGCGGTATCTTGCTGGACACCTATGTGGAAGGCGTGCACGGCGGTACCGGCGAAGCGTTCGACTGGTCGCTGGTGCCACAAGGCCTGGGCAAGCCGATCGTCCTGGCCGGTGGCCTGACGGCGGAAAACGTCGCCGCGGCCATTCGCCAGGTTCGTCCCTACGCGGTGGATGTGAGCGGCGGGGTGGAGCAGGGCAAGGGCATCAAGGATCCGGCAAAGATTCGTGCGTTCATGGCTGCTGTTCGCAACAGCCAGTAGTCAATGTGACGGCTGGCAGACTGCCGCCGTCCATACCTGCACTGTACAAAGCAGGCAGGCAACACCCCTGGGTGGGCCGATAGCGTAGGGGCAACCGCAGTGCAGCGGTTGCCGGGATGGCTGAGGAGATTGGGCTGCACGCAGGTCATGTTTCGCGCTGACCGTGGTGGCCTCGACCCTCGCCGCACAATGAATTTAGCTCAAGGGCATACGCGGGGCCGCGAACCAGAGCGTTCGGGCCGCCGGTACTGGAGAAAGAAAGCATGAGCAACTGGTTGGTAGACAAACTGATCCCTTCGATCATGCGTTCCGAGGTGAAGAAAAGCTCGGTGCCTGAAGGTCTGTGGCACAAATGTCCATCCTGCGAGGCGGTGCTGTACCGTCCCGAGCTGGAAAAGACCCTGGACGTTTGCCCCAAGTGCAACCACCACATGCGCATCGGCGCGCGTGCCCGTATCGATATTTTCCTGGACGCAGAAGGCCGCGTGGAGCTGGGTGCCGACTTGGAGCCGGTGGACCGCCTGAAATTCCGCGACGGCAAGAAATACAAGGATCGCCTGACCGCTGCCCAGAAGCAGACCGGTGAAAAGGACGCCCTGGTGTCCATGAGCGGCACCTTGCTGGGCATGCCGGTGGTGGTCTCGGCCTTCGAATTCTCCTTCATGGGCGGTTCCATGGGCGCCATCGTCGGCGAGCGTTTCGTTCGCGCCGCCAACCATGCCCTGGAAAACCGTTGCCCGATGATCTGCTTCGCCGCTTCCGGCGGTGCGCGGATGCAGGAAGCGCTGATCTCCCTGATGCAAATGGCCAAGACCTCCGCGGTGCTGGCGCGTCTGCGTGAAGAAGGTATTCCGTTCATCTCGGTGCTGACCGACCCGGTCTACGGCGGTGTTTCCGCGAGCCTGGCCATGCTGGGCGACGTCATCGTCGGCGAGCCGAAAGCGCTGATCGGCTTTGCCGGCCCGCGTGTGATCGAGCAGACCGTGCGTGAAAAACTGCCGGAAGGCTTCCAGCGCAGCGAGTTCCTGCTGGAACACGGCGCCATCGACATGATCATCCATCGCCAGGAGCTGCGTCCGCGCCTGGGCAATCTGCTGGCGCAACTGATGGGCCTGCCGACGCCGACATTCGTCGCCGCACCGGTCGAGCCGATCGTGGTTCCGCCAGTGCCTGCCGGGCTATGACCCAACGCACCCTGGGCGACTGGCTTGCCTACCTCGAGCAGTTGCATCCATCGGCCATCGACATGGGGCTGGAGCGCTCGCAAACGGTAGCGTCCCGCATGGGACTGGCCAAGCCGGCGCCCCGGGTCATCACTGTCACCGGCACCAATGGCAAGGGTTCCACCTGCGCCTTCCTGGCCTCGCTGCTGCGGGCCCAGGGGCTGAGCGTCGGTGTCTACAGCTCGCCGCACCTGCTGCGCTACAACGAGCGGGTGCAAGTGAACGGCGTCGAAGCCACTGACGCCCGGCTGTGCGAAGCCTTTGCCGCGGTGGAAGCCGGGCGAGGCGATACAACCCTTACGTATTTCGAGATGGGCACCCTGGCGGCGTTCTGGTTGTTTGCCCATGCCGGTCTCGATGCGGTTGTGCTGGAAGTCGGCCTGGGCGGGCGGCTGGATACGGTCAACCTGGTGGACGCCGACATTGCACTGGTCACCAGCATTGGCGTGGACCATGCCGATTACCTGGGCGATACCCGCGAATCCGTGGCCTTCGAGAAGGCCGGCATCTTCCGCCAGGGCGCGCCTGCGCTCTGTGGCGATCTCAATCCTCCCCAGCCATTGCTGGACAAGGTTCGCGAACTGAGCTGCCCGTTCTTTCTGCGGGGGCGGGATTTCGACCTGGCGATGACCGAGCAGCATTGGCAATGGCGCGGCAGCGACCTGCGCGGCAATCCGGTGGAGTTGCGCGACCTGCCGCTGCTGGACCTGCCGATGGAAAACGCCGCGCTGGCGCTCCAGGCCTACTTGTTGCTGGGCTTGCCCTGGGAAGCCGGGCAAATCGTCCAGGCGTTGCAGGCGACCCATGTGGTCGGTCGCCTCGACCGCCGTCAGTTCGATTGGCAAGGCAAACGCTTGAACCTGTTGCTGGACGTCGGCCATAACCCCCATGCGGCGCAGTACCTGGCCGAGCGCCTGGCGCGGCGGCCCGTGGCAGGGCGGCGCCTGGCGGTGTTCGGGCTGCTGGCCGACAAGGATCTGGATGGCGTTGTCGAGGCGTTGGATGATAGTGTCCAGCACTGGGCGGTAACGCCACTGGATTCGCCGCGCTCGCGTACAGCGGCTGAGCTGCAGGGGGCCTTGCAGCGTCACGGTGCTCCGGTGCAAGCCTATGCCAGTGTGGCCGCCGCCCTGGAAGGGCAGTGCGCCCTGGCGACGGCTGATGATGAAATCCTGCTGTTCGGATCATTTTTTTGTGTTGCCGAGGCCCTTCAATGGTTGGCCCGGCACTCCACGGAGGAAGCTGCAGATGGCATTGCTGGATAAGGCGTACAAGCAGCGCATGGTCGGGGCCCTGGTGTTGGTGGCCCTGGCGGTGATTTTCCTGCCGATGCTGTTTTCCCGCCAGGACGAGCAGCGCCAGGTCACGGTCGACGCCCCAGCCGCGCCCCAGGCGCCTTCGGTGCCGCCTGTGCAGGTCGATCCGGTGGCCGTGCCCGAGCCCCAGGCGTTGCCTCAGGAACCGGTGCCAAGCGACGAGGAACTGGCTGGGCAACCTGCCGCGCCTTCCACGCCGATTGCGTCGGCGCCTGCCACGCCGGCCCCCGCCGCACCGAGCAAACCGGCTGTCGCCCCCGTGCCTGTTCCAGCGGCACCGGCGATCAAGCCGGCGCCGAGCCAGCCGATCACCGCCGCTCCGGCCAAGCCGGACACGACCCAGAGTCGTGTGGATGCCAATGGCCTGTCGGTCAGTTGGTCGGTGCAGCTAGCCAGCCTGACCAGTCGCGAAAGTGCCGAGAACTTGCAGAAAACCTTGCGCAGCCAGGGCTATAACGCCTACATCCGTTCCGCCGACGGCAAGAATCGGGTGTTTGTCGGTCCGCTGATCGAGCGCGCCGAAGCCGACCGCCTGCGTGACCTGCTCAGCCGCCAGCAAAACCTCAAGGGGTTCGTCGTGCGCTTCCAGCCAGAGCGTGGTTGACGGCGATTTAGCTGATTTGAATCACGCAGCTTACCGACAGCCCTGGGCTCTGCTAAAATGCGCCGCCTTATCCGTATGTAGGCTGCACCGTGCCATTTACCTGGGTTGACTGGGCGATCGTTGCGATCGTCGCCATCTCCGCATTGATCAGTCTGAGCCGCGGCTTCGTCAAGGAAGCCCTCTCTCTGCTGACCTGGATCATCGCGGGAGTCGTAGCCTGGATGTTTGGTGGTTCGCTGTCCCAGTACCTCGCCGGATACATCGAAACTCCCTCGGCCCGCGTGATCGCGGGCTGTGCCATCTTGTTTATCGCCACCTTGCTGGTTGGCGCAATGATCAATTATCTGATCGGCGAACTGATTCGCGTCACCGGGCTTTCCGGGACGGACCGGTTCCTGGGCATGGCCTTTGGCGCGGCGCGCGGCGCGTTGCTGGTGGTCGTGGCCGTCGGGCTCTTGAGCCTGGGGCCGGTGCAGCAGGATACGTGGTGGCAGGAGTCCCGGCTCGTGCCACAATTTCTATTGGTCGCAGACTGGTCCAAAAACCTGATCCTGGGTTGGAGCAGTCAGTGGCTTGCCAGCGGTATCAGCGTACCCGCTGAAATACCGTTCAAGGAACACCTCTTGCCGACGGCCAAAACGCCGCAGTGAGTGTTGTTCAGTTCAGATCCATTAAGTAGGGGTTGCGTCGCATGTGTGGCATCGTCGGTATCGTCGGTAAGTCGAACGTCAATCAGGCGCTGTATGACGCGCTAACCGTGCTCCAGCACCGCGGCCAGGACGCTGCCGGTATCGTGACCAGCCATGACGGCCGGTTATTCCTGCGCAAGGACAACGGCCTGGTGCGTGACGTGTTCCACCAGCGTCATATGCAGCGCCTGGTCGGTCACATGGGTATCGGCCACGTGCGCTACCCGACCGCGGGCAGCTCGACGTCGGCTGAAGCCCAGCCGTTCTACGTCAACTCGCCTTACGGCATCACCCTGGCGCACAACGGCAACCTGACCAACGTCGAGCAGCTGGCCAAGGAGATCTACGAATCTGACTTGCGCCACGTCAACACCAGTTCCGACTCGGAAGTGATGCTCAACGTGTTTGCCCATGAGCTGGCCCAGCGTGGCAAGCTGCAGCCGACTGAAGAAGACGTGTTCGCCGCTGTGACCGACGTGCACAACCGTTGCGTGGGCGGCTACGCGGTGGTGGCGATGATCACTGGCTACGGCATCGTCGGTTTCCGCGATCCCCATGGCATCCGCCCGATCGTGTTCGGCCAGCGTCACACCGACGAAGGCGTCGAGTACATGATCGCTTCCGAAAGCGTGTCCCTGGACGTGCTGGGCTTCACCCTGATTCGCGACCTGGCCCCGGGCGAAGCGGTCTACATCACGGAAGACGGCAAGCTGCACACCCGTCAGTGCGCGACCAACCCGTCCCTGACCCCATGCATCTTCGAACACGTCTACCTGGCGCGTCCGGACTCGATCATCGACGGTATCTCGGTCTACAAGGCGCGCCTGCGCATGGGCGAGAAACTCGCCGACAAGATCCTGCGCGAGCGTCCGGAACACGACATCGACGTGGTCATCCCGATCCCGGACACCAGCCGCACCGCGGCCCTGGAGCTGGCGAACCACCTGGGCGTCAAGTTCCGCGAAGGCTTCGTGAAGAACCGCTACATCGGCCGGACCTTCATCATGCCGGGCCAGGCCGCACGGAAAAAATCCGTACGCCAGAAGCTCAACGCCATCGAGCTGGAATTCCGCGGCAAGAACGTGATGCTGGTGGACGACTCCATCGTCCGTGGCACCACTTGCAAGCAGATCATCCAGATGGCCCGTGAAGCCGGCGCCAAGAACGTGTATTTCTGCTCCGCGGCCCCAGCCGTGCGCTACCCGAACGTCTACGGCATCGACATGCCGAGTGCCCATGAGTTGATCGCTCATAACCGCACCACCCAGGACGTGGCCGACCTGATCGGCGCCGACTGGCTGATCTACCAGGACCTGCCGGACCTGATCGAAGCGGTGGGCGGCGGCAAGATCAAGATCGAACAGTTCGATTGCGCGGTATTCGATGGCAAGTACGTCACCGGCGATATCGACGATGCGTACTTGAACAAGATCGAGAACGCGCGTAACGATGCGTCCAAGGCCAAGACTCAGGCGGTCAGTGCGATCATCGATCTGTACAACAACTGAGTACGAACCGGCCCCGAGGGGCCGGTTTGCGTTTAACCGATTAAGGAGTGGCAGCATGAGTCAGGATTGGGATGCCGGTCGGCTGGACAGCGACCTTGAAGGCGTAGCGTTCGATACCCTGGCGGTTCGCGCGGGTCAGCACCGTACACCGGAAGCCGAACATGGCGATCCGATGTTCTTTACCTCCAGTTACGTGTTTCGCACGGCCGCCGACGCTGCGGCGCGGTTTGCTGGCGAGGTGCCGGGCAACGTCTACTCCCGCTACACCAATCCGACCGTGCGGGCGTTCGAGGAGCGTATCGCCGCCCTGGAAGGCGCCGAGCAAGCCGTGGCGACCGCCACCGGCATGGCCGCGATCATGGCCGTGGTGATGAGCCTGTGCAGCGCCGGCGACCACGTGCTGGTGTCGCGCAGCGTCTTCGGTTCGACCATCAGCCTGTTCGAAAAGTACTTCAAGCGTTTCGGCGTGGAAGTCGATTACGTGCCCCTGGCGGACCTGTCCGGTTGGGATGCGGCCATCAAGGCCACTACCAAGCTGCTCTTCGTCGAATCGCCTTCCAACCCTCTGGCCGAGCTGGTGGACATCGCCGCGTTGGCGGAAATCGCTCACGCCAAGGGCGCCATGCTGGTGGTCGATAACTGCTTCTGCACCCCGGCACTGCAGCAACCGCTGAAGCTGGGCGCGGACGTGGTGGTGCATTCGGCGACCAAGTTCATCGACGGCCAGGGCCGTTGCATGGGTGGCGTGGTGGCCGGTCGTGGCGAGCAGATGAAAGAGGTGGTGGGCTTCTTGCGCACCGCGGGTCCCACCCTCAGCCCATTCAACGCCTGGATCTTCCTCAAGGGCCTGGAAACCCTCGGCCTGCGCATGAAGGCCCATTGCGCCAATGCCCAAGCCCTGGCCGAGTGGCTGGAGCAGCAGGACGGCATCGAGAAAGTGCATTACGCCGGCCTCAAGAGCCATCCGCAACATGACCTGGCCTTGCGTCAGCAGCGCGGTTTCGGTGCGGTGGTGAGCTTTGAGGTCAAGGGAGGCAAGGAGGGCGCCTGGCGCTTCATTGATGCGACCCGATTGATTTCCATCACGGCCAACCTGGGTGACAGCAAAACCACCATTACCCACCCGAGCACCACGTCCCACGGGCGCCTGTCGCCTCAGGAGCGCGAGTCGGCGGGTATTCGTGACAGCCTGATCCGCGTCGCGGTCGGCCTGGAAGACGTCGCGGACCTGCAAGCCGACCTGGCCCGCGGGTTGGCGGCCTTGTGATTGAGCTGGCTACGCCGCCGAGCGGCACTCATGGCCGGGTTGCACTGGTTACGGGCGCCGCGCGGGGCATCGGTCTGGGCATTGCTGCCTGGCTGATCTGTGAAGGCTGGCAGGTAGTACTGACCGACCTGGATCGCGAGCGCGGTTCCAAGGTGGCGAAGACCTTGGGCGACAATGCCTGGTTCATCGCCATGGACGTGGCGGACGAGGCGCAGGTCGCCACCGGTATCGCCGAGGTGCTCGGACAGTTCGGGCGGCTCGACGCGCTGGTGTGCAACGCGGCTATCGCCGACCCACACAACATCACCCTGGAAAGCCTCGACCTGGCTTACTGGAATCGGGTCCTGGCGGTGAACCTGGGCGGGCCGATGCTGCTAGCCAAGCACTGCGCGCCGTATCTGCGCGCGCACAACGGCGCCATCGTCAACCTGGCCTCGACCCGCGCCGCGCAATCGGAGCCCGACACCGAAGCCTATGCGGCGAGCAAGGGCGGCCTGCTGGCCCTGACCCACGCCCTGGCAATCAGCCTGGGACCGGAGATCCGGGTCAACGCCGTCAGCCCTGGCTGGATCGACGCGCGGGATCCCTCCCAGCGTCGCGCACAGCCGCTGACCGATGCCGATCATGCCCAGCATCCCGCAGGCCGGGTCGGCACGGTAGAGGATGTGGCGGCGATGGTGGCGTGGCTGTTGTCGCGCAATGCCGGTTTTGTCACGGGGCAGGAGTTCGTGGTGGACGGTGGCATGACCAAGAAAATGATTTATGAGTGAGGGCGGTTGCAGGTGCCGTTTGAAACTGTTTTGAAAAAACTTCAACCCTGCTATTGACTTAGCTTCGGTACCTGCGTAAATTTCGCGGCCTCAACGAAGCAAAGGGTGATTAGCTCAGCTGGGAGAGCGTCTGCCTTACAAGCAGAATGTCGGCGGTTCGATCCCGTCATCACCCACCATGTTTTACGAGAGTTTTGCGAAAGCAAGACGGAAGCTGTCAAAAGCCTCCACCGACGCGCAGCGGTAGTTCAGTCGGTTAGAATACCGGCCTGTCACGCCGGGGGTCGCGGGTTCGAGTCCCGTCCGCTGCGCCATATTTTCCGAAGCAGGTTCGCCTGGTTCGAGATCCAGACCTAAGGGTTTTGATCAGACGAGTTAACTGGACGCAAGTCCATAGCGATACGCAGCGGTAGTTCAGTCGGTTAGAATACCGGCCTGTCACGCCGGGGGTCGCGGGTTCGAGTCCCGTCCGCTGCGCCATATCTGCTTCGAGGCCCACTGAACGCCTTGAAGCTAAGAAGAAAGCTGCAAAGCTATCTTCTAGTCGATAGCAAAGACCCTGGTCGAAAGACCGGGGTTTTTTGTTTTTGGAATAGCGATATTGGAACAAGTTCGTGGGGAGGGAGCTTGCTGTGGCGAGAGGATTTATCCCCGCAGGGCTGCGAAGCAGCCCTTGTTGTTGGCAGCTTCAGAACCCCAATTTATCCCGCAACCCGTAATACCAGGCACCCATCGCCGCAAACGGCGTGCGCAATAGCTGCCCACCAGGGAAAGGGTAGTGAGGCAGGTCGGCAAACGCATCAAAACGCTCAGCCTGGCCACGCAGCGCCTCGGCCAGGACCTTGCCCGCCAGGTGCGTATACGTCACGCCATGGCCGCTGCAGCCCTGGGAATAATAAATGTTATCCCCCAGTCGCCCGACCTGCGGAAGACGCGACAGCGTCAGCAGGAAATTTCCGGTCCAGGCGTAATCGATCTTCACGTCCTTGAGCTGCGGGAACGCCTTGAGCATCTTCGGCCGAATGATCGCCTCGATGTTCGCCGGATCCCTCGCGCCATACACCACGCCACCCCCGAAGATCAGACGCTTGTCGCCCGTCAGCCGGTAGTAGTCGAGCAAGTAGTTGCAGTCTTCGACGCAATAATCCTGAGGCAGCAGGCTATGAGCCAACTCATCGCCCAATGGCTCGGTGGCGATCACCTGGGTACCGCAAGGCATGGACTTGGCCGCTAGCTCCGGCACCAGATTGCCCAGGTAGGCATTGCCCGCCACGATAATGAACTTGGCCCTGACCTTGCCTTGTGGCGTATGCACAACCGGGCTGGCGCCACGCTCGATGCGCACCGCCGGCGACTGCTCATAAATCACCCCGCCCAGCGACTCCACAGCCGCCGCTTCACCCAACGCAAGGTTGAGCGGATGAATATGCCCACCGCTCATGTCCAGCATACCGCCAACATACTCCTCGCAAGCCACCACCTCGCGAATGCGCCGCTGATCCAGCAGCTCCAGCTGGGTATGACCGAAACGCTCCCATAAACGCTTCTGCGACTCGAGGTGGCCCATCTGTTTAGCGGTGAGGGCGGCGAATACACCGCCGTCCTTCAAATCACATTGAATCTGATACTTCGCCACCCGCTCACGAATGATCCGCCCACCCTCAAACGCCATGTTGCCCAGCAACTGCGCCTGCTGAGGACCGACACTGCGCTCGATCACATCGATGTCGCGGCTATAACTGTTGACGATCTGCCCGCCGTTACGTCCCGAAGCCCCAAAGCCCACCTTCGCCGCCTCAAGCACGGTGACCTTGAAACCGTTCTCCAGCAAAAACAGCGCAGAAGACAGCCCGGTGTAGCCAGCGCCGATCACGCAAACATCCGTCTCGACGTCATCCTGCAGGGCAGGGCGCGGAGGCACCGGGTTGGCCGATGCGGCGTAGTAGGACTCTGGGTACGGTGTGTTCGCCATTCTGGAACCTCTGTTTTATATTTTTTACGAATACGCCGATCCTACCCGAGATAAAAATCGGCCGCCAGCCACCTCCGAATCTGCGTGGCATTGGCGAAATTAAATATTTTGCATATTCATAGGGTTAGGTGAAAAAAAGGTGTTGACACCCCTTTGGAATTCCGTAGAATGCCGCCTCACAGCAGGCACGTAGCTCAGTTGGTTAGAGCACCACCTTGACATGGTGGGGGTCGTTGGTTCGAGTCCAATCGCGCCTACCAAACAAAATCCGCTCTGCTGGGCGGTCTAGAAGGGCTCACCGAAAGGTGGGCCCTTTTTTGTTGGTGTTTGGAAAAACTTTGGAAAAACGACCACCGATATCAACCCTTTGATCACAATGGAAGTATCAAAGTATGGGCTCATGGAAGACCTTGGTAATCGCCATCACGGTATCGATCAGCGCTCAAGCTGATGCGGAAGACCGGGGCTCGTATCAAAACTCGATGATGATGATAACGTTGGCTCCAACTGTCCTCCTTTCGGGGACTACGGGGCTTTCTATGCTGGCTGCGAAAAACTTCAAGCCGGCCAAGGCCGATGCGCTTGCATTCATTGGCTCAGACGGCCAGATTCGCGGCGCTCAGTTTGAGCAAGCAGTACGCTATTACCGTACGACCTACAGACCGGCGCTGATGACTGACCAGCAGCTCGCCGTAGCAATCGTAACTTCGTATTGAGCCGGGATTTCCACATCTCTTTCACCGTCATTAGGCCTATGGCTATCTCGGTTCCTAGTGAAACCTTCATTCTCTCTGGAATCTTTCCACGTGCTAGCGGCACCTTGAGCAAACCTAAGGACAGGTCATGATTGCGAGGCGGGCCGATTACAGGTGGACTCAAAATCGTGGTCTGTCCCCGGCTTCCCGAAGTGAAAAAAGGGGACAGATTTATTTCGCCGCGCTGAAAGTCTTTTTTTGGCTGGTTGGGAAATAACTGACCTCTTTTCCGTCTCCTCTCCCCAACGTCCCTTCGCTGCGGCTTATGACGACTCAAACGAGCGTCGCGAGGGGCCGTTGACGCAAATTCCTACACAAACCTCGGAAACCAGTGCATTGCCGCCTCTGGATGTGCCATTTATTGTCTCTCTGTCGCCCAGATGGCGATTCGGGTTTGGCGACTCGATTGAATGAAGCGCAGAAGCTCCTGCTACACTGCGGGGCTTTTTTGCAGTTGCAGACTGCTTTATGGCAGCTGTGTGCGGGAGACTTTCGAGTCTGCCGGTTCGCTTTCATTCCCGGTTCGCCAACCCGAGCACAGCTGCCACCCTTTCGTTTGGCGACGTTTGAGTGGTAGTCCTTATCAATTGAATGAAGGTACTACTCATGATCCGATACATGCCCATCACCGGTATCGATTGCATCCCCGCAACCCTGCTCATCGACACCGAAGCGCCTCTGGACGTCCTTTTCGAAACCGCCGATTACCGTATCCGCACAGTGACCCAAGTCTTGGAAAATATCGCGTTCCGCTCGGACATCAGCTCAGACACGGTGGTGTTGACTGAATTTTGTAAATTACTTACCACATCGTTACGCGATGGTTGTGATGTTATGGATGTAATTGGAAGACGATTACGGGCGCAGGCGGCGGAATAATGAGGGCGGGCAACTTATAAGCTGCCTGTTTCATAAGAGGAAAGTGGGGGCAGACTACGTTTACGAGACGGTCCGATTACAAGTGAGCTCAAATCGTGGTCTGTCCCATCCCCGTTTTCATCAATTTTGTCCGTTATTACATCGTCGATGATACTCAGAGGCGCACTTGTCCTTGCCGCTATAGCGGTAGACCTTGAATGGGGGAGAGTTAAGGGGGCGGAGGCAACCAGCTATGATTTATGTGAATCGATTACGCGGTGGCGCAGATGCTCAACGAGATCGATACGGTAGGACACACTTTTAAGCGGGCCTTTTTCCGCGTCGATGGCGTGACGATGTACTTTTTCTGGGCAATATGGGCGGGTTTTTTGATTTGGGCTCTGTCTGACCCGGCCAAACCAGGCGCTGAAGCGTTGGCCTTGTTCATGATTGGCATGCTGAACCCATTTCTTTACATTTTTCTGGGTGTGATGCGCTCACCCGGCCTTTTAACAGCGCTGGTTCTGATTTTCCTTAACGTTAGGTTCCTATGGGCCTTTATCTAATTGAAGGGGGAGTGATTATGGGTAGTTCTGGCTGATGCGCTTGGCGATGGCTTCGAGCTGTTCGTCTATGCCGTACATGTCAATTGTTGTCACGGCGGGACACCACGGCCGCGCGGTGGACGTTGCGACCGCTCAGAATCCAGGTGACCAGCAGGATCAGCCAGGCCTTGGCCTTACGGCGAATCAAATGCGTTGCTCGCCGGGCAAGTCTAGGGACACACCACGATTATGCAGGCTCCACCGAGTTCGGTCCTTCAAGCAGCTGTGTCCTGTTCGCTCGTTGCATTGACTCACGGCAAATTGACGCTACGTATTTTTTGCGAAGCTTAGAAAGGTTGCGCGGTAGATGCTCCGCAACCGTCTTTCTATTTCACATCGAAATCAATTTGCGGACACAAGGGGAAATGCATGCTAACCAACATCAAACCGGGACCTAAACCAGCGCGCGACGATGGTAAGGATGATAGAAGGCGCCACGTAAACCCAGAAAATAAGCCGAAACATCCAACCCTGCCAGTGCACAAGCCTTCTAAATAGAGAAAACCGGGACCGGCCATGATTGTGAGAGCCAAGTAAGTTATTTCCAATCGTGGTCTGTCCCTGAGGAGCCCCGATTCTTGGCCGAATCGTAGACGCTGCTTCGTTCCCGCTTGCCGACGGCCAGCACCAGGATGACAATCCGTTCATCCTCAACGCGGTACACAAGTCGGTAGCCGGCGCCGCGCAATTTGATCTTGTAGCAATCCTTCATACCGTGAAGCGCATCGCCTGGCACTCGTGGCCCGGCTTGCCGTTCCTGGAGCTTTCGCAAGAACTGGAGGCGGATGGTGCCGTCGAGCTTTCGCAGTTCTTTCAGCGCCTTCGGATCCCACTCGACTTCGTACTCAACGGCCATTGGCGATATCTGCCTCGGCCTCGCCAATGAGATCGTCGAGAGATACTCGAACAGGTATTTCGTTGGCGTCGAGTCGTGACTTGACCAAATGCACCAGTTCCAGTTCATCCAAGCGCTCAACCATCGCCTCGTAGACGTTGGCAGGGACCATGTAACCCATGACTCGGTTGTGGTTCAGCACGGCCACGGGCAACCCATTGGCGCTGCTCAAGACGGAAGACGGGTTCTTCTTGAGTTCAGATACGCTGACAGCCACGTCAGCCAGAATATTTTGCATAGATAAGACTCCTATATAGTCCTTTATTTTGGTCTTTTTATTTTGGGGGGGCAAGCGCTCTGGATCTGGATTTCACGCTCAAGTCCGGTCAATGCACTGAAAGCGTGAGCCTGGTATCGGCCTGTTTCGTTTTAGGATGACGGCAGGGCGGCGACCAGCTCCTCGAAGTTCGCTCTATCCTTCTCCAAATAGCTGGCTTCTTTGTAAGTCATCGCAATCTGCTCATCGCCGATCTCTACGATGTCGACCAAGCCGAGGAGGGCGAGCAGGTCGTATCCCTCAGCCCTAGCGATCTCCTAATCTTCTAGGTCCTTGTCGGCGAGCTGATTCGCGAGGTCCTGCGCCTCTCTTTGTGTGTCTCGAACAGCTCAATTCCTAGTGGGGGCCAGTATCTGGAGTGATCGCAGTAGATAATTGTGTCAGGTCGCCCAGAGGTCGCCAGGGAATATGCGTGTCTTCCCTCGAGAGCTATGCCGTATGGGTGCTTGAGCGAGCTCAACAGGACTCGCAGCCTGACCGAGTAAAACAGCGGGCGCTCGGTTTGCAGATGCCGATTACCAGCAACCGATCCACTCGTTTGATGGTGTGTTTTGGATAGGTTTTGCTCGGTAAAAATCGACCAAGCCACGTCAGAGTGAGCCGACGTCCTCGTAGCAATGCGCTGACACAACACATCAACGTTTTCAGGCGACGAGAGTGAACACCGGGAAGTGCTTGAGCGAGCGCGCTGTGTAAGAATCGGATGGCCTGCATAGGGCAAGATCTTGTTTTGTGTGGTGCAGCACAAGCTGCCGACTCATGCAGGTCTCTTCAATATTCCAACTTCTTGATTTTTCGTAAGAAAATTCGGGGGTTCCTCAGGGATTGTCCCCGTTTCTGCGTTTTCACCGGGAACGGTAACCCCTTTTTGCTTCCCGTCATTTGCAACCCCCCATCTCGGAACGCTAATTCAGCGCACACCTCGATTGCTAGGGGGGTGTCAGTCAGCGGCGCAATGATTTTTCTCATAAGTAAATTCAGTTTATTCACTTATTGGCCGATGGCTTCTTAAGGAGTCAAGGAATCAAGGAACCATCGGAATGAGAAATAATCAGCCGGTAACACAGCGTGAGATTTCACTCGCGTCTCAGCAGAAGCTCATCTCGACGACAAACGTTCGGGGGGTTATTACGTACTGCAATGATGCCTTTGTAGAGATCAGCGGCTTTGAGAGAGCCGATCTGATTGGTGCTCCGCAAAATATTGTCCGTCATCCTGACGTTCCCCCTGCCGTTTTCGCCCACATGTGGGCGGCTCTCAAGCAGGGCCGGCCATGGATGGGTATTGTTAAGAACCGCTCCAGAAATGGCGATCACTATTGGGTCAACGCCTACGTCACACCAATATTTGAAGGCAGCCAGGTGGTAGGCTTCGAATCGGTTCGAGTGAAACCAACAGCTGATCAGATCCGCCGCGCGGAATCCCTCTATAAGCGCATCGGTCAGGGAAAGCCGGAAACCCCTCGCCGAGACCGCTGGCTGCCCGCTCTAATGGGTTGTTTGCCGTATGTCGCCATAGGTTTGATTGGCTCCTCGTTAGGATTGTTCTTCAGCGTATCTGTGGCGATAGCCCTGACCATAGCCATAGCAGTGCCGGTGGGATTGCTCTCTTCGCACTGGCAGAGCCGAGGCACTCTGCGTCTGTTGCAGATGGCTGAACCCTCTACCTCTGATTCACTCATCGCCCAGATGTATAGCGATGCGAGCGGACCACAAGCCCGTTTAGAAGCAGCCTTCGTCAGTCAGACTTCGCGCCTGAAGACTTGCCTGACTCGACTGCAAGACACCGCCGAACAACTTAGTGCGCTCGCTGAGCAATCTGACGTGCTCGCCACTGACAGCTCTAAAGGTTTGGACCGTCAGCGCCTAGAAACCGAGCAGGTCTCTGCCGCGGTCAACCAAATGGCTGCGACCACCCAGGAAGTTGCGAGCCATGTTCAAAGGACGGCTGACGCCACGCAACAAGCGAACCTCCTTACCGGTCGAGGCCGTGAAGTCGCTCGGGATACCCGTGTGGCTATTGAGCGCCTCTCTACCGTTGTAGGCGAAACAAGTTTGACAGTTGCCCAGTTGGCCAAGGACAGCAGCGAAATCAGTACGGTTGTCGATGTGATCAAAGGCATTGCCGATCAGACCAATCTGCTCGCACTCAATGCCGCGATCGAAGCAGCGCGTGCTGGCGACATGGGCCGAGGGTTCGCTGTAGTGGCTGATGAGGTTCGTCAATTAGCCCAGCGCACTGCGCAATCAACAACCCAGATTCATGACCTGATCACCAAGCTCCAGACGTCATCCAACAATGCAGTGGAGAAAATGGAAAGCGGTCACCGTCAAGCGCAGGAAGGCGTTTCTTGGGTGCTTGAGGCGGACAAGGCTTTACAGGGCATCAGCGAGGCCGTCTCTCACATCACCGACATGACCACACAGATTGCAGCCGCCACTGAGGAGCAAACAGCCGTCGCCGAAGAGATCAGTCGTAACATCACAACGATCGCTCACCTGGCCGACCAAACTTCTGAACAAGCAAACCAATCGGCAAATCTGAACAAGGAGTTGACCAAGACAGCGTCAACGCAATATTCGCTTGTCGAGCGCTTTAATCGATAGCTGGCGTACTTTCGTGAGTAGCCCGTCCATGGCGGGCCTTGAATTCAAGTGCCTGGCAGGGCGCCTATCAGGTCATCAAGACCTGCCTCTTCCTTCTGCAGATAACAGGCTCCGTTGTGGGCCACTGCGAGCTGCTCATCGCCGATTTTCACAATGTATAAAGAGATGGGGGGTAGTCAAAAACCTATACATAAATTATATTTTGTACAGGTTTTGTCGGAATGTTAGAAAATGACACCCCTCGAAAAGCTCATCTCCTGGCACGAAAAATGGGCCCTTCAGAATCAGATCGTGAAATGCAAAAGCTGCGGCATGGAGCAGTCCGAGCTAGACAGAAATCTCATGTTTAGCCATGAGTCGGGCTGTCCAAATGAGAGGTTCGGCGCTGAACCATGGCAGGCTTTAGATGAGGTGAGAGATGCCTATTGGATCCCTCCGAAAGCTGCGTCAGACGATCAGGATGTCACTCCATCGTCATCAGAACAGCCAGGGCCATCCTTATGAATGCCTCGTTTTGATCGAGCGTTGCCAGGGCGTCCCTAACGTTTGCTGCGACCACATAAAAGCTGTTTGACTCCCGGTGAGCCAACAAGCCATCATCTGTTCATCCTGTCATTCCTGCGTATGTAGGCGTGCACAAAAAGCCCGGCCATAGTGCCGGGTTTTTTTTGGATTTATCGAGTACATAAGGACATGGTCATGCGGGTTGTCGCTTTCGTAACTTTTTTGCTGCAGCCCTTACCGGTTGCTCTGGAATACCTTCGGTTCCATACGAAGAGCCTGCTCAGTCAGAGGGAGTGGCGCGTGTTCGTGTTGCCATGAGCCAGAAGCTCTTGGGTGAGAACCGCGACCTGAAACCAGAGTTACGGTGACGAATACGGCAAGAAAAAGCCGTTCCCGTGATAGATAGGCTGCACGCCTGGATGATCGCCCAGCGCGAGCTTATGCATGATGGCGTGGCCATTGCCAAGGCTCTGGATTACAGCCTGAAACGCTGGCCAGCATTGTCAGGTGCGGTGCCTATTGATAACAACCACATCGAGCGACAGATCCGGCCATGGGCTCTTGGACGCAAGAATTGGCTCTTCGCAGGATCATTGCGCAGCGGCAAACGCGCGTCGGTGCTGATGAGCCTGATCCAGCCGGCGAAGCTCAACGGGCATGACCCATATGCTTACTTGAAAGACGTTCTGGCGCGACTGCCAACACAGCGTGCAAGTGACATCGCCGAGCTACTGCCGATTAAGGGGTTTACTTTTCAAAGGCGATTCAATATAAATTTTACCCGGCGCACACTCACTGTTGTGCCCTTTGATATTAACAGGAGGATGCTATGTCACCGTTAAACGTGATGAAGTTCTAAACGATCAAACTGTCACCCCCTCGCTCGAAAACCTTGAAACACGCTGGTCTCAACGTTGGCAGCTCGAAGGCACATACGCCTTTGACCACACAGCCCAACGCGACGCTGTGTTCTCCATCGATACACCCCCGCCGACGGCCTCAGGCTCGTTGCATGTCGGTCATGTCTTCAGCTATACCCACACAGATATCATCGCTCGATTCCAGCGCATGCGAGGTAAGGCTGTGTTCTACCCCATGGGGTGGGACGACAACGGCTTGCCTACCGAACGCAGGGTCGAGAATTTCTATGGCGTACGTTGCGACTCGCTGGCAGCTTATCAGCCTGATTTCAGGCCACCTGAGCCCATTCCATTAAAGCGAGGTGACTTTACTGTCATCAGTAGGCGCAACTTCATCGAGTTGTGCCACGAACTGACGACCATTGATGAGCGAGCGTTCCGTGCACTCTTCGTGCAACTGGGCTTGTCCGTTGATTGGAGCCTTTCATATGCCACCATTGATGAGCGCTCCCAACGGGCGAGTCAGCGCGCTTTGCTTCGTAACTATCAGCGTGGCGAACTTTATAGCCAGGAAGCCCCATGCCTGTGGGATGTAACGTTCCAGACAGCCGTGGCTCAAGCAGAGCTTGAAGAGCGCGAGGTCGCTGGTGCGTATCACGAACTCGGCTTTGAGACGGCTGATGGCGCCGCATTGAGGGTTGCTACCACTCGGCCTGAGCTACTGATGGCATGTGTGGCGCTGGTGGCTCACCCGGACGACGTTCGTTATCAGGCGCGGTTCGGACAATCCGTGCGCACGCCGATTTTTGACTTGGACGTACCGCTGCTGGCACACCCTTTGGGTGATCCTGACAAGGGCACCGGCTTGGTGATGGTCTGCACCTTTGGCGATCTTAACGATGTGATTTGGTGGCGGGAGTTGCAGTTGCCAACGCGGTCAATACTAGGAAAAGATGGGCGCCTGTTGCTTGAGACGCCCTCCTGGTTGACGACACCCCGCAGCCAACAGGCCTATGCAGGCTTGGCTGGCCGTAATTTGTCCCAGGTTCGCACACAGCTTGTGTCGATGTTGCTCGACTGCGGCGCCATGCAAGATGAACCCCGACCGATTCAGCACACGGTTAAGTTTTTCGAGAAAGGCGACCGGCCTTTGGAAATTCTCGCCACTCGGCAATGGTATTTGCGTAATGGCGGACGAGACGCAAGCCTGCGGGACTTGTTGCTTGCCTCTGGTCAGACGCTGGACTGGCATCCGCAGCACATGCTCAGGCGTTACGAGCATTGGGTAGGCGGTTTGAACGGTGATTGGCTCATCAGTCGTCAGCGCACATTCGGCGTACCGATTCCGTTCTGGTATAGGCTGGATGCACAAGGCGAAGCGGACTACAGCGCGCCGATTATTGCCTGCGAGGAAAGCCTGCCCGTTGATCCAAGTCTGGATACTCCGCCTGGGTATCGACCCGAGCAGCGTGGTCAACCCAGTGGTTTTGTTGGCGAACAGGACATCATGGATACTTGGGCCACCAGTTCCCTGACGCCTCAGATCGTCGGAGGCTGGGGCGAGGACGACGGGTTGTTCGCCAAAATATACCCCATGGATCTCAGGCCCCAAGGTCACGACATAATACGCACTTGGCTATTTTCGACATTGGTACGCAGCCATTTTGAACATGGTTGCGTGCCATGGCGTAATGTCGCGCTCTCTGGGTGGATCCTTGATCCCGACCGTAAGAAAATGTCTAAATCCAAGGGTAACGTGGTAACCCCTCAAGCCTTGCTCGACCAGTATGGAAGTGACGGTGTGCGCTACTGGGCAGCCTCAGCGCGGCTCGGCAGTGATACAGCCTTTGAAGAACAGCAGATGAAGATCGGCCGCCGTTTGGCCGTCAAGCTGTTCAATCTATCAAGGTTGGTTCAAGGCTTTGCGAAGGATGACAACGGGGATATCGACCAACCGCTGGATCAGGCCATGCTTAAACGCTTGGACGGCGTAGTTCAGGACGCTACGTTCGCGCTGGAGGCGTACGACTATAGTGCAGCGCTGTCGCGTATCGAAGGGTTCTTCTGGTGGTTTTGCGATGACTACGTCGAATTGGTCAAGCGTCGCGCCTATCGACCAGAAGGCCATTCGGCCCGTAATGCTTTTGCACATGCACTGAGCGTGCAGCAGCGACTGTTTGCGCCATTTCTGCCATTTGTGTGTGAGGAAGTCTGGCAATCTTGGAATTGCGGCTCAGTGCACAATGCGTCTTGGCCGCAAGGGGGGGCTTATCCTGACGCGTCTATTGAAAGCTTATTGATGAATGTTAGTGCCGTGCTATCTGCGATTCGCAAAGCAAAATCCGATGCCCGCCAATCCATGAAGGCTTCGGTAGCACGTGTTGAACTGGTTGACGTTGCTGCGCAGCTTGAAATGATAAAAGGCGTTCGCCAAGACTTGATCGAAGCAGGTCAGGTTGAGGCTTTGGTGTTTATAGAGGGAACTGAGCGGCAGGTCGGTGTATGGCTGAAGTGACGTAGACTTAAGGGTAAGTCAATTCGCGGGGCGATCAAGGAGATCGCTTCGCGAGCACGTCTATAGTCGTTACCTGGGAGGCAATGGCCGGGCATCATCCTCGCAAGCCTTGTTATGATGTGGTGGGCATATCAACTGGGCAGGGATATCAGCGAGCGTGCTTCACTGATTGTGCGATCGTCTGGTGTGGCTTTCCTCGGATGGTATCGGCTAACGAAACGTACGCCGCTGCGAATAGTGCTCAAGCCCGACGGCACGCGGCTGTTTTTTCGCTCGTCCAACGGTGAGCTTCCCAGCGCAACCAAGCCAACGAAGCCCTGCCAAGGCACGTACCTACGCATTGCGGGTCAAGTCTTATAAGTTAGCGCTCTGTGAGTGATAACCTGCGAGCTTTTCTATAAGGATACAGTGATGAAAAGCTGTTCGAGGACGCTCGGAGCTAATCTCGCTAACAGTATAGTGATCCCCGCCGCTTGGGTATCGGGGCTTGCGACGATAGGACTCTTGTGGGGCGTGGTACGGTTTTGGCCCGATCAGCTTACAGTCGAAGGACGTCAGCTCTTCGTGGTTTCCTGCTCTATTTTTTGCCTCGCCATAGGTTACTTGATATGGCGCAAGAGACGGGCAAAAGCACTTGTCGCATCCATCAACCTGAAAGAAGGTCTGAGCCTTGACGATACTCAGATGCTCGGCTATCCAAGCCCCCTGTTTTTTGTCTTTGACCTTTCCA
Organism: Pseudomonas sp. NFIX10; assembly: GCF_900111955.1. NCBI lineage: Bacteria > Pseudomonadati > Pseudomonadota > Gammaproteobacteria > Pseudomonadales > Pseudomonadaceae > Pseudomonas > Pseudomonas sp. NFIX10. The sequence goes on along the minus strand of NZ_FOKH01000013.1, from coordinate 4,569 downwards.
ACAAGAAACTCGCTCAATGCCAAAGCGCCACCGGCGACTATCAGATTCGAGATCTCACGTGGGTGACAGGCTGGCAGTGTGAGTGGCTACGGGTTGACAGCAAGGTGTCGGGCGGGGTTAGGCAAGTAGTCGATGGGGCAGGCATGAGCGTTCCAGCCGACGAGCTTCGGCGTAGATTCATAAAATTCTCACTGGTTTTGACGGTTGCCGATACAAGTCATCCTCCCTTCCGTTTTCCAATGAACCGGAGCGCAGTTGAAGGGTGGTGTACCCGGTGCAATGTACTTTTCAAGTGCTAAGCACGAAGCACCAGAAGATAATTATCTTTAGAACTCGCAGCAGCGCTGATGCTAACGGAATAAATGCAGGCGCCTATTGATCGCATAAGATTTGCGACAGACTCAAAAGCGCAAGGCATCTATCTTTTTCTCTGATAGCGTGGCGGGGAAGGGTCATGGATGCAGCGAATCGGCAAACTGGGAGCGCTAATGCCGTACAACTATACGAACGGTCGCTACCTGGTTTTCAAAGGCAATGGTAGCGATGGGGCGCCCTTGGGCCGGATTCATCAGGACGGAAAAGTTCGAAATCTCCTGGGTGAGCCGCTGTACTACATAGACATGGACGACCATGCGTTCTGTTCGGTCGATTTTATCTTTCAGGGCAATATACAAAAATGTCGCGGCACGTTTTACGTGCTTAGCGACAAAACGCTTTTCACATTTTCCGAGATGAAGGTTGAGCCACTGGGAAACGAGACTGAGGAGCAGGCGCTTCACAGGGAGTTCAAAAGGAGGGCGCTAAGTTTGGCGGGGCAGATCGTCCAGGCAAAAAATGAGATGGTGCAGGCACGCTTGGATATGGCCTGGTCCAATTTAAACCCTTTGCGCCGTTTCCGTGCCTTCTTTACTGGCCGAGTCCGCAGGGAGCGAGCATCACCAGCGGGGCATTACAGTGGGTTGGAAAGTGAGCATGAGTTAAAATCTAAGTCTTTCCCCACTTCATCATCATCGCTCGCGACAATGGTCTTGCGGGCTGCGGATGCAAGGAAAACAGGGGCCGACCACGATCATGAGGCGGTCCGATTACACGTGAACTCAAATTGCGGTCTATCCCCAGCTTTCTGGTTTCCGCCGATTGAGGTGGGTTGTATAGCGACACTTGCAGCAAGTCCTCATCCTGGCTCACGCTGGGAAAGCATCCGATCAATCTACACTCCGCGTTTTTTGCCCGGCCCTCATTGGGCGCCTTCACGGAAGATGGCATCTAGCCTGTTGCTAAATGTATTGAGACTTATATGAAAAAGGTAGTTTTGGCACTCTCGCTGGTCCCACTGGTAGCCTGCATGCCTTATCAATCCGTGACCTCGCCAGATCCAAATTGGATGCGTCTGGGTGGAGATAGGCCTGAAGGTTATCCAAGGACGTTTGTTGAGAACCTGAGCGGCAATTGCGCTCTGGTTACCGAGTCTTGGTCCGATGGAAGAATCAACGGTCGTCTTCTGTGGACCAAGAAGCAGTCTCGAAAGGCCATTACTTGTCCATAAGTGCATGTATGAGGGCTGATTTCGTGAGGGGGAAGGGGGACAGATTTTTTCTGCGTTGGACCTTTTATGAAAAGCGGAGCCAGTTAAGCCCGGGACGATTAAATGCTTACAAGTGCGATATCTGTCAAAGGACAGCTATTCAACAATCGCCTTTTTGATATCCCCGTGCTTGTTTTGTAAGTAAATCGTGTAGGGCAAAACAAGCGTGTCAGCGAGCCCAGACAGCCCCATATCCAGCGCAATGAGCGATGCGGAGGGCTGTCCGTCGAAGCCGGTGCTTTGACGAGGTTCAGCATCAAGCGTGCAGTAATCAAAAATAGCACCGCTATAGATTCTTGGCACCAAGTCGCAGTGCGAGTTCCAACGGGCCAGCTTGTTGCTTGCGATGATGTCGTCGCGGAAGGTGGTATTGATGGTTCCACAGCCTGAAACTGACGTGGCTACGAGAAACGCCCAAACGGTTCTGAAATTCATTAGATTGGCTCCTTGCCAAAAATCAAAGATTAGCCGAAACCGTGACATTGCGCTTTAAGACGGCGCTTACTGGGATGTCTCCGGCTTCACACAGTGGTTGCATCCAGTGCAAGTGGTCTCGATGATCCTCATTCGATTCTTGCCCAATGAGTGGAGACCCTGCAAGCGGTGAGCATCGCCTCGCAATGAATTTACCGGTGGTCTGACCCTTTTGAATTACTGCCGCCCGGGGGACTCCATTCATCGAGGAGTGTTTATTCCTCAATGGCGGTGAGCACCGCCCGAGGTAAAGGGAATGACGTCGTTCGAAGAATTCAGGGCCACATCCCATGAGCTTCTCAAAGAGCTGGATGCCGCAACGATAAAAATGATGATGCTGGTTTCTGCGAAAGAGGTATCTGGTCCTTTTTGGGAGGATGCCGCCCAGCGGCATCATGACGCTGTGGATGCTTGGCATTCCTTTCTCAATATCCCTACGGATTTCGCGGCGGATCCACCTCTTTCTTAGATGAACTCGAAATCGTGGTCCGTCATCCACTTTCCGGAGAACCGCTCAGGTGTCATGCAGCGCCGAGCGTCCTGTCATCCGAGAGGCAGATACCTGAACCAGACAGGGCACATATTGGTTGATTCAGGTTGTTCAAGAACACCTGATTCAACCAATACTCCGCCCCAGCAACCACTCACTAAAAGCCCGCACCTCCACTTGCCGCTCCCGCCCCGGCACGCACACCACGGTATACCGCGCACCCGCCAAGCGAACCTCAGGGCGATAATCAACCAGCTCCCCACGCGCAACAGCCTCAGCAACCAGCACATTGCTGGCGAGCACCAGCCCGTGCCCGGCGATCGCCGCTTGCAGGGCATGCTGTTCTTCGTCATAGCGCCGCAAACGCGCGCGCTCCAGCCAGCCGAGGGTACCGGCCTTGGCACACCATGCAGGCCAGTCGACTGCGACGTTCGCGCTGCTCAGCCATGGCACGTCGATCAGTTCAACAGGCGAGCCCGCCGCGGGTGGTTGCCAACCGGGGCGGCAATAAACGCCAAAGTACTCATCCAATAAAGGCTGTTCGAACAGCTGTGGGTCCGGCTTGAACAGGGCGCGGATCGCCAGGTCGATGCAGGCGTCTCGTCGCAGGTCCACCACGTCGTTGCTGCTGTGCAGCCTGACGTCGATCTCCGGGTGCAACCGATGAAAGTCCCCGAGCCGAGGTATCAGCCACAGGCTGGCGAACGCCGGCGTTGTGCTCACCACCAGGGACTGCGCGGCACACGTCGGCGACAGTATCTGCAGGCCCTGCTGGATATCGAGCAGGGCGCGGTGCATGTATGGGTGAAGGCGCTCGCCGTCGGCGCTCAGGCGCACGTTTTGACTGGAGCGATCGAACAGGCGCACGCCAAGGAAGGCTTCAAGGCTTTTGACTTGGTGGGAGATCGCCGCCGGGCTGACGTTCAGTTCCTGAGCCGCCGCCTTGAAGCTGCCCAGCCGTGCGGCGGACTCGAAGCCGCGCAAGGCGGTGAGGGGCAGTTTGGCGAACATGGCAGGCAGGTTACTCAGGTTGAGCGTGGCTCAATTTAGCTCAATTGTGCGCGGAGGCTCAACTTGCCAGGCTGTGGTCTTCCAACCCGGCTCAGGAGCCCACCGATGCAAGGCACTCCCCGTAAAATCCTCCAGGCCATCCTCTACGAAGCCGGCGGTGTGCTGTTCGTGGCCCCGGCGCTCGCGCTGACCTACGAACAAGGGATGGGGTATTCAACCCTGCTGTCGCTGGTGATTTCTGCCGTTGCGCTGGCCTGGAACATGCTTTTCAACGGCCTGTTCGAGTGGTGGGAGCGACGCCAACCCAGCCGTCATCGCAACTGGAAGCGACGACTGATTCACTCCCTGGGATTTGAAGGCGGCTTGACGTTGATCCTCACTCCGGTGATTGGCGCATGGTTGGGCATCAGCCTGTGGCTGGCGCTGGTGACCAACCTGGGGTTGTTCGTGTTTTTCTTTTTTTACGCGCTGGTTTTTCAATGGGTGTTCGATCGAGTGTTCGATGTTCCGCTTTCGGCGCAGGCTGATCAGGGTTCTGTCTCTAGCGCCCGCTGAGTCAGTGGTATGAATTTGTACGGGCGGAACGTTAACGGGAATCCAGGCAGGCACTTGCTTGGCTGTCCCTTCTGGTCTTTCGAGCGGCTAATAGTGCCAGTGTCTAGTCCTGAAATAGGTTTACACCTGTTTCACCCTAACGCCCGATGCACCGCATCGGGCGTTTTGTATTTCAAAGACAGGTGAGGTCGCTCGCCGTTATAGATCGATATCGACTCACTCACCATCTTCTTCGCTTGCAGCAAACCCTGCGGTCGCTGGAGCATAAGCTCTGTCTTTAGTATCCCGTTGACCCGCTCTGCCAAGGCGTTTTGGTAGCAGTCATAGCCGTCCGTCATTGAACATCGAATACCGTATTTCGCGTGCAGCGCTTGGTACATCCCCGAGCAATATTGGATACCTCTATCTGAGTGATGCACCAACGGCTGCTCTGTCCGACGGTGCTTTACCGCCT
>NZ_FOKH01000049.1:0-35914 GCF_900111955.1 Pseudomonas sp. NFIX10 | reverse complement strand
TGCGTGATAAATCACCAACTCATCTTTGGCGACATCAACACCCACGATCGGCTTTGCGACAGAAACCGGCATTGCCATTGAAAATCCTCCGGGCTAAGGTTTGAACACTTGAAGGGTTCACCCAGAGGCGCAGGCTTGTTCCTATCGTCGGTCTAGGCCAGATGCATTCTTTATCGGCGCTTGGGTGAAAGGAGGAGGGGTGAAATCTCCCACGGTCTGTACTGCGGCTAACAGTCAGAATCGAGCTTTGTCCCTCCTCCCCCCTTCAAGTCCTACCATACAAGCGAGCTTGCTCGCGATGAGGCCAGTAAACCCAACATCTATGTAACTGAACCACCGCCATCGCGAGCGAGCTCGCTCCCACAAGGGGACCTCGGTGTACATGAGGTCTGTGGCTTCTGAAAATTCAATGTGGGAGCGAGCGTGGCCTTACCAATCCAAAAAAGCCCCGCCAGACATCACTTGCAGACGTAGACCTTGCGCACATAGACGCTGCTCTTCCAGGCGCAGGGCGCGCCTCGAGGCACGAACACTGTATCGCCCGTGTTGACCGCCAGTTCGGAACCGTCGGCGATCTGGAGAATGATGCTGCCCTCGATCAGGTGCATCAGCTCATGCATCGTGTGTGGCCGCGCCTTGCGGGTATAGGGTGTCGAGTCCCAGATGCCGATGCGCAGGTTGGTCGCGTCCTCGACGAACACGTTGTTCGAGCGACATTGCGGTGTCGGGCTCAGCAGGAACTCTTCACTCGGAGGCGTCGAAGGGGATAGCAGGGTGTAGGGGGGAAGGGCGGTCAGCCCGACAGTGCCGGCTTCAACAGGCTGGGTATCGGCACAGAATGCCCAGAACGAGCCAGGTAGCGCGTCGATCTGAACCGATGTGCCACGGGCGATCACGGCGCTGTCACCCGGATTGAGTTCGAGCGCGTGATCCTGGCTCTGCAGGATCACGCGCCCCGCGTGGACCACGATCGTTTCACTGTAGGGGTATCGATCGCTGCTGAATTGTCCGCTCGCCTGGACGACGCCGGCAGCAATGTCATCCGTCCCGACATAAGCAATCTGCCTGTCGAAAGGATCGTTGGCGCCCAATGTGCCGCAGGTGAACGCTGTTGACGCGGGAGTGCCGTTGGCATGTGCGAGCAGCACGGCGGTGGGTTCTAGCATGAGGGTATTTCTCCAGGAGAGTGGATGGTGTCGCTGTGAGGTGAGGGCGTCAGCCGATGGCCTGGGTCACCAGTGCAAATTGCTGCACGCCGCCGCTGGCCTGGGGCGGGGTCCCACGGACCATTTGGGCGACGGTGTCGACCTGTCTCAGCCCGGCGTCTTCCAACCACGGGCCGAGGCCGCAGTCGGAAGGGATGTCAACGCGCACGAAAGCATCCGGCACTCGAGCCAACAACACCGCGATCAGGTGCTTGGCCTGATCTGGGTTTTCCGCAACGACCGGGCCGATGGAACGACCACGACCGAAGGGACGCAGAAGGGCGAACGCTCGCAATTGCCCCTCACGCTCGATACCCACGACGTCTTCGACATGCTCGAACAGATCGTTGAGCACGGCATGCCTGTCCAGGCCGCTGCCGGCGTTGGCGAGTTCGATCAGGTCGTTTCGATCGGCTTCGGTCAGGTGGCGCAAGCGCTCACCGGATGGCAGGTCCATGGGGGCCGGAGGCGATACGTTTCCTTGGTGTTGTTGGATATGTCCAAAGTCAACGAAGCCCTGGCTGGCATAAAGGGGCGCGCCGGCCAGCGTCGCGTTGAGCATGGCGGTCCGCGAGCCGCACGCCTGGAGCGCCAGCTCCATCAGTTTGCGACCGATGCCCTGGCCCTGGTACTCATCGCTGACGATCACCAGGCCGATCGTGGCGTAATCCCCCTGCGGGCAGGTGAACGCCGTACCGATCAGGCGGCCTTCGTCCTCTGCGACAAAACCCTGCGAGACACGCTGCAGCATGGCCCAGTCTTCCAGGCGGTGGGGCCACTTCAACTGCACGGACAACGCATGGGCCGATGTCACATCGGCAGTCGTCATGGGGCGATAGGTGTAGGCAGGGCGTTGCGTGTTGGACATGACAGATCTCCATGGACAGGGAGCGTGACCGGTCGGATTTCTCCGCTGAAAGTATTGGTATCTCACCTGCCACCAGGCCTGACAAGAGGCGGACATTGATTCGGTAGATTGCATAAGTTGCGGCGTCGCACGCCGCAGTTATTGCTCAAATCTGGCGCAGGCTCAGCAGCAAATATCAGCGGATTTTCCGTCGGTGTTTTTCTCGTAGGTGCATGACAAGCGCAGGTCAGTAACGGCGCTGAGGGTCAATCTGGCCGAGCATCGATTCGCCGCGCTGGTGGCGGCGGATATTGTCCAGCAACACGCCAAAGGCACTTTCGGGCTGGGTCATCGCCGCGATATGTGGCGTCAGCAATATTTGCGGATGCTGCCAGAACGGGTGATCCGGTGCTGCCGGCTCCTGTTGCAATACGTCGAGTACCGCGGCACTCAGCTGGCCGCTGGCCAGAGCCTCGAGCAGATCCTCTTCTATCAAGTGCCCGCCACGGCCCATGTTGACCAGGGCAGCCCCCTTGGGCAGATGTTGGAACGACTGGCGGTTGAGAATCCCTCTGGTCTGCTCGGTCAATGGCAAGACACACAGCACGATGTCGCATTGGCCGAGGAACGCCGGGAGCTGTTCGTCACCGGCAAAGCAATCCACCCCGGCGATGCGGTGTTCGCTGCGTGCCCAACCTGATAAGGCGAAGCCAAAGGTCTGCAAGGTGGCCAGGATCTGCCGGGCCTGCATGCCTAGCCCCATGACACCGACCCGACGCTGGGCCGCCGGCTGCAGCAAGTGCGCCTGCCAGCACCGGGCGACCTGTTGCTGGCGATAACGGAGCATGTCCCGGTGCAGGCTGAGCACGGCGAAACTGGCGTACTCGCACATGCCCCGGGTGATGCCGGGGTCGAGTAACCGGACCACGGGCAGGGACGTGGGCAGGCGATCAAGGTCAAGCTGGTCGACCCCGGCCGACAAGGCGAACAGCACCTCCAGGTTTGGCAGCCGTGTTTCGAGGTCGTCCGGCGCCTGCCAGGCGGCGAGGTAGCGAATATCCTTTGGATCGCCGATGTCCGGCCAGGCACGCCATTCGATATCCGGCGCGTGCTCGGCGAACAGACGCTTCCATTGTTCGCCGCGTACCGGGTCGGCTTTATAAAGCAGGGCCATGGGTCACTTCTCGTACTGGATAGGGAAGCTCCAGCATGCCCGACTGGTAAAGCAGGATGTATCAAAAGAACCTGCGTAATCACACATCGCTGCGTTGTATAGGGCGTCTGCCGGCAGATTCCATCGGGCTGGAGGCGGCTGAAGGAATCTGCTGTTTGCCGGGGTGAAAACAGTCGATCCGAATTTCCCAGAGGCCAAGTTCGGCTTAGACAATCGCGTCGAACGCTTAACCTGTGGAACACATCGCAGCCGTTTCCCGGTTGCCCGGTTCACTGTGGGAGATGCCATGAACAGTAAAGTCGAAGAAACCCCAAGCTTGCTCCGTCAACGCGATCAATTCGTGCCTCGAGGTCTGGTCACCGCACATCCGCTGGTCATCGACCGGGCTCAGGGGGCTGAAGTGTGGGACGTGGACGGGGCGCGCTACCTGGATTTCGTCGGCGGCATTGGCGTCTTGAACATCGGTCACAATCATCCGAAGGTAGTCGCGGCCGTGCAGGCCCAATTGCAAAAGGTCAGCCATGCTTGCTTCCAGGTGGTGGCCTACAAGCCCTATCTCGACCTGGTCAAGCGCCTGTGTGGGTTGGTGGGTGGTCAGCAGGCCTACAAGGCGGCGCTGTTCACCTCTGGCGCGGAGGCGGTGGAGAATGCGGTGAAGATCGCCCGCGCCCATACCAATCGTCCCGCCGTCATTTCCTTTCGTGGCGGTTTTCATGGGCGGACCTTGCTGGGTACGACGCTGACAGGCATGAGCCAGCCCTACAAGCAGAACTTCGGGCCCTTCGCACCGGAGGTCTTCCATACCCCATACCCGAATGCCTATCGTGGTTTCAGCAGCGAGATGGCGCTGCAGGCCCTGAATGAGTTGCTGGCGACCCAAGTCGCTCCGGATCGAGTCGCGGCGATCATCATCGAGCCGGTGCAGGGCGACGGCGGCTTCCTTTCTGCACCGCCCGAATTTCTCCAGGCGCTGCGGACCCTGACCGAGCAACACGGCATCGTGCTCATCCTCGATGAAATCCAGACCGGTTTCGGCCGTACCGGCAAATGGTTCGGTTTTCAGCACGCCGGCATTCAGCCGGACCTGGTCACTGTCGCCAAGAGCCTGGCAGGTGGCTTGCCCATTTCGGGCGTGGTAGGGCGTGCGCACATCATGGACGCGCCATTGCCCGGTGGGCTTGGCGGCACCTATGGCGGCAACGCCTTGTCCTGTGCCGCCGCGCTGGCGGTGATCGACGCTTACGAACAGGAGCAGTTGCTCGAACGTGGCCAGGTCCTGGGCGAGCGGTTGCGTCAGGGGCTGCTGCGCTTGCAGGCACGTCACCCGCGCATCGGTGACGTGCGCGGTACCGGCTTCATGCTGGCCATCGAATTGATCAAGAACGATGAGGCCCGCAGCCCCGATGCCGAACTCACCCAACAACTGATCGACCAGGCCAGGGTAGGCGGGCTATTGGTGATCAAATGCGGGGTGTACCGAAATGTTCTGCGCTTCCTGGCGCCCCTGGTCACCGAAGAAAGTCAGATCGACGAAGCACTGACCATCCTTGAGGCAGCATTGCTCCGCGTGTTGGATTAATCTCAGGCCTCGGTCGACCCGCTGCAGTGACGGGCCGACCGAAAGCATTTAGAGCATATGGATGGATGAATGCATCACGGGAGGCGACACACATGCACCTGACTGATTATCGTGCGCTGCTGATCGATTGCGACGAAGTCCTGGTCGATCGGGATTCCGGTGTCTGGACAGCCCTGCAACCTTTGCTCGACAACCATCCGGACGTGCCAGGCAGGGAAGTGGTGCTGGCTGAGTTCGACGAGACGGTGCGCGGGCTCTATCCGCGTTTTTCCGAACTGGGCTTCAGTGGTTTATTGTGCTTTGCCCATCGCCAACTGGCAGAGCGCCTGGGGCTCAAGGTCAGTTGGGAGGAGGGCATGAGCTTTGCCCGTTCGGCCTGCAACTGGTCTCTGTTCGAGGACGCGCCCGGTGCCATGTTGTACCTGCGCAAATTCTACCGGCTGCTGGTGTACTGCGATCGTGATGCCGAAGATCGTGACCCGCTCTGCGAACGCCTGGGAATCCCCCCCGAGGACTTGCATTCCCGCGCCAGCAATCCATTGGAGGACGAGGCATGGTTGCTGGCGAACAAGCTCAAGCCTGAAAACATCATGCAAGTGTCCAGGCCGCCCGCACACCCGCCAAAGTCGTCGGGCTTGTGCCTGATCCGTCGTGGCCATGAGCCTGATAATCAAGCATATTCCGCCGATTTCTATATCACCAGCATGGCCGACCTCGTCGCTCAGCATCAGCTATCTTTGCGGCGTTGAATTTGCTAAAACCACTGTCAACCTGAAGACAACCGAGGGGTACCCGATGGAAGGTTTAATAAAACTAGACCGAATTGATATCAGTATCCTTGTTGAACTTCAAAAGGACGGTCGAATGACCAACGTCAGTCTCGCCGATGCCGTGGGCCTGTCATCCAGCCCATGCCTGCAGCGAGTCAAGCGGCTCGAGTCGGCTGGTTACATTTCCGGCTACAGGGCTCATCTCAACCTGGCCAAGATCACTGACTCGGTGACGGTCTTCACTGAAATCACCCTCAGCGACCACAAGCGGGAAGACTTCGCCAAGTTCGAATCCAATATTCGCTTGGTCGATGAGGTGCTGGAGTGCCATTTGATCAGCGGCGGTTACGATTACCTGGTGCGCTTCATGACGTGCAGCATCCAGCATTACCAGGAAGTGATCGAAGGGTTGCTGGACAAGAACATCGGCATTTCCAAGTACTTCAGTTACATCGTCATCAAATCCCCCGTGCTCAAGGATGGGGTTCCGCTGCGTAGGTTGTTGCGTCACTGATACGTCCCAGCACTCGCCGTCCATGACGGCCCCCCCTCGAACGGGTCCTTAGGACCTGCAAGCAGCCTCAGCGCTGCCGGCATCAATGCGCCTCAGCGTTGCGATCCGATCAATCGGCGATATGACTTCCACTTTTTCAGGCTCTGTAAAACGCCGGTGCGCGCGCGTGCGCGAGCTTTTCATGTCGGTGCGGCGGCACAAAAAGGGGACATTTGCCCCTTTGCCATTCGATCTTCATAAAAACGTAACACGACTGTTGCAGAGTTCCCCAGCCCGTCATCACAAGGAATTTCTTTCAATGAAAAGTTTGATGAAGTCTGTTGCGCTCGCCGTTACGCTTTCTCTTGGTGCCACTTCGGCGACATTCGCTGCAGAAAGCGTCCGTCTGACGGGTTCTGGCGCGAGTTTCCCGGCGCCGATCTACCTGACCTGGTTCAAGGATTTCAGCAAGAAATCCGAAGGTGTCACTGTGGATTACCAATCCAAGGGCAGTGGCGCGGGTGTACAGGACTTTCTGAATAAAACCGTCGATTTCGCCGCCAGTGACTCGGCAATGAAAGACGAAGACATCGCCAAGGTTGCCGAAGGCGTGCAGTTGCTGCCGATGACCGCTGGGGAAATCGTGCTGGCCTATAACCTGCCGGGCAACCCAAAAGGCTTGAAATTGCCACGCGATGTGTACTCCAACATTTTCCTGGGCAAGATCACCCGCTGGAACGATCCGCAGATCGTCGCTGCCAACCCGGACCTGAAACTGTCCGATACGCCGATCACGGTGGTGGTGCGTGCGGATTCCAGCGGGACGACCGCGGTATTCACCAAGCACTTGGCAACCATCAATCCGGAGTTCAAGCAGGCGCTGGGGGAGGGCAACACCGTCAACTGGCCGGCCAGCGACAAGTTCATCAAGTCGCCGAAGAACGATGGCGTGACGGCTACCGTGCGCCAGACGCCAGGTGCGATTGGCTACATCGAATACGGCTTCGCCAAACTTGCCAAGGTTGATTTTGCCCAGTTGCAGAACAAGGCCGGCCACTATGTCGTGCCAAACGCCGAGAGTGGTGCCGAGGCTCTGGCAGCGGTGAAGATGCCGGATAGCCTGGTGTCCTGGTTGCCTGATCCAGACGGCGCCAAGTCGTACCCGATCACCTCCTACACCTGGATGATTTTCCGCAAGAACAACGGCAACCCGGCCAAGGCCAAGGCCATGCGTGAAATGGTCGAATACAGCCTGACCGAAGGGCAGAAAATTGCCGACTCGATGGGTTATATCCCGTTGCCGCAGTCGGTTGTCGAGCAGGTTCGCAAAGCGTCCGCCAACATTCAGTAACGCCTGAGGCCTCTCTCGGTGTGTGCTGTCAGCCATGCCGGGAGAGTTTCCCCCCTGTTCCGGACTTAGCCAATGAACAAACCCTTTGTCGTACCGGTTAATCCAGATTCTGCCTGCCAACCACCGTCCGCGAAGGACTTCCTGGTTGATCGCACCTTTCGTGCGCTTGCGCGTATTGGGGTCATTCTGGTTCTGGCGTTGGTATTTGCCCTCGTGTTCGAAGTGGGACGCAAGGCGCTGCCTGGCATGGAAAAGCACGGGTTCGATGTGCTCCTAGGCACTGTCTGGGACGTAAACCAGGGTAAATACGGCATCCTGCCGGCAATCTGGGGCACGCTCTACAGTGCCTTCATCGCATTGCTGATCGCGGGCTTTTTCGGCGTCAGCATGGCGATTTTCCTGACCCAGGACTTCCTGCCTCCCAAGCTCGCCGCCATTTTCCGGACCATTGTCGAATTACTCGCGGCCATCCCCAGCGTCGTCTACGGCCTGTGGGGGATCTACGTGGTGATCCCGGCGATTCGGCCACTGACCACCTGGTTGAACAGCGAACTCGGCTGGGTGCCATTTTTCGGCACATCCTTGAGCGGGCCGGGGCTGCTGCCTGCAGCGTTGGTGCTCGCCATCATGATTCTTCCAACCATTGCCGCTGTTTCGCAGGATGCGCTCACGGGCGTACCGATGAAAACCAAGCAGGCCGCCTACGGCATGGGGACCACCCATTGGGAAGCGATTCTCAAGGTGATGGTGCCGTCGGCCGCCACGGGCATTTTCGGTTCTCTGGTACTTGGCCTGGGACGTGCGCTGGGTGAAACGATGGCGCTGGCCATGCTGGTAGGCAACGCGAATAACATTTCCCTTTCGCTGTTCGCACCGGCCAACACCCTGGCGGCCTTGCTGGCCCTGAACTTCCCCGAAGCCGGGCCGAACGAGATCGAGGTGTTGATGTATGCCGCACTGGTGCTGATGTTGATCACGTTGATCGTGAACGTCTTTGGCTCCTTGATCATGATGTACGCCCAACGGGGTAATAAGTGATGACCGACCTGACTGCTGCAACAGACTTGACGGCTCCGGCAGGCGCAATGCCCAGCCTGCAGCGCAAGTTCGAGGGCCGCGCCCTGCGCAGCCTGATCCTGACCACCCTGGTCTGGGGCGGGGCGCTGCTGGCCAGCGTGCCGTTGATTTCCGTGCTCTACATGCTGATCACCCGCGGCGGCGCTCGCCTGAACCTGGAAGTCTTCACCGAACTGCCGCCGACGGGCTTCGAGATGGGCGGGGGCTTCGGCAACGCAATGGCCGGTACCTTTGTGATGGTGGGTATCGCGGCGGCAATCGCGGTGCCGGTGGGCATCATGGCGGCGATTTTCCTGGCTGAACTGGGGCCGGACAGCAAGTTGGCGAACGCGGCGCGCTTTGCCGCCAAGATGCTCACGGGACTGCCATCGATTCTGGCCGGGGTGTTCGCTTACGCCCTGGTGGTGATGACCACCGGCACTTATTCGGCACCGGCCGGTGGCGTAGCGCTGGCAGTCCTGATGCTGCCTATCGTCGTGCTGACGGCAGAAGAGTCGATGCGGATGGTGCCCAAGATCATGAAGGATGCCGCCTATGGCATGGGCTGCACCCGCTCGCAGGTGATCTGGAAAATCGTCTTGCCCACCGGCATGCCGGCGATCCTGACCGGCGTGATGCTGGCGGTGGCACGTGCCGCGGGCGAAACAGCGCCGTTGTTGTTTACCGCGCTGTTCAGCAACTACTGGATCTACCACCAAGGCAGCCTCGAGGTCATGAACCCGACGGCATCGCTTGCCGTGTTGATCTACAACTTCTCCGGCATGCCGTTCGACAACCAGCTCGAGCTCGCATGGGCGGCCTCACTGGTGCTGGTGATGATCGTGCTGGTCGTGAATATCATCAGCCGTATCTTCGGCAAGCCCAAGTATTAAGAACGGGAGCATCTGATCTTGAACGTATCCACTGCGCAAATAGCCGCTCCGTTTGTCACCCAGGCGCCTGTAGTCATGGACTGCAAACTGGACAAGATTTTCTACGGCAACTTCATGGCGGTGCGTGACAGCCATGTGCCGATCGAGAAAAACAAGATCACCGGTTTCATCGGGCCATCGGGCTGCGGCAAGAGTACCGTGCTGCGCAGCCTCAACCGGATGAACGATCTGGTGAAAGGTTTCCGTTTCGAAGGCCATGTGCATTTCCTCGGGCAGGATGTCTATGGCAAGGGCGTTGATCCGGTGGTCGTTCGCCGTTACATCGGCATGGTGTTCCAGCAGCCGAACCCGTTCTCGATGAGCATCTTCGACAACGTCGCGTTTGGCCTGCGCCTCAACCGCTACAAAGGCGATATAGGCGATCGGGTCAAGCATGCGCTGCAAGGCGCCGCCCTGTGGGATGAAGTCAAGGACAAGCTCAAGGTCAGCGGCCTGTCGCTCTCCGGCGGCCAGCAACAACGCCTGTGCATCGCCCGCGCCATCGCCACCGAGCCGGAAGTCCTGCTGCTGGATGAGCCCTGTTCGGCACTCGACCCGATCGCTACCCGGCGGGTCGAGGAATTGATGGTCGAGTTGAAGAAGGATTACACCATCGCGCTGGTCACCCACAACATGCAGCAAGCCATCCGTGTCGCTGACACCACTGCGTTCTTCTCGGTGGATATTTCCCAGGGCACGCGTACTGGCTATCTGGTTGAAATGGGCCCGACAACGCAGATTTTCGACAACCCACGTGAACAGATGACCGGTGACTACATCAGCGGCAAGTTCAGCTAAACCATACATCCGGTCAAGGCCGCATACCTGCAGAAGCCAAATGGATTTGGCGGGCATCCGGTAGACATTTACCAAGCGTTTCCAAGGAGCACCAATGCCTGCTACGCATCGCCTTGATTTGCCTGCGATTGAACATGCACTGCGCGAAGTGCAACACCGCTTCGCCGAGCTCAGCCGGCACTTCACGGAGCCACGCGACCCCTTGACTGACGAAGTGCTGCACAACGTGCTTGAAGGCTACGCGTTGATTGACGACTATGTTGCCCGCGGCGTCGATCTGTTCGACCTTCAGCACCTGAACCTGATGCTCGAGATCAACGCCACGGTGCTTTGTGGCCGAGACCCGACGCGCCGCGTGGAATACGCCCAGCACCTGGCCGCGACCGAGGCGCATTTCTTCAACAACGTTGAGGGAGGCATCAAGGACTTGTTCAATTGGTATTGCACGTATCGCAGCGAGTCCGTCTGGAAGCGTGCGGCTGGCGTCTATGTGCGCATTCTCAGCAAGCCGCAGTTGTTCATTGAAGGGAACAACCGCAGCGGGTCGCTCATCGTCAGCTACCTGCTCATGCGCGCGGGTTTGCCGCCTTTCGTGTTGACGCTGGAAAACGCCAAAGGCTATTTCAACCCGTCATCGGTTATACGCAACTCTGCCAAACATGGAGTCAAGGCGTTGTACGAACTGCCCAAGATCAAGAAAAAATACGCAGCCTTCCTGGAAGAACAAGCGCCTGACCCGATGAAGTTTTTTCTCAAGGGCAAGTCTTTGCCCCTCTCTCAGGGTGGCCATTGATGAGCGGGAATTCAGCGCTCGCCAAATGCAAAATCTTCGGCAGCCGGGCAGGGCAGGCCGTCCGCTGGGCTATCCCGATGCAGATGTCCAGGCGGCAGCGCATACGCATTTCGTTTGATATCGATGACACGCTCGCCTGCCAACTCCACCACTGCGAAGTCGAACAAAGCCGATTGCCGGCCTGTGTTCATCGCTGGCTGGGTGAGCCATTGCGCAGGGGGACACGCTCCCTGATCCGAGAGCTGCGCCGCCAGGATTGCAGCATCTGGGTCTATACATCGTCCGGCCGCACGCCGTCCTACATCCGGCGTTGGCTGTTGCTCTACGGCATCCGCGTCGACGGTGTGGTCAACAGCGTGCTGCACAATCAGGCGCTAACGGACCATGGGCTGTCGAACGCACCCTCGAAATATCCGCCGGCGTTCGATATCGATTTGCACGTCGATGATTCCGAAGGCGTACAGATTGAAGGTGATGACCATGGCTTTCGTGTTGTCGTGGTGCATCCGGAAGATGACGGCTGGGCCCATAAAGTGCTGGAGGCGGTCGCCATTGTTCAGGCGCAGCTGGCTTGGCAGCAGATGCCTGTCCAACGACCTTCGTTACACCGGGTGCCGACTGTTTAGCGGGTGATTGCGAACCGCGTCCCTTTAGTAGGCCGAACCCGCTCGGTCGCTCCAGCTCATCCCTCAGCCTCGTCGATGGAAAAACGCGGGTGAGGGCAGAGAGTGATGGCCTTTTGATTTCAAGCAAATATCGCTAGAATCCGTCCCCCCTCTCTGTGAGCGGCATCAATACATTAAGCAAGGAAGTCGATATGCAATTTGGAAAAGCCATAGGCCTTGCCTTGGCCTTGAGCCTCAGTGGATGCGCCAGTTTCACCAAAGATGAAGTCGCCCCCGTGAATCTGCCTTCGATGGCCAGCTATTCGAACAAACCGAACGTCTATGTCGACTTCGATTTCTATCAGGGCGAACCCGACAATGCCAAAGCCACCGAGGTGCCTCAGGCCCGTGACATGCTCAAGCCCGATCTGAAGCGAGCCTTCGATGAATCAGGGCTTTTCGGGCGTGTAGTGTTCGACGAATTCCAGAAGCAACCCGGCGACTACAGCCTTCGCCTGAAGGTCTACAACCATGCGCCAGGCGGTGGGCAAATGGTCTGGGCGTTCATCAGCGGCCTCACGTTCACGGTCATTCCTGCGCTGGCAACCGACCAGTACACCGTGAGCCTGGAAACCTTGGACAATCAGGGCCAGCCGTTGGGCAAGACCAGCAATCATGACGCGGTCAACACTTGGATGGGTATCTGGTTCCTGCCGCTGGCGGGTAACACCCCCAAGGCTGCCATCACTGACACCTTCAATCGCCAGGTCAATGCGCTGCTGAAAAACTGGGTCGACAACAACCGCATGAAATATTCCGCTGTCGATACCCACATCCCACGGGGTTGAGACCGATAGAAAAAGAGCCGCAGTCGCGGCTCTTTTTTTTGATCACTTCAACGCTTGAGTGAACTGTGGGTCGTTGTACAAGCTCTTGAGCAGATCTTGCAGCATAGGGTTGTAGTTGTTAGCCGCCGCCGGAATGGCGATCGGACCGAAGAAGCTACTGTCCCACTCACGCTGCACGTCTTTAGTGGTTTCGTACAGGACCTGATCACCTTTGCGCAGGGTGAAGCGTGCAGCCAGTTCGCCATGCCCAGTGCCCACGCCGGTGGTGAGCTGGCTCTTGATCAACTGAACCTGCAACTGCCGATCAGCACGAGGATCCAACAGACCCGCCTGACGCAGCTCATCGTTGATCGCGGCCTGGATGTGCAGTGGAACGCTGCCCACGGGCGAAGAAATCGGGTTCAGGCGCACGATCAGCGACCCTTGGCCCGTATCCGCATTCACCTGCGTCTCGCGCAAGGACTGCATGGGCTCGTTTTTCTTGAGCTGCTGAACGTTCTGGAAATTGGGTTCATAGCGGGTCATGGTCACGCCGCAGCCCTGGAGCAGCAATGCGCAGAACGGTAGGGCCAGGTAGAGCTTCTTCACAGCAAATCCTTATGTGCTTTTTTAGAAGGCGTGATTATCGACTGATAGCCTTGAGCCATCAAGGTTGGCAAAAGGTTTATGACGTACTTGAACATCGTGTGGACGGATCAGTCATTCACGTCCCCCGATAACTGCTGTTCACCGAAAGGTCGATAGAGCCGGTCTACTCGGGAACCGCAGTCGGGAAAACGCTTCGATAGCCCTGGAGAAAGGCCTGCCATTGCGACTCTGTCCATGATGAGCGGCGTTTTACCTGGCGCAAGTCATGTCTGGCCGCCCGTTTTGCGCTGATGCGCTGGCGGGCCTTTTCCATATCGATCAAGGCAATATCGATCCCACGGCGATCGACTCGAATGAACACATGTTTCAGGTACAGGCAGCCATGTTGCCAACGGCCTGCATTCAATCTGGCCAGGCTGTTGCCATACCTGCGTAAGATCTCGCAGTGAAGGGGTTCTCCCCAGCGCTCATGCTCACCTTGAGCGTAACAATCCTCCAGGCTGGTATAGCCATGCAGCGCTTCAGTGACCAGTAATGCCAGCCAACGCTTATTCTGTTTTCGACATCCTGCATAAACTACGCGAGGTACCCGAACCCCCAGTTTTCGAGCCTGTAAGAGTGCGTTGTATTCACGCATTGCAGTTGGATAGCCGAACGGATGGCGCCAATCGTAGTAGAGGTGCTCAACTTGCTGCTTTCGATAATAAAGTTGATGCTCACTTGTCGATACGCGCTGCACGCCACTTTCCCCGCCACGGCGAAGATTAGGCGCTTCAACCCAAGTGCCAGGCATCTGCAGCCATAGGTCCATATCAGCTTTATCGAACGAATCGACTGCCGAGCTGGTCGCCATTACTTGACCACTCTTAGTACATATACCCGCCACATATGGAACAGGGGAATGAAGTCAATATGGTTTTCCACGGTAAATCCAGCTTGGCGAAACTCATCTTCAATGACTTCAGCCGGAATGACGAAGCGATTTTGATAGGCGTGCTGGATTCGGTTGGCTTCGGCTCTTTTGCGTTTCCAGGCTTTGAAGTTTCCATCCACCCAGAGTGAAATGATGACGCTGTCACGCGTCACCCTACAGAACTCCTTGAGCATGGCAAGACGATCGGCGGGCAGACCGAGATGATGGATCAGGCGCATTGAAAAGATACTGTCGACGGACTTGTCCGGAAGCATTATTTCGAAGGCAGAGGTATGCAGAGGGCTGACGCGCTTGACCACCTCGGCGGGTTGCGCGTTGCAGGCTACCGCCAGCATGTCCAACGAGTTGTCGGCGCCGATGACGGAGCGATTGCTTTTTTCCGCAAGCATTGGCCAGAACCGTCCGGCACCGCATGGCAGGTCAAGAATCAGGTTTGGTTGGTTGGCAAGCTGCAGTGCTTTGCGGGCTATTTGCACTTCACGCCAATGCGATAATTTGCGAGAAAATCCGGTCCGATGCTTTCTGAGATAACGCTCGGCATGTTCGCGATTGTATTTCTCGGAAAATTCATGTCGTTCAGTCATGCGTTGTTCTCATATGAGTGCGTCAGAAGAAAATCGGATGATGGGGGGCTTGTATCAAGTCCGCGGCATGGATTCTGAAAGAACCGAGGAACGAAATAAATTCTGCTCACTGCAAAGTCTTTTCAGCTTTAAATAACAATCCGTTACACCAAAGAATAATGCAATGAAAAACAGCCATATCTTGTCAAAGTGTATGGGTTTTGCCGATTTATTACATCTTGCGACAATCTTGACGATTATTGACATAGCTGTGAGTCAAGGCCGGACGGATTATTGCTGCAGACGTGGTTTGGCATAAACACCAGGGCTGAACCGTCGGAAGTTTTTGCGGCGGCAAGACTGACCTTGCCGGTAATTTTGTAAACACGAGCCTGAATGGAGCCACTCATGAGATTAAGAAACCTGATTGTCTTAATTGCCTGCGAGATTGCCCTCGACCCAATGTGTACGGTGCATGCCGCGAATGAATGGCGGTCATGGGGTTGGCTTGCGCATCGGTATGAGCTGCTGCATTGGTGACAACACCGGCAGAAAACGCCATGGCCAGCAGCGGCCGACTGGAGCGAAGATGATTCGACAGGCTAATGAAAACCGACTTTTCCCTTCATGGATTACGAACAGGTGCCGGCGGCTCCCGGAAGCCCTATGCATTCGATAGGGCTGCTAACGGTATTCGGCGCGCTTGGAAACAAATATGCCGTGCCGTTGCTGCTGAAATCTCTATAGCGTTGCAACAGACGCCCCCGGTGGGGCGATACCCAAGGTGCGGTTGATCTCGACCCAGCGCAGCGCCACGTCCGCTCTGGCCTGTACCTGGCTGCGCTGCACCTCGAACAGGCTGCGTTCGGCATCCAGTACTTCCAGCATGGAAACCGTGCCGGCGGCATATTGCTGCTTGGCAAGGTCGACAGCGCGTACGGCAGCAGCCGTCGCCTGGTCGAGATTGCCCTGTCGCTCGATACCCTGGTTGTAAGCCTGGAACGCGGTGTGTACCTCTCGTAACGCCTGCAGCAGGCTCGACTTGTAGGCGAGTCTGGCCTGTTCGTGTCGGGCATCGCCGGCTTCGATGCGTGAGCTGATGCGGCCGAAGTCGAACAACGGCTGAAACAGTTGACTGCTCAGCGCCCAGGTCGAAGCGCCAGCGCCTTGCTCGAAACCGGACAGCAGCCCCAATGTCAGTTGCGGGTAACGCGCTGCCTTTTCCGCTGCCAGAAATTCACCGGCTGCCTGCAAGCGTTGCTCGGCTGCACGCACGTCCGGCCGCTCGCGCAGTACCTCCACAGGCACCGAGGACAACGAAAGGGCGGAGGGGGATGGTAGTACTGCCGCAGGATCCTCACCCGCCAGCAGCCGATCGACCACGGGCTGCTCACTGGCCAGCAGGTAAGCGAGGTTGTAACGAGCGGTCTGCGCCTGTTGCCGAGCGACCGGTACCTCGGCCAGGGTGACAGCCACTTGGGACTCGATGCGCTCCAGATCCAGACGGTTGCTGGTGCCCTGTTCCAGGCGAGCCCGGGTGACATCCGCGGTCTGTTTCTGTGCGGCACTGGCCTCGCTGGCAATCTGTTCCACTCGCCGCGCCAGACGATATTGCAAGTAATTGTTGGCCACCTCGGCCATCAGGCTGATCCGCAGGCTCAGGTAGTCCTGTTGCGTGGCCTTCAACTGCGCATCGGCTTCATTACGCAGGGCCTTGAGACGACCAAACAGATCCACCTCCCAATTCAGGTCCAGGCCGTAGAAGTAGTCCTCATTGGTGCCGTTCAGTGCTGTGCGCGAGCGATCGTAATTCGCCGCCAGGCCAATGTCAGGATACCGTTGGGCCGCAGCCAGGCGCCGCTGAGCCCGGACCTCCCGTACTCGTTCCACGGCGCTGGCCAGATCCAGGTTGTTGCGTAACGCCGACTCCATGAGGCCATTGAGTGCAGGATCGTTGAAACCTTCCCACCAGCGCGGCGCCTGAGTGGCAAGAGAGGGCGCGAGGTCTTGGCCATGCGCCTGGTTACCTGTCGTCGGGGAGCCCTCCTGCACGAGGCTGCTGCACCCTGCCAGCGCGGACAACAGGGTCAAGGTCATGAGCGAGGTTCGGTTCATCATGCGCGGTGCTCCAGGCCGGCAACCGGCTGACCTTTGCGTCGGTGGAACAGATTGTCGAGTACCAGGAACACCACCGGTGTGGTGAGCAGCGTCAACACCTGGCTGAGCATCAGGCCACCGACGATTGCAACCCCGAGCGGCTCGCGCAGCTCGGCGCCGGTACCGAAGGCCATCATCAGGGGCACGGCACCCAGCAGGGCTGCCAGGGTTGTCATGAGAATCGGCCGCAAGCGCGCCAGGCATGCTTGATGGATGGCGTCTCGGGCGGACAGGTTGCGTTCACGCTGGGCGTGGATGGCGAAATCAATCAGCAGGATGCCGTTTTTCTTGACGATGCCGATCAACAGGATCAGGCCGATCAGGGCCATGATCGAAAAGTCCAACTGCCATGCCCACAGCAATAGGATGGCGCCGATCCCTGCCGACGGCAGGGTCGAAAGAATAGTCAGTGGATGCACCAGGCTTTCATAGAGAACGCCAAGGATGATGTAGACCGCCACCAGCGCGGCCAGAATCAGAAACGGTTGGCTGGCCAGGGACGACTGGAACGCCTGGGCCGCCCCCTGAAAGGTACCGCTCACCGAGGTTGGCGTGCCGATGTCCCGTTCTATGGACTGCAATGCGCTCACCGCCTGGCCCAGGGCAACGCCGGGAGCGAGATTGAAAGACAGGTTGGCCGCCGGCAGCATGCCGTTGTGGTTGATGACCACCGGACCACTTGCCGGCGGCTCGATCCGGGCAAATGTCAGGAGCGGTACCATCTGGCCGGTCTGCGGTGAACGCAGGTGGAAGTAGCTAAGGCTTTCGGCATTGCCACGCTGTGCCGTACTCAGTTCGAGCACCACCTGGTACTGGTTGACCTCGGTCTGGTACTCGCTGATCTGCCGTTGCCCGAAGGCATCGTAAAGCGCATTGTCCAGGTCCTGGGCGGTGAAGCCATAACGTGCAGCCTCATCACGATCTAGGGTGATGCGGGTGATGTTGGCATCCAGTTGCAGGTCATGTGAGACATCGCGAAACAGCGGGTTGGCCCGCAGGCGATCGGCCAGCGCGGTGGCCCAGGTCGCCAGTTCGGCACTGCTCTGCGCGCGCAATACATATTGATACTGGGCCCGGGGCTGGCCAGCACTGAGGTTGATGTCCTGCACGGCGCGCAGAAACACCTGGATCCCGGGAACCTGTGCCAGTTGTGGACGTAACCGATCAATGACCTGGCTGACCGTCGCGTCACGCTCCCCGGGATCGTTCAATACCAGCCAGACCCGGCCATTGCCGATCGAGTCCGTAGTGCTGCCGCCGATGGCGTGGTTATAGCTGATGACCGCCGGATCCTTGCTGAAGATCGCTTCCAGTTGTTTGTGCTTTTCGACCATCTCATCGTAGGAGATATCGGCAGATGCCTGGGTGAAGCCCTGGATAAAGGCTGTGTCCTGCAGAGGGAAGAAGCCTTTTGGGATCATGATAAAACTGGCCACGCTGAGCGCCACACTGGTGAAAAACACGCCGAGCATGATGCGCTGGTGCCCAAGCGCCCAACTCAAGGCGCGATCGTAGAACTTGAGCAAGCTGGCGAAGAAACCTTTGTCGGACTCGCCGTGATGATTGGGGGCTTTCATGAACAGAGAGGCCAGGGTAGGGGCCAGAGTCAGGCAGACCAGGACTGAAATCACGATGGCAGCAGTGGCGGTCAAGGCGAATTCGCGGAACAACCGTCCAATCACGCCGCCCATGAAGAGCAGGGGGGTAAAGGCGGCGATCAGCGACACGCTGATGGACACCACGGTGAAGCCGATTTCACTGATGCCCTTGAGCGCCGCAGTACGCTTGTTCTCGCCCAGTTCCAAGTGACGGTGGATGTTTTCGATCACCACGATGGCGTCGTCGACGATGAAACCGACTGCAATCACGATGGCTACCAGCGTCAAGTTGTTCAGACTGAACCCGGCCAGGTACATCACCGCGCACGTCGACACCAGAGAGACACCAAGCACGGTGGTGACGATTAATGTGGCCGACCACTGCCGCAGGAACAGCGCCATCACCCCTATGACCAAGACGATCGCAATGCCCAGCGTCAATTCCACTTCATGCAAGGAGGAGCGAATGGTACGGGTGCGGTCGTTCAGCACTTCGACCGTCATGTCCGCCGGCAAGGATGCCTTGAGGCGGGGAAGGGCTTGCAGGATGCGATCCGCGGTGGCAACGATATTGGCTCCCGGCTGACGCCGGATCACCAGGGCCACGCCGGATTCGCCATTGGGCCAGCTTTGCGTGTAGTCGTCCTCCGACCCGAGCGTAACCCGAGCCAGGTCGCGCACCCGCACGGCCGATCCATTGCGATAAGTGACAATGACATCGTCATATTCCCGGGGCTCGAACAGTTGATCATTGACCTCCAGGTTGGAAACCCGGTGTCCACCGAACAGGGCGCCCTTGGGCAGGTTGACGCTGGCCCTCTGCACCGCCGAGCGGATGTCCGCCAGTGTGACCCCCGCCGCGGCGAGGACTTCCGGGCGGGCCTGGATACGGATCGCCGGACGACGTTCGCCCACCACGTTGATCAGGCCCACCCCTTCGAGTTGACTGAGCTGACGCGAGAGCACGGTATCGGCCAGGTCGCTGACCTCGATCAGCGACAGGTTGGCCGAATAGGCGCTGAGGATCAGGATCGGACTGTCAGCTGGATTGACCTTGCGCCACACCGGCAAGCTCGGCATGTCGCTGGGCAAACGCGCCGACGCCGTATTGATCGCCGCCTGGACTTCCTGGGCGGCGGCGTCGATGCTTTTATCCAGCGTGAACTGCAGCGTCAGGGTCAGCATGCTCAACGAGCTAGCCGAGGTCATCTCGGTAATACCGGGGATCGAGCTCAGTTCAACTTCCAACGGCGTCGCCACTGAGGAGGCCATCGTCTCGGCACTGGCACCCGGCAGTGTTGCAGTGATCTGGATCGTCGGAAAATCAACTTCCGGCAGTGGTGCAATGGACAGACGCGGATAGGCAATCACGCCGAGCAACACCAAGGCGAAGCTCAACAGGATGGTGCCGATGGGATGATCCATGCACCAGGTGTAGACATTGCGGCTGGCCATTACAAGACACCTCCACTGGCGACAGTGGAATGAACCGCATCGTCAGGCTCGAGTATGTGCACCTCGGTTCCGGGGCGCAGCCGCGAGTAGCCGTCGTCGACGATCCGGTCACCCGCTGCGATGCCCTCGACCACTGCGATCTCCGCGTTTGCATAGGTGACCCGCACCGGTTGTGGGGATGCCTTGCCGTCCCGGACGCGCCAGACAAAGGTGGATTGTGCACCTTGGCGCAAGGCGCGCTGTGGCACCGCCAATGCTTTGTGCAAGGTCGCTGCCTGAAGGTTGACCACCACCGATTGGTCCGGCCACAGACGCCCCTGTGTGTTGGCGAAATCGCCTTTGATCCGTACCGTCCCTGTGGCGTCGGAAACCCGGTTGTCGATCAGGCCCAGGCGACCCTCGCCCAGGAGCGCACCACCGTCGCCCGAATAAGCGCGCAGGATCACCGGTGCTTGTCCCGAGCCAGCAACCAGTGCCTGCAACTGGGGCAGGAGTGCCTGGGGAAGGGCAGCCTCGATACTGATCGGGTCCAGTTGCACCACGGAGAACAATGCCTGCGCGTCACTCGCCCGGACGTAGCTGCCTTGATGGAAGTTACGGATACCGACCCGCCCATCGGTAGGGGACAGAATCCGCGTGTAAGACAGTTGCACCTGGTTGGCGGAGACAGTCGCCTGTTGACTCTGCACCGTTGCTTGCAGTTGGGCGACAAGTGCCTGCTGCTGGTCGAGGGTCTGTGCGGAAACCGCTTGGGTCGTGGCCAGGGCCCGATAGCGCTTGAGGTCAACGGATGCCGAAGCCAGCTGGGCCTGGGCCACGGCCAGTTGGGCCTTGGCTTGCTCCAGGGCGGCGACTATGGCGCGATCATCAATCCGAGCCAGAAGATCGCCACGCTTGACCCGCTGCCCCTCTTTGACAGGCAACTCTAGCAATATACCGTCGACCTGCGAGCGGATTTCCACGCTGTGCAGGGAACGTACGTTGCCGATCGCGTGAATCAACACCGGGACGTCTTGATGTTGTACCTCGATCGCACTGACCGGTACGGACGGCGGGGTCGTGGTCACGGCTGCCGCGGACTGCCCCGGCCACAACCAGTAAGTCCAGCCACCCAGGGTCAACAGGCTGCCGAGTGTCAGAGACACACTGAAAAAGGTCCTGGATATCTTGGATTGCGACATGACGGCAACTTCCCTAAAGGATTTAAAGTTCCCGCCCGAGCAGGCGGTCCAGTGAGTGACGGCCGGCGCCCCTGAAGGCGATGTAGATGAAGAGAAACGCCATCAGGACCGGGTACTCGATGCCGCGATCGATCCAGGGCCAGGTTGGACCAAGGATGTAGGCGATTGCCGCCATCTGCAGGGCCATGGCCACCGCAAGCACCCGGGTTGCCAGCCCCAGCGCCAGTAACAATCCGCCGAGCCCTTCAAGCCAGGCGACGAACAGGCCGAAGAGCTCGGGCGCGGGGAGATGCAAGATGTTTTCGATCAAGCGGATCGAACCCGCCATGGGGTCGGCCATGGAGCCGTGTGAGGTTCCCAACAGCTTGGGCAGGCCATGGGTCAGCATGACGATGCCCAGGCATAACCTCAGCAACGCGTAGGCGAGGGGTTCGCCCCATCGATAAAAAGGGCCCAGGGCCGGGATCAGCAGCTTCGGTTGCAGTTCTGCATCTGAGGAGTGAGGAGTCGATTTCATCTGAGGTGTCCTGGCATTGTTCAATGGGGGGCGGTGCAAGTGCGTCGAATCGCTGTTACAACGAAGCGCGCACCGACCCGGTATTGTGGGTCGCTGTTTGCCAGTGGATAAATCCGCATAAGCTGCCATTACTATTCATCTCGGATAAACAATCGCTGATGGGCAGACACACCTGTTCCAGAAGGCCTGCCGACAAGGTCGACAGCCAAGTGGCAAGTCCTGATTCAGAGCTTGCCCAGCGCTTGTATGCAGACTTTGTCGAGAGAAGGGCGCTTTGTCGCAAAATGTCGGGAAGGGAGCTCGGGTGACATTTTGCGCAAGCGCTGAGGCATTGCTCCGTGCTTCGAGCAACGAAGAAGGGGGTTAACGGGTCAGTGGAAGATTGATCAGGGCACGCATGCCCACATCCAGATTGTTCAAGCTGATATCACCTCCATGGTGACGCACTATGGCCCGGGCGATGGACAGGCCCAGGCCAATACCTCCCGTGTCGCGACTGCGGGAATCCTCCAGCCGGAAGAACGGGGCGAACACCTGTTCCCGGGCATGGTTTGGGATACCGGGCCCGTCGTCCTCGATGATGATGTCGATACCTTCCATGGCGTGGTGGATACTGACCCGAGCCTGTTCACCATACCTGACGGCATTTTCGATGAGGTTACGCATCGCTCTGCGCAGTGCGTCGGGTCGGCAGCGGTAGATGATCTTCGGACCGCCCATATAGCTGACCCGCATACCCAGCTCCGCCAGGTCATCACACAGGCTTTCAACCAGCGCCGAAACATCTACCGCACGGGTCGCCTCAACCGTCGCTTCTTCACGTGCATAGGCGATGGCAGCCTCGGTCATGCTGCGGATCTCTTCGATGGTCGCGAGCATTTTCTCCTGGACCTCGGGGTCGGTGACGAACTCCGCGCGCAAGCGCAGTGATGTGATCGGTGTGCGCAAATCGTGACCGATGGCCGCCAGCATCCGGGTCCGGTCGTCAACGAAGCGTTGGATACGTGCCTGCATGCGGTTAAAGGCTTCTACCGTTTGCCGGATATCATCGGGGCCCGACTCCGGCAGATACGGAACTGTTTCGCCGCGTCCCAACAGCTCGGCCGCCGCCGCCAGGTGTCGCATCGGACGGGTAATGCCCCGCGCGACCACAATCGCGATCAGGGAAAGTGCAAGTGCGGTGATCGCCAACGACAACAACGATTGCAGGGTCAGCGGTGAATTGCGTATCGATTTGGCATACACCGCATTCAGCCAGACGTCGTCGGCGAGCCGTACGGCCAGCCCCGATCCGTTCGCGGTCTCCAGGGGCAGGTACAGGGCAGGACGGGAAAGCGGCCAAGAGGTGGAGGGCAGTTGGCTCCAGACCGAGCCGGACTCGATCCCCTCGGAAGGCACTGCTGTCAGTTTTGTTAATGCCTCCTGTTCATCGGCATCCCCCGGCGGCGCCGTGCGGTTGGGTAATGGCTTGAGCAATTGCGCACGTGCGTCCTGCCACCAAGACGAGGCGTCTCTGGGGGCTTCGGTCGAGACCCAGAACCGGCTGTAGTTGGTCCCGCTGACATTCAGAATATCGCTGTGTAACGCCGACGGAGTGCTCTCCAGCAGGAGTGTCAATGAGGCGGTGCGGCTGAAGAATTCGCTTTTGATAGCGCTACGCAGTGCCTGCCCACGCTCATCCCAGGAGATCAGGAAACCCGCGCCTTGGGACAGCGCCAGGGCCAGCAATAACAACAGGATGAAACGCGCAGCGAGGCTGCGTTGCCAGATACCCATCATGCCCGCTCGATCTGGGCCGTGAAGCTGTAGCCTCCGCCCCAGTGTGTTTTGATCAAGGCCGGATTGCGCGGATCGACTTCGATTTTCTTGCGCAAACGGCTGACCTGGTTATCGATGCTTCGGTCAAAGTAGTCCGAGGTACGGCCAACAGTCAGATCCAGCAACTGGTCGCGACTGAGCACAATGCCCGAGTGATCGAGGAACACATTCAGCAGCCGAAATTCTGCGGTGCTTAAAGGAATGGCGACACCGTCGGCGCCGAGCAACTCCCGGCGGCCAACATTGAGCACCCAATGATCGAAGCGCAGCACCTTCGACTTGGAGATACCGCGCTGCGGAGGCAGGCTGTTGACCCTGCGCAGAACGGCTTTGATTCGTGCCAGCAACTCTCTAGGGTTGAAGGGCTTGGAGAGGTAATCGTCCGCGCCCAGTTCCAAACCGATGATTCGGTCCAGCTCTTCGGTCATCGCGGTGAGGAAGATGATCGGGATGTCGGTGCTGCTACGCAGTTGGCGGCAGACGGTCAACCCGTCTTCTCCAGGCATCATGACGTCGAGAATAATCAGGTCCGGTGAACTGCGTTCCATCAACCTTCGCAGCGCCGCCGAACTTTCAGCCATGCTGATCCGGTAACCATGTTGCCCGAGGTACTTGCCGACCAGATCGCGGATATCGCGATGGTCGTCGACAACAATGATGTGGGGGGACGACTCCATCGGAAACTCCATGTGCCATAAACCGTTCAGACCGGATATGCGCAGATTTTTGAGTATTTCGCGCACCTGGGAAAGTCCCCGGACCGGCAGGTTTCCAACTATTTCTTATCAATCTGTGCCCGTTGAGCCGTATGTGATATTTCGCGACAAACGGCTAGGCAACGGGCATCGACTGCCCTTGGAAAGTGACCTCTTTCAGTGCGGATGCTGCTCCAGGTGCTGGCGCAACAGGCTCTGGCCGTAGTCGTTGCCATTGGGTGTGCGCACCACCGCATGTACATGCTGATGATCGGTGAATGTGCCGTGGATCTCGTCGAACTCGATGAGAATCACAGGGCTGAAAATCCGATAGTAGATTCGACCATCATCGCGCTCCCGGGCGACGAACCATGTGTCGTCGAGATGCGCCCGGACCTCATCCATGGCAATGTCCGCGTGGCCTTCACGCAAATTGCCGACAAAGTTTTCGATCAAGGTGGCCAGCGCCTGGCGCTGGCTGCCCTGCAACTCATTGCCGCGTATGCCTTCTTGTGGAACCTTGGCATTGTCGTTGCCGGCTCCCGAGATGAACGACTGCCAACCGCGCAGGCGGGCCTTCTTGGTCTGCTCCGGGTTCAGCGAGGCGAGAAAGTCCATGGCCCCGCTACGTTCAACCTGTAGCACGGACAACCCCTGGTAACGTGGCGGTAGTTCCGCGTCAGGCGGACTGTACATGGGCTCTGAGCCCCAGAAAGTCGGACTCATCACCACTTGATCGCCGAGAATGAAGTAGTTGATGACTAGATGGTGTCCTTCGAACTGAAACCCCCAGGGTTCGTTATCCGAAGGACGGCCGAACAGCGCCAAGTAATACTCGTCCTCGTTGAAACTGCGGGTGTCGCCGGTGATGACGCCCAGCACATGGTTCAACTTGATGATGTCCTCGCTGAGTTTCAATCCCTTGGCGCTAAGCGACTGGCGCAGCAACTCAAAGACATCGGCGCGGCTGGTCACAGACAGATCCCCCAGGCGTAGGCCAAGGCGCTCATTGGAGCGGTGGAAGTTGCTCCATACCCGCCATTGTTCACTGTCCACCGCAAAGCTCGCCTGCTGTCTCTGTGTCGCGCTCAAGCCATCCAGCAGATGGGTGGTGGCCTCGGCGATCGCTTGCGTACTGACGCCTGTGGATTTGCGTTTGTGCAGCGACGGATCCACGCGTTCGTCGTAAGCGATACCCCTGTAGGGTTCGATCGCCGAAGAGACCGGGCTGGCCAGGAACAAAAAGGCTGTGACGGGGGAAAGTATCGTTCCGCCCAGCCGACGTAGATGCCTGCCTTGTTCCGCTAGAAAACGCTTCATGGCTGCGTCGCTCCAGACGTCGGACCAACCGCTGACACTCGCTGCTTGAGCTTGCGAATGAACGTGCGCATGGCCGGGTCGATATCCGCGAACAGTGGATCGTAACGGTTTGCCACCATCACCGCGCTGAACAGTTTCACCCCGATCGCCAGCGCGGCGGTCGAGGCAGGTGCATAGCTCAGACCAGCCTGGACCAGCTCAACGATATGCAACAGGTCGTCATGGTTGACGAATTCGAACTGCAGGGCAGGGGGAGCACCCTCGCTCTGCTCATCCAATGACTGGATACTGATTTGATAATGGTTGGCCTTCATCACTGCCTCTCACAAGACGGATTCGAAATGACATATGCGCCGCCATGGCACGCCTCGGACGAAACCACCGAAGCCACGAAAGTAATTCTGATTGCTTCCAGGGGATGGATAAATGCGGAATAACTGGTAAGACTATTTATCCCTTACCAACAATAGGGCGCTCCACGGTGGACAAATTCGACGCCTTGCAACTCTTCATCCGTATCATCGAGCAGGGCAGCTTCACCCGTGCCGCCAATGCCCTGAACATCCCACGAGCCACTGCTACCCTGGCTATCAAGGAGCTGGAACGACAGCTCGGTGCACGCCTGCTCGAGCGTACGACGCGGCAGGTTCGGCCAACGCTGGACGGCCAGGCATTCTATGAGCGTTGCAAGCGTATTCTTGGGGATCTGGAAGATGCCGAGTCTTCGCTCAGCACGGTACTGGCAAATCCACGTGGCACGTTGCGCCTGGATCTGCACGGCTCGCATGCGACCCAGATCATCTTGCCGAACATCCAAGACTTCCATCGGCGCTATCCCGAAATCAACCTGGCGATCAGTAGTGGTGATCGGCTGGTGGACTTGGTGAGCGAAGGCGTCGATTGCGTGGTACGTGCGGGTAACCCTCGCGACTCTTCACTGGTCGCCAAGCGCTTGGCGTTGATGCCGGAGGTCGTTTGTGCCAGTCCCGGCTATCTGGCGGAGCACGGCACACCGACATCCCCCGAGCAGCTAGGCGAACATCAGGCAGTGGGTTTTTTTGCCAGCAATCACGACATTCGTTATCCCTTCAGTTTTCTCATCGACGGCCAGGTGGTCGATCAGGAGCTGGGCAGCTGGATATCGGTGAATGATGCTGAGTGCTACAGGAGCTGCGCGCTCAGCGGTTGTGGCCTGATCCAGGTTCCGCGGTTTCGCGTGGAGCAGTACCTGGCAACAGGGCAATTGGTGGAGGTCCTGGGCAACTGGCCCAGCGCCGGATTGCCGGTCTCGGTACTGTATCCCTATCATCGCCAGCTTTCCCCCAGGCTGAAGGTTTTTGTCGAGTGGGTGAGCGGGTTATATGCCCAGCGCTTCGGGCCCTTGACCTGAGAAGAGCAGGGCCTGTTTATCGCTGGTCCGTCAGGTGCTCCGAGGCAGGTGTCAGCGCCTGATAGATAGCGGCTTCGGCTGGATGGATCGGGGTGCCGCGATGCTTCAACTGACCGCCTTGTCGATGGTTCAGCACCGCGGTGATCTCCGCGAGGATCGCCATGGCCACGGTTTCGGGCGAATCCCCGCCAGTGTCCAGCCCCATCGGATAGTGAAGGCGGTCAAGTGCCGGAAGTTCTGCTGGCCGTCGGTTGAGGTCATCCAACAGACGTTCGGTCCGCTCCCGCGGCCCGAGCTGGCCGATATAGGCTGCGGCCGATGTCAGGGCCATGTTCAGCCATTGTCGATCCTGCACATAGCTGTGAGTCATCACTACCACCGCCGCGCCTTGCAGTGACCCGATCTGCCTGGTGACGGTGGCCTGATCTGCGACTATCACCTGGTCGGCCAAGGGAAAACGCTCCGTGCGGGCGAAATGGGCTCGGCCGTCGACCACTGTCACATGCCAGTCCAGTAGCTTGGCCATTTGTACCAGGGGTTGGGCGTCATGACCGGCACCAAATATTACCAGCCGGGTGGGGGGCGGCAGGTATTCGAGGAAAACCTCGGTCGCTCCGTGTTGATCGGCATAGAACCTCCACCCGGATTTACGCAGTGACAGGACGTCGGCCAAGTCGCTGCATACATTCGCCTGCAGTCGCGGACTCCTGAACCCACCAATGTACTGCCCGGAGGGATTCAGAATGATCCGCTCTCCGACTCGCACCAAGGCATTGCGATAACTCGAAATGACGGTCGCCATAGCTGCCGGTGAATGGCTCTGTCTGACGCAGTGCAGCAAGTCGACCACCGCCGATGGTTTGCCAGCGACGAGGCGTTCGAGCATCACATGAACAGTCCCGTTGCAACCCAACCCGAAGGTCAGCGAGCGGTCCGGGTCATCTTCAGTGTCGTCGGCATTGGTACTGTAGCGACGTACCACGGGTGCTCCTGCTTCAGTGAACCACCAGGCCTTCTTGGCCAATTCAGCTTCCAGGCAACCACCACTGACGGTGCCGACCGTCCCACCGAACAGAGGAATCAGCATCCGCGCACCGGGACGTCGATACGCAGAACCTTCGACCTTGACCACACTGGCCAGTACCGAGTCATCACCATTGCGTTCGGCAGTGATGATCGCTTCCAGCAAGTCGCTCATACCTGACATATGCACCTTCCAGATTCTGCCTTATGCACGGCTTGAGAGGCGTAACGGCAACTCGCGCAAGCGCTGGCCCGTCAGGGCGAACAGCGCGTTGGCCACCGCCGGTGCCACTGGGGGCGTCGCAGGTTCGCCCACTCCGCCGGGGCTCTCGGTGCTGGGGAGGACATGCACCTCGATCTGCGGCATCTCATTCATGCGCAGTACCCGATAATCGTGGAAGTTGGACTGCTGGACGCGTCCCTCCTTGATACTTATCTGCCCGAACAGCGCCGCGCTCAGTCCGAAGACGATAGCGCCTTCCATCTGCGCCTTGATGTTGTCCGGGTTGACCGGGATTCCGCAGTCGATCGCACAGACCACACGGTGGACACGGATCTCGTCATGCTCAATGGATATCTCCACCGCCTGAGCGCAGAAACTTCCGAAGGACTGATGCACGGCAATACCCTGGCCTCGACCAGCCGCTGCTTTACGTCCCCAGCCAAAGCGCTCGGCGGCGAGGTTCAGCACCCCCAGGTGACGGGGTTCAGTCTTGAGCAGCAGACGTCGATAAGCCAATGGATCCTGGCCGGCTGCGTGCGCCAGTTCATCAACCGCGCTTTCCATGACAAACGCATTATGGCTGTGTCCAACCGAGCGCCAGTACCACACGGGAACGTTGGAGCGGGGCGAGTGCGCTTCGACTCGATAGGCAGGGGTGTGCTTGATGTAGGGCGAGTCGCTCATACCTTCGATCGATGTCGGGTGAATGCCCTCGGCATCGGGGAAGATCGACTGTCCGGCACTGGTCTGCGACCAAGACAGCGGTCGGCCGTCACGACCCAGGCCAACCCTGAGACGTTGCGCGAAGGCTGCGCGGTAATAGCCGCCCTGCATATCGCTTTCGCGGCTCCAGAGCGTTTTCACCGGTACTCCCGCGGCCTTGGCGACCTGCACGGCCTCCGCCACGAAATCCTGCACGGCGCGTCTGCCGAAGCCACCGCCCAGGAAGGTGGTGTGGATGCGTATCTGTTCCGGGGCCAGGCCGGTGATTTTTGCGGCAGTTCGTTGATTGAAGGTTTGCATCTGGCTACCCACCCAGATGTCGCAGCTATCGGCACCGAGCCTCACCGTGCAGTTCAACGGCTCCATGGCGGCGTGTGCGAGGTAGGGCACGAAATACTGCATCTCGACCACTTTATGCGCGGCCTCTCGGGCTTTCTCGACGTCACCGTTCTGTGTCGCGACCAGTCCGGGGGTATGGGTCAGCTTGACGAAATCCTCGCGTTGCCGATCGCTGTCGAGGATGACGGCACCGCTCGCAGCTTCCCATTCCACCTGCAGCACATCGCAACCCCTCTTGGCCGCCCAGTAGTGATCAGCGATCACCGCGATACCGCTGGGGACCTGAACCACGTTTCGCACCCCGGGAAGTGCCCGGGCCTGGGTCGCATCGAATGCACGCACAGTGCCGCCTAACATCGGCGCATGTGCTACCACCGCGCACAGCAAGCCGTCGAGTTGAACGTCGATGCCGTACTGCGCACGTCCGCTGATTTTCTCTGGCGAGTCCAGACGCAAGGCGCCTTTGCCGATCAGCGTCCAGGCACCCGGTTCTTTCAAGGTGAGGGTGGCTGGGTCGGGTGCCGGGAGGAGGGCGGCCTGTTCGGCCAACTCGCCATAACGCAGACGGGTATTACCGGTGATGACCACACCATTTTCGGTACGCAATGTACTGGGCGCTTGCCCAAGGCGAATGGCCGCTGCCTGGATCAGCAGGGTACGGGCCATTGCACCGGCCCGACGGTAACGTTCGAACTCTTCGCGAATGCTGGATGAACCAACGGTGGCCTGAACCCCTCGTTGAGGGCTGGCGTACGCCGCAGCCGCTGGCGCGTGTTCGACCTTGAGTCGACTCCAATCGGCATCCAGCTCTTCGGCGATGAGCATCGTCAGTGTGGTCCAGACTCCCTGGCCCATTTCAGAGTGAGCCAGCAGGATGGTAATGCTGTCGTCCGGCGCGATCCGCAGAAAGGCATTGGGCGCGAATTCGGAGTCTGTGGTCTGAGCCATCAGGCGTTTGGCACCGGGAACCGAGAAGCCGACGATCAGCCCACTGCCGAGCACCGCACTAGACTTGAGAAAACCGCGACGAGAGGGGACAAGAACGGGGTTCATCAGAGAACTCCTTGGCTGGAATAGGGCCGATGGAAGAGAGGGCAGAGCGTCAGGTCTTGCTTAACTCGGCAGCGCGATGAATTGCGTTGCGAATACGCTGGTAAGTACCGCAACGGCATATATTCCCGGCCATGGCCTGATCGATATCGGCATCGGTGGGGGTAGGGTTGCTTGCTAACAACGCTGCGGCGCTCATGATTTGCCCAGACTGGCAGTAACCGCACTGGACTACATCAAGTTCGGCCCAGGCACGCTGTACCGGATGGCTGACATCTGCTGATAGACCTTCGATCGTGGTGATCTTTTTGCCAGTCACGGCTCCGACCGGCATGACACAACTGCGCTGCGGCGAACCGTCGATATGCACGGTGCAGGCGCCACATTGGGCCATCCCGCAGCCGAACTTGGTGCCGGTCATGTGCATGAGATCACGCAGTACCCACAACAGCGGCATGTCGGCGGGCGCATCCACGTCTAATTCCTGTCCATTGACCTGTAGCTTCATCGTTAACTCCTGTTTGCGACCGCAAAGATCCGCCATGGTTAACGGATGGCCGCAATGCTGTAGGGGGCATAGGGATTGAGACGAAGCTTACAAGTCGGGTGCTCCGATCATAAAGACAGGAGAATTGAATGGTCTGTGCAGGGGGGGCTAACAATCAGGCGGGACATGATGGTGCCCGCGGTTGAGGTGTACAGCATTGATGAGGCTTTTGCAGACCTGACGGGCATTGACTAAATCCGGCAACGCGCGATCATGCAAATGCGCCAGGGCGAGCCAGTGTTGATGGCCGCACTCTTTCAACAACCAGTTTTCCGACAACCCGGTGAAGGCCAGGTCGGGCATCGAAGCCAGGTAGGTTTCTGTGCGGGAAGCGATGAGCGTGGTGGCTGTTGGCATGGCAGGTATCCGTCGTTTCGCTGCGCAGGGCGGCTGACGGCTACCCAATTGCGAATGACGTTCCACTTTGTTGGTTATTTCATATCATCCTGATTAATAACGGTATTTTTGATTTGTTGGACGTTTTGCTCTGAGTCGGCCCGCTACGTAACTTCGTAGGAATACGACATTTCGTAGCGGGTTTTACGAAGTTGCGTTGCGACCGGGCCCACGCTTTATTCCAGCTTGATCTCCAGCCGTTTGAACCGCGACGCCAATGTCGTCGGTTTCAGTCCCAGCAATTGCGCTGCGCCGCCCTTGCCGAACAACTTGCCATCCGCCGCCTTCAATGCGGCCTGCATGTTGCTGCGTTCAAGTTCGCGAATCTGCGCATCAGTCATGATCGCAACTTCGGAGGAGGGTTGCTGTGGTGCAGGCAGGCTGGTTTTGGGCTCGTCCGGCAGGTCCAGGTTCAGGTCGGCGCCAATCGAGGTGATCAACGCGCGCTCGATAACGTTTTGAAGTTCGCGAATATTCCCCGGCCACGAATAGCGTTGCAGGCGTTCGATATCGCTGTTGCGCAGGCGCCGGCCGGGCATGTTCAGGCGTTTGCCAGTCTGCTTGAGGAAGTGCGCGGCCAGGGCGCCGATGTCCATCAGGCGATCGCGCAACGCCGGGGACTGGATCGGGAACACGTTGAGGCGAAAATACAGGTCTTCACGAAAGTGCTTGGCCGCTACTTCCTGGCGCAGGTCGCGGTTGGTCGCGGCGACGATCCGCACATCGACCTTGCGCGTGCGCTCTTCGCCGACCCGTTCGAATTGCCCCTCCTGCAACACACGCAGCAGTTTGCTTTGCAGCTCAAGTGGGATTTCGCCGATTTCATCGAGAAAGAGCGTGCCGCCATCCGCAAGCTCGAAGCGGCCGACCCGATCACGCACGGCGCCGGTAAAGGCGCCGCGGATGTGGCCGAAGAATTCGCTCTCGAACAGTTCTGCGGGGATCGCCGCACAGTTGACCCGGATCAGCGGGTGGCCGTTACGGCGGCTGGCTTGGTGAATCGCGCGGGCGATCAGTTCCTTGCCTGTGCCCGATTCACCGTTGATCAACACGCTGGCATCGGTGGGCGCGACCACGTCGATCTGCCGGATGATTTTCTTGATCGGTTCGCTCTGGCCGACGATCTCGCGGTAGTTGTGCTCGATGTGAATCTCTTCCTGCAGATAGGCGTTTTGCTCTTCCAGCCGATCCTTGAGCACCTTGAGTTCTTCGAGGGCGCTTTGCAGCTGGTTTTCTGTGCTGCGCCGCTCGGTGATGTCGCGGAACACCACCACGGCGCCAACGATACGGCCATCGGAGATCACCGGGGTGCTGGTGAACTCCACCGGGAACGAACTGCCGTCGCGGCGCCAGAAAACCTCCTGACGACCTTCGTGGATCACACCGTCGTGCACCGCTTTGTAGATGGGGCACTGTTCCACCGGGTAATGGCTGCCATCGGCATGGGTGTGGTGGTGAATGCGGTGGATATTCTTACCGATCATGTCCTGGGTTTCCCAGCCCAGCATGCGCGCGCAGGCTGGATTGACGAAGGTGGCCAGGCCTTCGCTGTCGATGCTGTAGATGCCGTCGCCCACGGAGCTGAGCAGCAACTGGTTATCGCGCTCGTTTTCCTGGAACAGGTTGAGGATATTGCGCCACTCGATCAGCCCGCCGCGCATGGTGCGTTCGGTGTCCGCCTGGTCGCGCTGGTACTTCTGCAGGCTGAGTTCGCGCATTACCAGAATCAGCTGCTGCTCGCCCTTGACCTGCAAGGTGGTGGCGGAGATTTCCAGCTCGATGCGTTCGCCGCTCTTGCAGTTGCAGCTGAGCTCGTCGCTCCAGCCGCGACCCTTGTCCATCACCGCCTGAGTGAAGACGATCAAGTCTGCCAGTTGATGACCGAAGAGTTTGCTCACCGGCAGTTCAAGAAGCTCCCTAACATCCTGTAAATCGTAACGATATGCTCTGTTCCGAATACGGCAGCAAGGCGCTCAGCCGCTTTCATGAGCTTTGGGTTCGCGTTTTCCGCTCTATTTTCGGCCTGCAATGTCACGCCCATGTGCTGGTTAAAGCTGAAGCTTCCATCAGCGGCCAGCATCAACAGACAGTCGTTGGTGAAGGGTATGCAAGGCCTTGATTTGAGTTGATTCTGATAATTCAAGGCAAATCCCGGTTTTCAGGTACAGGTGGCATCAATGATCCATCTATGACATGACCTATCGTTTAACATAATATACATTATGTGTAGCCAATGATCAGATCAGGTGGCGCCCTGTGCAGGCTTTTTCCGCTGTGCTACCCGCTGTCAGCCACGGCTCAAAACGTCCATGCGCGACAGCGACACTCAACTTCGTCAATTGGCAAAAGCTTCCTGGAACACCAGCACGTTACCCACATTGGCAAACGGGACATTTGAGGTATGGCTAAGGACAAAATTCACGAACAGATGAAACAGCTCGGATTGGCTGGAAATGCCGAGCTTGAAATACAGGTGCTTGCGGTGGTTTTTTACCGTGCCTTCCGCGATACCAAGGTGCAGTGAAATAGAAAGGCTGGAGTGTCCACGCAGGATCATGCTGACGATCAATTGTTCGCGGGGGGTTAGCTGATCAGCGGCGAATCGCGAAAAAGCGTTGTTCAAGTGTTCTTTCAAGGCCGATGCATTGTCGTCGTGATGAGCGCAAACACCTTGATAGTGGCGTTGCAGCAATACATCGACCATCGCACGGCAACCCTGTAAACCTTCGAACTGCAAAGCGGAAAACGTCGGAGAAGCGTTCTGTCGCATCAGTGAATAAGCAAGGTGACCGATGCCCGGCAATGCGGAGATGAAGACAATTTCTTCCGCCAATGTACCCGACTGCATGGAAATACAAGGATGCACATCGGGGGAATTGAAGTAGTCACCCTCGAAGAAAGCATCAGGGGCCAATTCGCTCATGCGATAAAGTCCGCTCGCCTGGCCATGAGCGCAGGCGGTGTAAACCGGGTCCAGCAAATACGTACCGTTAAGATAGCTGTGCATCGCTCCCGGTTCACAAATACCTTGCAGATTGTTGTGCAGTAACACGGGTGAGCCGTCCACTGGGTAAAACAGCACGCAGCTTTGGTCAAAATTCACAACGGCCCACAAAGCCTCATCCAACTGTCGGGCAAAGCCATCACACTGCAGCAATGCGACCAAGCCGGGCGTCGCGCAGTGCCATGCCTCAAGGACGGGCGCGGCATCCATGCCACTTCTGCCATCCGGAACTGAAATTGCCATGCCATCCCCTTGTCTTTATCCAGTGCGCCCACTTGTGAGCGCACCCTTAACCCAGCGATAAAGAGCAAGCATATTTCCTGCCACGATTGATTTAAACCGCTGAGAAACCGTTGTCCACAAACAGCTGCGCGCCACTTACAAACGAAGCATCGTCGCTGGCCAAGAACAACGCGGCCCGTGCGACCTCCTCCGGCTCGCAAAGCCGCCCTTGCTGCAACTTGATCGCTGCTTCACTGGCATCCACGCCCATCAGTTGCAAGTCACGCAGTTCCCGCTCGCCGTGAGGGGTACGGATAAAACCCGGGGCGACTGCGTTGCAGCGAATACCACGATCACGAAACTCGACGGCAATGGCTCGCGCGAACATCTGGCATGCGCCCTTGCTGGCGTTGTATACGACCTCCCCTGGGGTTGCATACTGCGCGGAGATCGACGAAGTGCACACGATACTGCCCTTGCCCTTGGCAAGCATCTGTGGAAGCACTGCCTGCGTGACCAGGTACATGCTCTTGACATTCACGGCCATGAGCCAGTCCCACTCATGCTCCTGCACGTCCAGAAAAGGTTTCACGATCAAGGTGCCGGCGTGGTTGAACAGCACGTCTGCCGGACCGAATTCGGCCAGCCCTCGGGCGATAGCCTCACGAACCTGAACGGCTTGCGAGACATCGGCGCCCAGCCCCAATGCTTGACCGCCTTCGGCAATGATCTGCGACGCCAGGTTGACGGCGGCCTCCCCATTCAAGTCGATAATGATCACCTTGGCCCCTTCCACCGCGAACAACCGGCTTGCTGCCGCGCCGCATCCACCGGCGCCGCCGGTGATAATGGCCACTTTTCCGGCCAGACGGCCCTTGTCTTGGGATCGTTCAACACCAGTCATTGCGGATTTCCTTCACGACCGCCACTTACGGCGAATGCTTCTTCAGGTGACAACACCAGGCGATGACGACGATAGAAAGCAAAGTAGGCAATCCCGATCAGGTACCAGCAGGCAGCAGCGAGGGCCGCCCATTTATAGAGGGGATCGAGAAACTGATAGATCAGTGTCGCGGTTGCAATGATGATCACCGCGACGGCTCCGAATATTCCGTAAGGGCTGCGATAAGGCCGATGCAAATTAGCGAAGGAGCGCCTCAAGCGAATGTAAGCGACGCTTTGCAAGATGTAGGAAATCATTCCGGCGAACACGATCATGCTCACCAGAATTCCGCCCATGAGTGCGTTGTTATCCTTGCCGAAAGTAAACCAGCAGAGCATCAGGATACCCAGTGCAGCCAGCGCGCCGGTAGCCAGTGCAATATTCGGCGTATTGCGGGTCGGATGCGTAACCGATAGCCCGGTTGGCAAGTAACGGGAGTGTCAGAAATTTTGTGTTCGGGCATAACATGAGTAAGAGGTGCATGTATGCCAACCAAAAAGAAACCCCTGCGTGACCTGCCCAAAATCCCCAAAGAGCTGCTTGAGCAGTTTGGTGAGGGGCTGATGACAGCGGAAGCCATCGAGGACGCCTCGGCAGCGTTCAAGAAGGCCCTGATTGAACGAGCCTTGACCGCTGAACTCGGCCACCACTTGGGCTATCCCCCGGGCGCGCAGCGCCCGGAGGATGAAACTAATCAGCGCAATGGCAAGAGTGGAAAAACCGTTTTGACCGGAGATGGTCCGCTGCGGCTGGATATCCCACGCGACCGGGATGGCA
>NZ_FOKH01000020.1:0-121329 GCF_900111955.1 Pseudomonas sp. NFIX10 | reverse complement strand
CTGCCATCCCGGTCGCGTGGGATATCCAGCCGCAGCGGACCATCTCCGGTCAAAACGGTTTTTCCACTCTTGCCATTGCGCTGATTAGTTTCATCCTCCGGGCGCTGCGCGCCCGGGGGATAGCCCAAGTGGTGGCCGAGTTCAGCGGTCAAGGCTCGTTCAATCAGGGCCTTCTTGAACGCTGCCGAGGCGTCCTCGATGGCTTCCGCTGTCATCAGCCCCTCACCAAACTGCTCAAGCAGCTCTTTGGGGATTTTGGGCAGGTCACGCAGGGGTTTCTTTTTGGTTGGCATACATGCACCTCTTACTCATGTTATGCCCGAACACAAAATTTCTGACACTCCCATCTAAGGCCGTTTTTGTCGCGATGTTTAGAAACTCCGAACAGCCCTACAATTTCGTCCGTCAGAACTTCGGCACCTGGCTACATTGTCTTGCGCCGCTCCCTACAACTACGCCAGAATCCGCTGGCTTGTGCGCTTTGGGATCCCTCGGTAACTTGGTCCCCGTCACTGCCCATCAGTGATCGGGTTTAGTCGCCCGTGGTCTTCAGCTGGTTCATAAGCTCCGTCCAGTCAGGTAGTCATTCCTGCACTCGATGGTGGTTGTGCGCAGGGCGCCCTAGGGCGCGCCGGTATTGCTGGACTCCCCGGTCGACTAACCTGCGTACAGCCGCCGCCCTTCGTTTAGTCGCGAAGCCGTTGCGGCTCCATAACATGGAGTTTCCAGCAATGTTCAAGAACACGCCGAATCCCCCTACCCCAGACGATCACGTATCCCGCAGCCAGTCAGCCAACGCCAAAAAACTCGACGACGCGGCCACCCGCGCTCTGGATTATTACCTCAAGCCATCCGCCGACAAAGAAACATCTGACACACTCGATACCCTTTTCATCATCGCACCTAACATCGATGCGGAATGTCTGCTCGCCAACCTCAGTGAAACCCTGGCTTCGGCCAATGCAATAGTCAGTGATCTGCTGTTCGACCTGAATGGCTCCCGACGCCATATTGCGCTGGCAGTCCAGCAGATGATCGAGCTGGGTCAATTGTTGGCGAATCGGGCGTTGGATGTCGTGGAAAAACGATAAAAAACACCGGGCTTGATCAGCATCGACTGATCAAGCCCGGCCCCTTTGTGGTTCG
Organism: Pseudomonas sp. NFIX10; assembly: GCF_900111955.1. Taxonomy (NCBI): domain Bacteria; kingdom Pseudomonadati; phylum Pseudomonadota; class Gammaproteobacteria; order Pseudomonadales; family Pseudomonadaceae; genus Pseudomonas; species Pseudomonas sp. NFIX10. The sequence continues at coordinate 120,183 of NZ_FOKH01000020.1, read as the reverse complement.
GTCATTTATTAAAAGGTAACGCGTGGCCCTCACACGAAGCTACAAACATACGATTGCCGAACGCGCCGGGCATGATCCTGAGTTCGCGCAGATTCTGATGGATGAAGCCGTAGCCCTGTTTTTGAACGGGGAGCAGGAGATGGCGAGGATGATCCTTCGCTTTCTCTTCAATCCCTCGCCACAGGGTTTCAGGTGCCAGGCAGATGGCGGATAAAGTCCGCAACGAGAGTCAAGCATGATCAAAAAATTCTCACGCTTCGATGCAGCCACTTATCTCAAAACGCCGGAGGAAATGAAGGCATATCTGGACGTTTGCTTCGAAGAGGACAACGGCGACGGTGTGTTGATTCGAGCGGCCCTTAACGACATCGCCCGGGCGGAACGCATGACACGAATGGTCTACGATTCCAATCTCGAACAACCGAATATCGACTGATCGAGAATCCCTGTGGCGAGGGAGCTTGCTCCCGCTGGACTGCGTAGCAGTCCCAAGAGGATGAGTACCCTATTGCTGACACACCACAGTTGCAGTTTTTGGGGCCGCTTCGCGCCCCAGCGGGAGCAAGCTCCCTCGCCACGGAGGTTTCATGTGCCGTTCGCAAAACGCTGTATCAGGTTCCAAGGCCTCTTCACGCCATAGCAGGAGTAAGCTTGCGCGCCGCACCAGTACGCGCCCGACAATCTATTGCTACTGTTAACCCAAGCCCTGCGACCCTACACCGCACGTGGCTTTTTTACTTCTCAACCCCGATCAGGCTAAATACCGCCACCTGATCGCCCAACCGAGCGGATTGCCCCATGTCCCGACAACGGCTTGCATTTGCCTGGATCGCCTGCTTCGCAGTGCTGTTCAACATGCTTGCCATGCCGCTTTCCAACAGCGGTGGCGCGACTGCCAGTTCGCCAGCCGAGCAACTGCTATGGGGCAGTTTCTGCTCGTCCAGCGGCACGAAAATGGTCGCGATTTCCCTGGGCACGCTCGAACAGGGCACGCCACAGAAAGACAATCACTCGACGATGCAGCATTGCTGGTGCTGCGCCGGCACCGCGTCGCTGGTGGCACTCACCGGCCATGCCCCGCAACTGTACCTGGATGCCCGGCTCGATCATCGCGGCATCGCCCAATCGAAACTCGATAACCCCACGCCCCGCCAGCAATGGCCAAGCCTCAATCCCCGCGCCTCGCCCCTGGTCTGATTCTTTCCGCACACACCTGCGCCCTGAATCGTTCCGGAGAATCGCCATGTTGAACAGACTTATCCTGCTGGCTGCCCTGCTGCTTCCCGTCGGCTTTGCCCAAGCTCACCAGTACAAGGCGGGCGATCTTGAAATCGCCCACCCGTGGTCTCAAGAGTTGCCGCCCAACGCGCCGACCGTGGCCGCGTATTTCGTCATCCACAACGGCGGCACCAGCGCCGACAAACTGCTCAGCGTCGACTCGCCCATCGCCGGCAAGGCCGAGCTCCATGAGCATGTGATGCAAAGTGACCTGATGAAAATGCAACTGGTATCCGATGTCGATATCGCCCCGGGTGCGACTGTCACTTTCGCGCCAATGGCCTATCACGTGATGCTGCTGGAGCTGAAGGACCGCAGCCTGCTCAGCGACGGCAAGCGCTTCCCCATGACCCTGCATTTTGAAAAAGCCGGGGATGTCACGGTCGACGTTGCGGTGCAGAAAAAAGCGCCCGACGGCACCAAGACACACATGCACGCCCAGTAGACGTAGCCGCCCGTGCACGCCCTTCGCGCCAGGCCATCCATGCCCCGCCGTCAGCCCATGAGCCTGACACGCGGCAGTTGGATCAGCCTGTTCGCCATGCTGATGATCTTTATCGGTCCGCTGATTTCCCAGTCGATGCCGATGGATCCGCGCATGTCTTCGTCCATGCCTGTGTCCATGAGCATGAACATGGAGATGGGCATGGACATGACGGCGCACGAAGCGCCGGCAGCCGAACATTGCCCGCCCCAGAGCGAGCACCATGCGTTGTGGGAAAAGTGCGGTTATTGCAGCCTGCTGTTCAATTGCCCCGCGCTGCCTGGCGGCCACACCTTCGCCGTCTTCAACACCCCCCACACCAACACCTACACCAGCCCGTCCCCACGCCTGGGCCACGCCCGACCCGCGTTCTTCCCGGGTGCCCGCACCCGCGCACCGCCCCTCGACGCGTAAGCCGACACTTCACTCACCCGGTCGTACAAGACAGTCCCAGACTGCCCGACCGTGTCGTCTACGTTTGTTCGATGGAATCATCATGTCCAGGTTTTCTGCTGGCATCGCGTTGGGCTCTGCCCAGGTTCGCTGCCCCCTGAACGAGCCACCGGTTCGTTTACGCCAAACCATCGCCGCGCTGTGCGGCCTGCTGCTCACGCCTCTCGCGCTGGCCGACGAGCACGAGCATCACGACCATCAGGTCGACGAACTGAGCCCGACGGTCATTACCGCCATCGCCCCCAGCTCGCCGCTGACCGTCGTCACCAACCCCAAGGACCCGCGCCAACCGGTGCCGGCCAGTGATGGCGGCGACTACCTCAAGACCATTCCGGGCTTTGCCCTGGTGCGCAACGGCGGCACCAATAGCGACCCGGTGCTGCGTGGCATGTTCGGCTCACGGCTGAACATCCTCACCAACGGCAGCATGTTGTTGGGTGCTTGCCCAGGCCGGATGGACGCGCCGACCTCCTATATCTCGCCGGAAACCTACGACAAGCTCACCGTCATCAAAGGTCCGCAAACCGTGCTCTGGGGCCCCGGCGCCTCGGCTGGGACCGTGCTGTTCGAGCGCGAGCCGGAACAGTTCGGCGAGCTGGGCACCCGGATCAACGCCAGTGTGCTGGCCGGCTCCAACGGCCGTTTCGACAAAGTGGTGGATGCCGCCGCCGGTGGCCCGCTGGGCTATGTACGGGTGATCGGCAACACCGCCCATTCGGACGACTACCGCGACGGCAACAACGACACCGTGCCGTCGCGCTATGACAAGTGGAATGGCGACGTCACCCTTGGCTGGACGCCGGACGCCGATACTTTGCTGGAGTTGACGGCCGGCAAGGGCGACGGTGAAGCGCGCTACGCCGGACGCGGCATGGACGGCTCACAGTTCAAGCGCGAAAGCCTCGGGCTGCGTTTCGAGCGCTCGAACATCGGCGAGGTGCTGGACAAGGTCGAGGCCCAGGTCTACTACAACTATGCCGACCACGTGATGGACAACTACACCCTGCGCACGCCGTCCGGCACCGGGATGATGGCCGGCCCCATGGCTTCCAACGTTGATCGCCGCACCCTGGGCGCGCGCATCAAGGCCACCTGGCGCTGGGCCGATGTGCAATTGATCGGCGGCCTGGACGCCCAGACCAACGAGCATCGTCAACGCAGCAGCATGGGCGTGGACACCTACAAGGACCTGCCGTACACCAAGGACGCCGACTTCCACAATTACGGCGTCTTCAGCGAATTGACCTGGTATGCCGCCGACCGCGACCGGGTGATCACCGGTGCCCGGCTCGACCGCGCCTCGGCCAAGGATTACCGCCAGAGCATCGGTTCCGGCATGTCGGCCCGCCCCAATCCCACCGCCGACGACACTCGCGCCGACACGCTGCCCAGCGGTTTCGTTCGCTATGAGCACGACCTGGACGACAACCCCGCCACCCTCTACGCAGGCGTCGGTCACGCGCAACGCTTCCCCGATTACTGGGAGCTGTTCTCGCCGGACGCCGGTCCCAGCGGGTCGCTGAATGCCTTCGATTCGATCAAGCCGGAGAAAACCACCCAGCTCGACTTCGGCCTGCAGTACAAGACCGAAACCCTCGAAGCCTGGGCGTCGGGTTATGTCGGCCAGGTCCGCGACTACATCCTCTTCGACTACACCCCCGGCATGATGGGCAGCACCTCCCGGGCCGAGAACATCGATGCGCGGATCATGGGCGGTGAATTGGGTGCGGCCTACAAGCTGAGCGAGCGCTGGAAAGCCGACGCCACCCTGGCCTACGCCTGGGGCAAGAACAGCAGCGACGGCAGCGCCCTGGCGCAAATGCCGCCGCTGGACGCACGACTGGGCCTGACCTACAGCGAAGACCGCTGGAGTGCCGGCGCCCTGTGGCGGGTGGTGGCGGCGCAACACCGTGTCGATGAAAACAAGGGCAACGTGGTGGGCAAGGACTACGGCAAAAGCTCGGGCTTCGGCGTGTTCTCGCTCAACGGTGCCTATCGCATCAATCAACACTGGAAGGTCAGCAGCGGTGTCGACAACCTGTTCGGCAAAGCCTACGCCGAACACTTGAACCTGGCCGGCAACGCCGGGTTCGGCTACCCGGCGAGCGACCCGCAGGCCATCAACGAACCGGCGCGCACGCTCTGGACCAAGGTGGACATGCGTTTCTAACCGACACCGGAGATCTGTCAGCCAGGATACAAACTGTGGGAGCGAGCTTGCTCGCGATGGCGAAGGCCCATTCAACATCGATGCAAGCTGAACCATTGCTATCGCGAGCAAGCTCGCTCCCACAGGGTTCGTTTCCACCTTGACTGACGGCACACCATAACAACCCAATTTGCCCTGCGGAGCGCTTTGCAATGAGCCAACCGAAACCGAATTTCTACAACCTGGCCTGGCGCTGGCATTTTTATGCCGGGCTGTTCGTGGCGCCGTTCATGGTGATGCTGGCCCTGACCGGCATCATCTATCTGTTCAAGCCGCAACTCGATCCACTGATGTACGGCAGCCTGTTGAACGTGCCGGCCGGGCATCACACCCTGGCGGCGGACGACTTGCTCAATAAGGTCCGCCAGGCCTACCCCGAAGGCCAGGTCAAACAGTACCTGCCACCGATCAATGCCGAGCGTAGCGCGCAGTTCGTGGTGATCGACCAGGGCCGGGAACTGAATGTGTTCATCGACCCGTACCACGGCGACGTTCTCGGCGAACAGGATGCGAAGAACAATTTGCAAGCCATGGCCCGGGCGATCCACGGCGAGTTGCTGATCGGTACGGTCGGTGACCGATTGGTGGAAATGGCCGCCGGCTGGGGCGTGGTGCTGGTGGTCTCCGGGCTGTACCTGTGGTGGCCACGCGGGCAATCAACGGCCGGCGTGCTGTGGCCGCGCTGGAGCGCCCGCGGGCGATTGTTCTGGCGTGACCTGCATGTCGTCGTCGGTTTCTGGGGCGCGGCATTCCTGCTGGTGATGCTGCTCAGTGGCATGACCTGGACCGGCTTCTGGGGCAAGCAATACGCCAACCTCTGGAACCGCTTCCCGGCGGCGATGTGGAATGACGTGCCCAAGTCCGACGTCGAGGCCGGCAGCCTCAACAACGCCCACCGCCAGACCGTGCCCTGGGCCATGGAAAATACGCCGATGCCGATGTCCGGCGACCATGCCGAGCACATGGGCCACGGTGGCATGCACGAAGGCCCCGCCGCCCCGACCGTCAGCCTGCAAGCGGTGCAGGATATCGCCACCGAACGCCAGGTCACGCCCGGCTTCAGCATCACGTTGCCCACCACGGCCAGCGGCGTGTTCACCGTCGCCGTGTTCGCCGATGACCCACGCCACGACGCCACCCTGCACGTGGACCAGTACACCGGCAAGGTCCTGGCCGACGTGCGCTGGGAGCACTACAGCATCGTGGCCCGCGCCACCGAAACCGGGGTGATGCTGCACGAAGGCAAGATGTTCGGCCCGGTGAACCAGATCCTCGTGCTGCTGGTTTGCCTGATGATCCTGCTCAGCGCCGTGAGTGGCCTGGTGATCTGGTGGAAGCGCCGGCCCCAGGGCAAGTTCGGCGTGCCGCCGCTGCGTCACGACTTGCCGACGTGGAAGACCGGGGTCTTCATCATGCTGGCCCTGGCGCTGGTGTTCCCGTTGGTGGGGGCTTCGCTGGTGGTGGTGTGGCTGTTGGACCGGCTGCTGATCCGCTTCAATCGCGGGCCTGAAGTGGCTTCATCTTCAAGCTGAGACAGTGCACTAACGGAAGGCGGCGCGAACGCTCTACTATCGCGCCCGCCATCTAAACGCAGACCCCAGCCCCCTATGGGAGCGAGCTTGCTCGCGATGGCGTCAACCCATCCAGCATTGATGTGGCAGACAAACAGCTATCGCGAGCAAGCTCGCTCCCACAGTTGATCGTTGACGACCGTGACATCGGCGCCCCAATGCGGCGCACTCCATCGCACCAGCGCCGAATCGCGATCACTCATGGTGCACCGCCCTTCCTCCCCTCCTCGCCACTTCCCTGTTTCCGGGCTTTTTTCCGACCGGGCACACCCCTTGCAAAAGCGCCTTCAGCGTCTGCATCTGCCTTCGAAAAAAAACTCATAAGTCCACGGAGATCGCACAATGAAGCGTCGTAGCTTGATCAAGGCTTTTACACTCTCGGCAAGCATTGCCGCGATGGGCATGGCCTGGACCGTCCAGGCCGCCGAAACCATCAAGGTCGGCATCTTGCATTCGTTGTCCGGCACCATGGCGATCTCCGAGACGTCCCTCAAGGACATGGCGCTGATGACCATTGACGAGATCAATGCCAAGGGTGGTGTGAACGGCAAGAAGCTTGAAGCGGTGGTCGTGGACCCGGCGTCGAACTGGCCGCTGTTCGCCGAAAAGGGCCGGCAGTTGCTGACCCAGGACAAGGTCGCCGTGGTGTTCGGCTGCTGGACATCGGTGTCGCGTAAATCGGTATTGCCGGTGTTCGAAGAACTCAACGGCCTGCTGTTCTACCCGGTGCAATACGAAGGCGAAGAGATGTCGCCGAACGTGTTCTACACCGGCGCCGCGCCGAACCAGCAGGCGATTCCGGCGGTGGAATACCTGATGAGCGAAGAAGGCGGCAGTGCCAAGCGCTACTTCCTGCTGGGCACCGACTACGTCTACCCGCGCACCACCAACAAGATCCTGCGCTCGTTCCTGCACTCCAAAGGGGTGGCGGACAAGGACATCGAAGAGGTCTACACCCCGTTCGGCCACAGCGATTACCAGACCATCGTGGCCAACATCAAGAAGTTCTCGGCCGGTGGCAAGACCGCGGTCATCTCCACGGTCAATGGCGACTCCAACGTGCCGTTCTATAAAGAACTGGCCAACCAGGGCCTGAAGGCCACCGACGTACCGGTCGTGGCGTTCTCGGTGGGCGAAGAGGAACTGCGCGGCATCGACACCAAGCCGCTGGTGGGCAACCTGGCGGCGTGGAACTACTTCGAATCCGTGGATAACCCGGCGAACAAGAAATTCGTCGATTCCTGGAAAGCCTACGCCAAGGCCAAGAACCTGCCAGGTGCCGACAAAGCGGTAACCAACGACCCGATGGAAGCCACCTACGTCGGCATCCACATGTGGGCGCAAGCGGTGGAGAAAGCCAAGTCCACCGACGTCGACAAAGTCCGCGAAGCCCTGGCCGGCCAGACCTTCGCCGCACCGTCGGGCTACACCCTGACCATGGACAAGACCAACCACCACCTGCACAAGCCGGTGATGATCGGCGAGATCCAGGCCGACGGTCAGTTCAACGTGGTCTGGCAGACCGAAGGCCCGATCCGCGCGCAACCGTGGAGCCCGTTCATCGCCGGCAACGACAAGAAGCCTGACTATGCGGTGAAGAGCAACTGAGCCCATGGGTGTCGGCCTCAATCCCGGGCCGACACACAACCCCTGTGGGAGCGGGCTTGCTCGCGATAGCGATGGATCAGCCAGAAGAACAGTGACTGACACACCGCTATCGCGAGCAAGCTCGCTCCCACAAAAAGCACTGCGCAAGGCCTAGCATATGCCCACCGCCCTCTACCGCCTCATTCTCGCCCTGGTGCTGCTGTTGCCACTGGAGGCCCACGCCGGCGACGCCGAAGACTTCGTCGCCGCCAACCCGACCCAGCAGGCCAAACTCCTGGAAACCTGGGCCGCGCAGCCGGAGCCTGAACGTGTCGAACTGATCAACGCCCTGCAACAAGGCCAGTTGATCGTCGACGGCCAGCCAAAAACCCTGCGCCTGAACAACCGCTTGCGGGGACTGATCGAAACCGCCCTGGCCAGCCATCAACTGCTCGCCGTCGATGCCCGCGTACGCCTGGCCGCCGCGCAGCAACTGCAAAAAAGTGCCCGCCCGGCGCAACTGGCGTTTCTCGACCGGCAACTGGCCGGTGAGCAGGACGAAACCGTACACGCCGCCCTGAGCCTGGCCCTGGCGAACCTGCAACTGGTGGACACCAACCCGAACGTGCGCCTGGCCGCCGTCCGCCTGTTGGGGGAAACCGGCGATCCACTGGCCCGCACCCGCCTGGAAGGCCTGCTCGAACCCGGCGTCGAAACCGATGCCGCCGTGCGCACCGCCGCTGAAACCAGCCTGGGCCAGGTCAAGCGCAAGCTCCTGGTGGGCGAGTTGCTCGGCCAAGCCTTCAGCGGCATGTCCCTGGGCTCGATCCTGCTGCTCGCCGCCCTCGGCCTGGCGATTACCTTCGGCCTGCTGGGGGTGATCAACATGGCCCACGGCGAGATGCTCATGCTGGGGGCCTATTCCACTTATGTGGTGCAACTGCTGTTCCAGCGCTTCGCCCCGAACGCCATCGAGTTCTATCCGCTGATCGCCTTGCCGGTGGCATTTTTCATCACCGCGGCCATCGGCATGGCCCTGGAGCGTACGGTGATTCGCCACCTCTACGGGCGGCCGCTGGAAACCCTGCTCGCCACCTGGGGCATCAGCCTGATGCTGATCCAACTGGTGCGCCTGGTGTTCGGTGCGCAGAACGTCGAAGTCGCCAACCCGGCCTGGCTCTCGGGCGGGATCCAGGTGTTGCCGAACCTGGTGCTGCCGTACAACCGCATCGTGATCATCGCCTTTGCCCTGTTCGTGGTGGTGCTGACCTGGCTGCTGCTGAACAAGACGCGCCTGGGCCTGAACGTGCGCGCCGTAACGCAGAACCGCAACATGGCCGCCTGCTGCGGCGTGCCCACCGGCCGGGTCGACATGCTCGCCTTCGGCCTCGGCTCGGGCATCGCCGGGCTCGGTGGCGTGGCCCTGAGCCAGATCGGCAACGTCGGCCCGGACCTGGGCCAGAGCTACATCATCGACTCGTTCCTGGTGGTGGTGCTCGGGGGTGTCGGTCAGTTGGCCGGCAGTGTGTTCGCCGCGTTCGGCCTGGGCATCGCCAACAAGATCCTCGAACCGCAGATCGGCGCCGTGCTCGGCAAGATCCTGATCCTCGCGCTGATCATTCTGTTCATCCAGAAGCGTCCGCAAGGCCTCTTCGCGCTCAAAGGACGGGTAATCGACTGATGAACCAGCCCCTGATGCTCACGGCCACGCAAAAGGCCGGTCCCAAAATCACCCTCGCCGTCGGCGCGCTGATCCTGGCCGTGCTGCTGAGCCTGCCCTTGCTGTCGCTGCTGGCGGCGGACAATCCGCTACACGTCTCGGCCTACACCCTGACCCTGGTGGGCAAGATTCTCTGCTACGCCATCGTCGCCCTGGCACTGGACCTGGTCTGGGGCTACGCCGGCCTGCTCTCCCTGGGCCACGGCCTGTTCTTCGCCCTGGGCGGCTACGCCATGGGCATGTACTTGATGCGCCAGGCCGCCGGGGATGGCTTGCCGGCGTTCATGACCTTCTTGTCGTGGACCGAGTTGCCTTGGTACTGGGCCGGCACCGACAGTTTCCTCTGGGCGATGTGCCTGGTGGTGCTGGCGCCGGGGTTGCTGGCCCTGGTGTTCGGCTTCTTCGCCTTCCGCTCGCGGATCAAGGGCGTGTATTTCTCGATCATGACCCAGGCCCTGACCTTCGCCGGGATGCTCCTGTTTTTCCGCAACGAAACCGGGTTTGGCGGCAACAACGGCTTCACCAATTTCCGCTCGATCCTGGGCTTCGGCATCACCGAGCCCGGCACCCGGGCGGTGCTGTTTTTCGCCACGGTGTTGCTGCTGGTGGCGAGCCTGTTCATCGGCTGGCGCCTGGCCCGCAGCAAGTTCGGCCGGGTACTGACCGCCCTGCGGGACGCGGAAAACCGCCTGATGTTCTGCGGCTACGATCCCCGTGGTTTCAAGCTGTTCGTCTGGGTGTTGAGCGCGGTGTTGTGCGGCCTGGCCGGGGCGTTGTACGTGCCGCAGGTGGGCATCATCAACCCCAGCGAAATGTCGCCGACCAACTCCATCGAGGCCGCCGTGTGGGTCGCCCTTGGCGGGCGCGGCACGTTGATCGGGCCGTTGCTGGGCGCCGGGGTCGTGAATGGCATGAAGAGCTGGTTCACCGTGGCGTTTCCTGAATACTGGCTGTTCTTCCTCGGCGCCCTGTTCATCGTCGTGACCCTGTATCTGCCCAAGGGTGTGATCGGGTTGCTGAAGAAAAGGAGCGAATGATGCGAATCACACCTACGGCGGATTTCATGCTCGAACCCATCCTGGAGCCCAACAAGGACCAAGGCAGCAGCCGCGACGCCATCGGCCTCGGCCAGGCAGCCGGCGTGGGCCTGAACACCCGCCACGGCACCATCCTGACCCTGGAAGACATCAGCGTCAGTTTCGATGGCTTCAAGGCCTTGAACGATTTGAACCTGTACATCGGCGTCGGCGAATTGCGCTGCATCATCGGCCCCAACGGCGCCGGCAAGACCACCCTGATGGACGTGATCACCGGCAAGACCCGCCCCAGCCACGGCAAGGCCTGGTTCGGCGAGACCCTGGACCTGACGAGCATGAGCGAGGTGCAGATCGCCCAGGCCGGCATCGGGCGCAAGTTCCAGAAGCCCACGGTGTTCGAAGCCCTGAGCGTGTTCGAGAACCTGGAGCTGGCGCTCAAGACCGACAAATCGGTGTGGGCCAGCCTGCGGGCAAGGCTCACCGGCGAGCAGCACGACCGTATCGACGAAGTGCTCGAGACCATCCGCCTTGCCACGTCGGTCGACCGCGCCGCCGGGTTGCTGTCCCACGGGCAGAAGCAGTTCCTGGAGATCGGCATGCTGCTGGTGCAAGACCCGCAATTACTGTTGCTCGACGAACCGGTGGCGGGCATGACCGACGCCGAGACCGAGTTCACCGCCGAACTGTTCAAGTCCCTGGCGGGCAAGCATTCGCTGATGGTGGTGGAACATGACATGGGCTTCGTCGGCGCGATCGCCGACCACGTCACCGTGCTGCACCAGGGCAGTGTGCTGGCCGAAGGGTCGCTGGAACAGGTGCAGGACAATGAGCGGGTGATCGAGGTGTATCTCGGTCGCTAGAGCGGCAAATGCTACTCCCTGTGGGAGCGAGCTTGCTCGCGATGGCAGCGACACATTCAGCACCTAAGCAAGCTGACCCACCGCTATCGCGAGCAAGCTCGCTCCCACAGGGAACTTGAGGAGAATCTGGAACATGCTGCAGGTCGACAAGCTACACCAGTACTACGGCGGTAGCCACATCCTGCGCGGCCTGTCGTTCGACGCCAAGATCGGCGAGGTGACGTGCCTGCTGGGGCGCAACGGCGTGGGCAAGACCACCCTGCTCAAATGCCTGATGGGCCTGTTGCCGGCCAAGGAAGGCGCGGTGAGTTGGGAAGGCAAGGCCATCACCACGTTCAAGCCGCACCAACGGGTGCATGCCGGCATTGCCTACGTGCCCCAGGGCCGGGAAATTTTCGGACGACTGACGGTGGAAGAAAACCTGCTGATGGGCCTGTCGCGCTTTCCCGGCGCCGAAGCCAAGGAAGTGCCGGCATTCATCTACGAATTGTTCCCGGTGCTGCTGCAGATGAAGCAACGCCGTGGCGGTGACCTGTCCGGCGGCCAGCAACAGCAGCTCGCCATTGGCCGGGCCCTGGCCAGTCGCCCGCGCCTGCTGATTCTCGACGAGCCCACCGAAGGCATCCAGCCCTCGGTGATCAAGGAGATCGGCATGGTGATCAAGAAGCTGGCGGCCCGGGGCGACATGGCGATTTTGCTGGTGGAGCAGTTCTACGACTTCGCCGCCGAGTTGGCCGATCAGTACCTGGTGATGTCCCGGGGCGAGATCGTGCAGCAGGGGCGCGGAGAAAATATGGAAGCCGAGGGTGTGCGCGGACTGGTTACGATCTAGTCTGTAGCGTCCTGACGATAATCAGAAATCATGAATCTACCTGTCTGTTCATTGGCGCCTTCGGCCCTGTTCACCCCCAGCTGGCACGCCGAGCTGGAATTGGGCTATGCCCGCTTCGGCGAGTGCACACGCCCGGTACAGCGCCGCCACAAAGGTCCGCTGCGGGTGCAGAAGCACTTGTACGCCGAAGGTCCCGAGGTGTGCCAGCACATCATCGTCCACCCGCCCGGTGGGATTGCCGGCGGTGACCGGCTGGACATCTCGGCCCATGTCGGCCCTGGCGCCTGGGCGCAACTGACCAGCCCCGGCGCGGCCAAGTGGTACCGCGCTGCCGGCCCGGCGTACCAACAATTGACACTGAGCGTGGCCCCCGGCGCGACCTTGGAATGGCTGCCCCAGGAAACCATCGTCTTCAGCGCGGCCCAGGCCGAACTCGGCACGAATATCGACCTGCAGGGCGACGCACGCCTGTTCTACTGGGACATGGTCGCCCTCGGCCGACCGGCCAGCGGCGAGCGGTTCGACCTGGGGCACTTTCAATCGCGACTGGACATTCGCCGCGACGGCCAGTTGCTGTGGCATGAGCGTCAGCGCATTGTGGGCGGTGATGGGCTGCTGGACTCGCCCATCGGGCTGGGCGGCGATCCGGTGTTTGCCACGTTGCTGGTGACCGGCGAGATCGACAGCGAGTTGCTGGAACACTGTCGATCCCTGGGCCACGCCGTGCGCGGCGACCTGACCCAATTGCCCGGCCTGGTCGTGGCGCGGTGCCTGGCGAGCGAGGCGTTGCTGGCGCGGGGGTGGTTGATTGAATTGTGGCGGCTTCTGCGCCCGGCGCTGCTCGGTCGGGAGGCCATGCCCCCGAGAATCTGGAGCACCTGAATTGGCTTTCCTGTGGGAGCGAGCTTGCTCGCGATAGCGGTGTACCAGCCAACGGTTATGTTGAATGTTCGATAGCTATCGCGAGCAAGCTCGCTCCCACAGTGGAATGGGTTTACAGCGAATTTATTTATCTGCCTTTATGGACTGCACATGGACCTGACCCCACGCGAAAAAGACAAGCTGCTGATCTTCACCGCCGGCCTCGTCGCCGAACGACGGTTGGCCCGGGGCCTGAAGCTCAACTACCCGGAGGCCATGGCCTACATTTCCGCTGCGCTGCTGGAAGGCGCCCGTGACGGCCAGACCGTCGCCGAGCTGATGCACTACGGCACCACGCTGTTGAGCCGCGAGCAGGTGATGGAAGGCATCCCGGAAATGATCCCGGAGATCCAGGTCGAAGCGACGTTTCCCGACGGCACCAAATTGGTCACCGTCCACCAACCCATCGCCTGAGGCCACGCCATGACTGCCCATGTTCGTGACGCCCATGCCGCAGACCTGCCGGCGATCCGCGAGATCTACAACGACGCCGTCCTCAACACCACGGCGATCTGGAACGAACAAGCCGTGGACCTGGGCAATCGCCAGGCCTGGTTCAGCGCCCGGCAGACCCAGGGCTACCCGGTACTGGTGGCCGTCAACGCCGAAGACAACGTGCTGGGCTACGCTTCGTTCGGCGACTGGCGGCCGTTCGACGGCTTTCGCCACACCGTGGAGCATTCGGTGTACGTGCGCAGCGATCAACGTGGCAATGGCCTTGGCCCGCTGCTGATGGCCGCGCTGATCGAACGTGCCAGGGCCTGCGATAAACACGTCATGGTCGCGGCCATCGAAAGCGGCAACGCGGCCTCGATTCGCCTGCACGAGCGGGCCGGGTTCGTGATCACCGGGCAGATGCCCGAGGTGGGGACCAAGTTCGGCCGCTGGCTGGACCTGACCTTCATGCAGTTGAACCTCAACCCCGGGGCGCTACCGCCTGCCATCAACAAGGAGTGAAAAGCCAATGAACGCCGCCCAGTTGCGTCGGGTCCACGCCGAGAGCTTTGCGCATTATCGCCAGGGCCTGATCGATCTGTTGCTCGACGCCGTCGGCTACGGGGCCAGCGTGGGGTTCATGGCCGATCTCGATGCCGTCCAGGCCCGCGCCTATTTCGACGAGGTCCAGGCCAGCCTCAACCAGGGCCACCTGCTGCTGTGGGTGGTGGTCAAGGATGAACAGGTACAGGCCAGCGTCCAGCTTGCCCTGTGCCAGAAGCCCAACGGCCTCAACCGCGCCGAAGTGCAGAAGCTGCTGGTCCGCGGAGAGGCTCGCCGCCGCGGGCTGGGCCAGCAATTGATGAGCGCCCTGGAACTTGGCGCCCGCCAGCACAAGCGTGGCCTGTTGTACCTCGACACCGAGGCCGGTTCCGAGGCCGAGGCCTTCTACCGCGCCATGGGCTACACCCGCGTCGGTGAACTGCCCGACTACTGCCAGAGCCCGGACGGGACCTACACCCCGACCGCCATTTACTACAAGATTTTGGGGCAACCGCAATGATTCCAGGGCAATACCAGGTCCAGCCCGGCGACATCGAACTCAACGTCGGTCGCCGCACGCTCACGCTGAACGTCGCCAACAGCGGTGACCGACCGATCCAGGTCGGCTCGCACTATCACTTTTTCGAGACCAACGACGCCTTGACCTTCGACCGCGCCGCCAGCCGTGGCATGCGCCTGAACATCCCGGCCGGCACCGCGGTGCGTTTCGAACCGGGCCAGAGCCGCGAGGTGGAGCTGGTGGACCTGGCCGGGCATCGCCGGGTGTTCGGGTTTGCCGGGCGGGTCATGGGCGACCTGTAAGTCATAGGGTGCCTGCACTGGCCTCATCGCGAGCAAGCTCGCTCCCACAGGGAAACGCGATCAAATGTGGGAGCGAGCTTGCTCGCGATGAGTGAGCGCAGCGAACGGTTTCAACATTCAATTGAATTCCAAGGCAAGCACATGAAGATTTCGAGACAAGCCTACGCCGACATGTTCGGCCCCACCGTCGGCGACAAGGTCCGCCTGGCCGACACCGAGTTGTGGATCGAAGTGGAAAAAGACTTCACCACCTACGGCGAAGAAGTGAAATTCGGCGGCGGCAAGGTGATTCGCGACGGCATGGGCCAGAGCCAACTGTTGGCCGCCGAGGTCGTCGACACCTTGATCACCAACGCGCTGATCATCGACCACTGGGGCATCGTCAAGGCCGACGTCGGCCTCAAGGACGGGCGTATCGCCGCCATCGGCAAGGCCGGCAACCCGGACATCCAGCCCGATGTGACCATCGCCATCGGCGCCAGCACCGAAGTGATTGCCGGCGAAGGCATGATCCTCACCGCCGGCGGTATCGACACCCACATCCACTTCATTTGCCCCCAGCAGATCGAAGAAGCGCTGATGAGCGGCGTCACCACCATGATCGGCGGCGGCACGGGCCCGGCCACCGGGACCAACGCCACCACTTGCACCTCCGGGCCGTGGCACCTGGCGCGCATGCTCCAGGCCGCCGATGCCTTCCCGATGAACATCGGCTTCACCGGCAAGGGCAACGCCAGCCTGCCGGAACCGTTGATCGAGCAGGTCAAGGCCGGGGCCATCGGCCTGAAGCTGCACGAAGACTGGGGCACCACGCCTGCGGCCATCGACAACTGCCTGAGCGTGGCCGACCAGTACGATGTGCAGGTGGCGATCCACACCGACACCCTCAACGAGTCGGGCTTCGTGGAAACCACCCTCGCCGCGTTCAAGGGCCGCACCATCCACACCTACCACACCGAAGGTGCCGGTGGCGGGCATGCACCGGACATCATCAAGGCCTGCGGTTTTCCCAACGTGCTGCCCAGTTCCACCAACCCGACCCGGCCGTTCACCCGCAACACCATCGACGAGCACCTGGACATGTTGATGGTCTGCCATCACCTGGACCCGAGCATTGCCGAAGACGTGGCCTTCGCCGAAAGCCGCATCCGCCGCGAGACCATCGCCGCCGAAGACATTCTCCACGACCTCGGCGCCTTCTCGATGATCAGCTCCGACAGCCAGGCCATGGGCCGCGTCGGCGAAGTCATCACGCGCACCTGGCAGACCGCCGACAAGATGAAAAAGCAACGCGGCGCCCTGCCCGGCGACGGCGAAGGCAACGACAATTTCCGCATCAAGCGCTACATCGCCAAGTACACCATCAACCCGGCGATCACCCACGGCATCAGCCATGAAGTGGGTTCCATCGAAGTGGGCAAGTGGGCCGACCTGGTGCTGTGGCGCCCAGCGTTCTTCGGCGTCAAGCCGACGCTGATCCTCAAGGGTGGGGCAATTGCCGCCAGCCTGATGGGCGACGCCAACGCCTCGATCCCGACGCCACAACCGGTGCACTACCGACCGATGTTCGCCAGTTACGGCGGCTCACGGCATGCCACCAGCCTGACCTTCATCAGCCAGGCCGCCGCCGAGGCCGGGTTGCCGGAACAACTGGGGCTGAAGAAAAGAATCGCCGTGGTCAAAGGCTGCCGCGACGTGCAGAAGACCGACCTGATCCACAACGACTACCTGCCGAGCATCGACGTCGATCCGCAGACTTACCAGGTCAAGGCCGACGGCGTGTTGCTGTGGTGCGAACCGGCCGACGTGCTGCCGATGGCGCAGCGTTATTTCCTGTTTTGAACCGGTGCAGTTCCTGTGGCGAGGGAGCAAGCTCCCTCGCCACGGTTTTCATTGCCTGAAAGGATCAGCCTACAGGTCGGTACTTCCCGGCAACTGCTCCAGCTCGGTTCGCGTCAACGACTGGACCAGTTCCGCTTCCTTGATTTTGTGTTGCAGGCCCAACGCCTCGGACTGGCTGATGTAGTCGGCTTCCTCCAGGGTCCCGGAGGCCTTCGCTTCATCCAGCTCGATCTGGTTGGCGATAAGGGTGTCATTCAGCGCCTGGAAGGAGGCCCCATGGGCCTGCTTCAAATAATCGATCCAGAAATCCCGGCCCACCAGCGACTGAAACTGCTGGGGGGAATCGTCCAGCCCCAGCACCTCTTTGGCAGCGGCATCGAGCTGTTCAGGGGTGACATCTCCCAGCGTGAGAAAAGCCCCGCCTGCGGGTTGCCCCGGTAGCCCCAGTCGATCCTTGAGCCCCACACGGTAAGCCAGGCGGACCTCGACTTCTTCTATCAGCGCCAGGTTTTCGCGCTTTTCATCGTTGGTCAGGTCGGTGCGGGCATTGATCGCATCACGGCGCCACTGGATATCCTGCAGGGCAATACGCTCTACCTCATCGAGGCGAAACAGCCCCTTGGCCAGCCGGACCAGTGCTGCCGCCTCATCCTTTCCAACCGCCAAGGCCCTCGCGTTGTGGATCATCAAGCGGATTTCCAGATAGCTGAAGGACAAGGCTGCGCGATCTTCACAGGCCGGTTGGCCGGCCAGGTCGAACAGTTCATGACGCAAGTCGGTGGCGTTGCCCATCGCCTCGAGCATCTGCCAGACGCGGGCCTGGAGGTTCGGATAATCCTCCAGCCCCTGATAAGAGTTAGCCAACCGATGCAACAACTCAAAAAACTCTCCCGAGTGCTGCTCATCCGCCAGGCTTTGCCACAAGACTCTTTTTTCCGCCAGTTGGCCCGCAGGCAGGTCGCGCAGCCATTGCTGCATATTCGGTGGCCCGACCGGCGCCGAAAACCCGAACGCCTCGGGCAAACGCAGGACGGCCCATTCAGGACGCGTCTGCAAGACCGTCGCCCAATAATCACGCATGCGCTGTTGGACCCCCTCGCTCAACGGGTTGCCCTGCAGCAACGTCACGCGATTCAGACGTGCCGTGGCATGGGCACGCTCGACGGGCGGGTCGAGCAGGTGATCCGGGACCTGGGTCAAGCCGTTGTCGCGCAAGTCGATCAGCTCCAGCGGCTGGTCGCGCAGACCGGAGGGCCAGGCAGTGATCCCGGTGTTCTTCAGGTGCAATCGTTCCAGGTCAGGTAGCCTGCTGAAGTCCGGCAGGCGCATCAGCAGGTTGTGATCCAGGTCGAGGTTTTTCAGCCGGCCAAGACTTTGCAGGATTTCAACGCTACGACGTGTCAGGCCGATCTGGTTATTCGCCAGCCGAAGCGTCTCCAGATTTCGCATCCCCTCCAGGGTTCCGGGAATATCCATCAGCCTGTTCCTGGACATCTCCAAGCGCTTGAGGGAGGAGAACCCGCTGAGGAAGCCGTCGCAGTGATGCAGCGTCAAGCCCATGTCAGACAACATGAGTACGCCCACATGGCTGAAGTCGGCTGTAAGCCGCGGCAATGGCCCGACGTTCAATCCGCTCAGATCAAGTTCATGCCCGAGCCTGCGACCATCCGCTCCCATCACGACCCGGGTCTGGCGCCTCCAGCATCGCTCGATTTGTTCGACGACCGCCTGTCTGAGCCCTTCCGGTACTTGCAGATAGCTATCGCCCACGTAACGCCACCCCAGGGTAGCGACCCAAAGGTCCAGATCCCGACGCAGCATTTTCAACTCGACTTTACGTCGTTTGAGCTCCCTCACCGCGCCATTGCCCAGCGATCGCAACAGCGCCTCGGTCTGCTCCGCCGTGTAGCTCGGGTACAGCTCCTGCACCCGACTCTCCGGCGAGCGGCCCAGGCGCAACCAATCCCGCAATCCACCCAGGGGGTAACCGACTTGGCCCGAAGCCAGGCGCATCGGCGATTGGAAGGCGGGCTTGAGCGCGGGCATCTTCAAGCGGCTCGCCAGCGTATCCCGGTCCACGGGCGAAGCGCCGATGGCCTCTCTCAACCGGTCGCCGTGATGGATCGAGGGTCGAGCCATGGCCCGGCGTTCGGCATCCGGCAGAGCATGCTGCAAGGCATCGAAGACACTGCCCCAATGGCTCAACTCATTGCCGCTGTCGTCAAAGGCCTGGTAGACATCATCGTCCTTGACCACGACCTTGGTCTGCGTCGCATTTTGCGGCCCGATGCTGTCGATCAAGGCGCCAGACACATCGGCCTCGCGCAATTCGATGCGCACCGTGTCGCTCCAGCCAGGCAAGGTTTCCAGGGTCGCCAACACCAATCGAGGCGTGTCCGCCGTGGCCAAGGCGTCCTGATACAGGCCTTCGTAGGCTCGGTTCAAACGCACCCTGCGCTGATAATGACGCAGCTCTTCGGCGATGCGCAGCGGGATGGGCTTGGTCTGGCTGGCCTCGTCGAAATCCCAGGCGGCCATTTGCTGCAACTCTTCGGTACCGGCCAGGGTGATGATCTGCTCGATCGCTTTTGCCGGAACCGAGGGAAAGCGGGACTTGATCAGCGTGACACGGGGGTCACCTCTCGTCTCGTCCATGGCGTAGTAATCGTTGAGCAACTGCACCTTTTCATTTACGGCCGCTTCGGCGAGTGCCTGGCGCAGGTGCCGGACGCGAGCATCCATGTGGGTTTTCGCAATCGGCGGGCTCGCCGTGGCCAACAGGTCGGCGCCTGCGGCATCCACCGCTTCGATCAGGTTCTTCAACAGCGAAGGTGTGCGGACCTTGGCCTCGGTAAGGCTGGCTTCACGAAACGAGGTCTCGCCTTCCGAGGGCCGGATGTATTCCCAGCGCGTCCGCCCGGCGCCGTCGACAACCTTCAGCTTCAGCCCTCTTGGCCACGGGCCGTATTGGCTCAGCAGGTGCAACATCGGCTCGGCCAAGTCATGGTCCAGCGGCTCCTCGCTTTGCAGTTGCCCGATGAACGTGTCGATTTGTCGGCAGAGGTCGAAACGGTCCAAAGTGTCGGCCAGCAACGCCGGCACCGGCTCGCCCTCGACATGCATCCGTCGCAGCACGTCCTGCGGGGTCGCGCTGGCGAGGCGGATCTGCTCCAGTTCGGCATCGCTAAAGTTCTTGACGCCGTGGCCCAGGCGCCTCATCAGTGTCGGGCCTTCCCAGCTGCGCGGTTGCTCCAGTTCGTGGTGCCAGGCACCGTTGCCGTTGCCCGTCAGCTCGGGCTGGTAGGCCTGCGGACGGGAAGGATGACGAATGCGATAGCGAAGGGTCTGCGGGTCCTGTCGCACTTCATAATGTTGCTCACCCAGCGGCAGAACCTGCCGGTCGCCGACCCGATACAGGCCCTGGGTATCCGGACTCGACGTCGCGGGAGGCGCCAGTTCACTTTGATAAACGCTCAGGTCGGGACGCCACAGGCGCGATTCGCCGTTGGCCAATTGCACCGGCTCCAACTGATCCACCGCGCCCGACCATCGAATGTGCGGCAGCACCGCCGCACCGGTGGCGACGAAGGCCGTGTTGAGGGCCACGCTGGAAAAATGCGCCCACATTTCCCGGGTCTCGCCACGTTCGAACGCCTCGATGCCTTCGAAGGCCTCGTTGAACATCTGCACCGCCCCGACCGTCAACATCAGCGGCCCCAATCCTGGCACGACGAACGCCGCCAGGTTGAACACGTCGACCACCGCGTCCAGGTAACTGTCCAGGCGCGCCAGCCGGGCTTTCCTGTCTTCATCACCGGTAGGCACCGCCACCGCGCGGGCGTCAGCCTGGATCTTCTCGATCTGCCGCAGGCGTAGCGAGCCCCACAAGTCGCCGGGAATCGGCGCCGTGGTCATGGGCAGGTTGCGCAACGACGATCTGAGTGGGTAATCGGCCTGGTCATCGGCCGCCGGGGAGATTTGGTAGAAGTGCTTGAACTGCCGGAAAAACACCCCTTGCTGACGCAGCGGCACGAAACGGCTGAAGAAGCGGCGGTAGGCGCTACCGTGCAGGCGTCGCCGCAGTTCGACCATGAAGTCGGCGCTGGAGGCATAGCCTTTCAGGGGATGCTCGGGGTCGCCCGGAAGGTAGGCCACGACCGGCACCACCCGGCGGCTGTTTTCAAGGTCGGGGCCGATCAACAACGGGCCGACCAGGTCGATGTCGAATACTTTCAGGGAGGTGAAAGTTACGGCCTGGCCATCGAGGGTGACGTCTCTGGCCCCGTCGATCACCCGCTGCAACATCGAGTAGACCGCCGGGATGATATCGGCCTTGGCCCGGGCGATCTCGATGTTCAGCGCCAGGCCCTGCCTGTGATGCTCCTCCAGTGAATGATCCAGCGGGTTGTACGTCTTGCTGTCGTCGGGCCGCAGGACAGCGTTGATGTGCGCCTGATACTGGCGCCCCAGGTCCAGGGTACGGCACAACGTGGCGAAGGCTTGCGGGGCAATCGGCAATGCCCCTGCGCGAACGGCGTCGATGGAAGGCACCACTGCGCCCCCCTCGGACGGACGCACCGTGGTAATGAGGCTGCAATCGGCGCAGGCGGGCTTGCGCGCTTCCTCTGGCGCGAAATTGGCCAGCGCCGCCTCCAGCAATGAAGTGCCACGGTATTCGTAGCGATCGAAGTGGCCGCCCTCGCTGTCCAGGACCAGCGCTCCAAAAAAATCGTCGCGGGTCTTGCGCCCGTACTTGCGGACGAAATACACCTCGTTGACGTTCAGCGTGAGATTGAACTCTTCCAGGAGCGCCTGCTCGAGCAAGGGTTCGGCAAAGGCGCGGATGTCCTGGATATTGCCCAGCCGGTTGTCGACCTGGTTCAGGCGTTCGCGGTAGCGGGAATGACTGTCCTTGAGGCTGTTCCAGAGGTCGGGGGAGGCTTTCGCGTACCAGTCCGGAAGCGTCAGTTCATGGTCGCTCAGTTCCTGCTGGCGTTGCACGATGGCCCCGCTGTACCAGCCGGGAATGCGGGCTTTGAGCAGGTCGAAATGCTCGCCTTGGGGAGTGGCGAGACGGGGGGTGAAGCCTGGCATATCGGGTCATCCTTGACGATGGAAAACTCGAGCCTAACCCGTGTGCCGCCGAGGCGTGCGGTAACTATTTATTGCTTTTTCGACAAGACATGACGGATACGAACCGCCACGGTCATTCCACCCAACGGCCCAATTGCTGGCGCAGCCGACGATTCTCGGCACGCAGTTGCTGGACTTCCTCCAGCAGGTCCAGCGCCAGGGCGACGCCTTCCCATTCCAGTTCCAGCTCGCGGCGCAATTTGGCCGCACGGCGGGCCAGGACCAGTTCATAGTCGGTAAAACGCCAATCCGCAGGAGCCGCGCCGTGGGGTTCGAGGATGCCGTGGGCGACGATCTCGATCACATGGGCGTCGGCCAACGCGGCAGCCTCGCAGAATTCCGTCAGGGTCAGTTCAATGATCGGGTTGTTCATGGTCTGCTTCTCCCAATGCTTTAACTGTCGAGTCTCGCCACAGGTTTTGTGTTCAGTGGGTCATCAACCACAGGTCAGAAATTCTCCCGCGGATCGAACGCCGCTTTCTTCGCCAGTTCGGCCCACAGCGCCTTGACCGCTTCGTCGCTGGCCTTGGGCATCACGGCCTTGAGCTGCACGAACAGATAGCCGCGCTCGCCGGCCTTGTTGCGCAGGCCATGGCCCTTGGCGCGCATGCGCTGGCCGTTCTGGCTGCCGGCCGGGACCTTGAGGTTGATCTTGCCGGTGAGGGTCGGCACCGCCACTTCGGTGCCCAGCGCCAATTCCCACGGGGCCAGGGGCAAGGTGATGATCAGGTCCTGGCCTTCGACGTCGAACTTGGGGTGCGGAGCGAAACGAATGGTCAGGTACAAGTCGCCGTTGGCACCACCACCGACACCCGGCGCGCCCTGGCCCTTGAGGCGGATGCGTTCGCCGTCGGTCACGCCCAGCGGGATCTTCACGTTCAGGCTCTTGCTGGTGTTGCTCACGTGTTGGCCGGCCGCGTTGTATTGCGGCACCTGGAACGAGACCTTCTTCGACTCGTTCGACAGGGTTTCTTCCAGGAAAATCGGTAATTCCATTTCCACGTCTTGCCCTCGACGGCCGGCGCTGCGACCTGCCTGTCCGCCACCGAAACCCGACCCACGGTTACCGAAGATCGAACTGAAGAAGTCCGAGAAATCCCCGGTGTCCTGGCCGCCGAAACCACCACGGCTCTGCCAACCCGGCGGGCCCTGAAACGGCTGGCCGTGCTGGCCGTAGCGGCGCAGGTCGTCGTATTCGGCGCGTTTGTCGGCACTTTTCAGCGCTTCATAGGCTTCGGAGACGTCCTTGAACTTGGTCTCGGCGTCTTTTTCCTTGCTCACATCCGGGTGGTACTTGCGCGCCAGCTTGCGGTAGGCAGCCTTGATCGTGCTGTCGTCCGCCGTGGGCTCGACACCCAGGATCTTGTAATAGTCTTTGAAATCCATCTAAGCATCACCATCCGTTATCGATGTCGCACCGCACGCACAGCATGCCCGGATGACCGGACAGCGGGTTGACCGACCTCAAGATTGGGACCGGGCGGCGCGTCAGAAGTTTATCGGCAGCTGGCGGCGGTTCTTGCACCCGCCTTGCGCTACCAGGCTCATGCCAGCAAGTTTGGGGGTATAAGAGAGTCTTTCAAGGCCTGCGGTCGAGAATTAGCAGATAACCGGCCTTCGAATCCGCGCCCCACTGACATACACTGCGCGGCCGTTTTTTCAACTGGAACCCGAAAGACATGAAAAACGCATCCCCGGCCCGTGCCTGCGGCATCGACTTTGGCACGTCCAACTCCACTGTCGGCTGGCTGCGCCCCGGCATGGAAACGTTGATCGCGCTGGAGGACGACAAGATCACCCTGCCTTCGGTGGTCTTTTTCAATCTCGAGGAACGCCGCCCGGTGTATGGCCGCCTGGCCCTGCACGAATACCTGGAAGGCTACGAAGGCCGGCTGATGCGCTCGCTCAAGAGCCTGCTGGGCTCCAAGCTGATCAAGCACGACACCAGCGTGTTGGGCACGGCCATGCCCTTCAAGGACCTGCTGGGGTTGTTCATCGGCCAGTTGAAGAAACGCGCCGAAGCCACCGCCGGTCGGGAATTCGAAGAAGTGGTACTGGGGCGCCCGGTGTTTTTCGTCGACGACGATGAAATGGCCGACCAGGAAGCGGAAAACACCCTGGTGGACGTCGCCCGCGCCATCGGCTTCAAGGAGGTTTCGTTCCAGTACGAGCCCATCGCGGCGGCCTTCGATTATGAATCGACCATCGAGAAAGAAGAGCTGGTGCTGATCGTCGACATCGGCGGCGGTACTTCGGACTTCTCCCTGGTGCGCCTCTCCCCCGAGCGCCGCACCCACGACAACCGCCACGCCGACATCCTCGCCACCGGTGGCGTGCACATCGGCGGGACCGATTTTGACAAGCAACTCTCCCTGGCCGGCCTGATGCCGCTGTTCGGCTACGGCAGCCGCATGAAAAGCGGCGCCTACATGCCCACCAGCCACCACATGAACCTGGCGACCTGGCACACCATCAACGCGGTGTACTCGCAAAAGTCCACCCTGGCCCTGGGCAGCATGCGCTACGACATCGAAGACACCGGCGGCATCGACCGGCTGTTCAAGCTGATCGAACAGCGCGCCGGGCATTGGCTGGCGATGGAAGTGGAAGAAACCAAGATCGAGCTGACCCACACCGACCAGCGTCATTTGCTCCTGGACCGGATCGAGCCGGGCCTGAGCGTGGACCTGAGCCGCGTGCTGTTCGAGTCGGCCATCGACGGCTTGCTGGAGCGGGTGCGCGGCAGCGTCACGCAGTTGCTGGGCGATGCCGACGTGCGGGTCGATCAGGTCGACACGGTGTTCTTCACCGGCGGTTCCAGCGGCATCCCGGCGCTGCGCAACAGCGTCTCGGCGATGCTGCCCCAGGCGCGGCACGTGGAAGGCAATATCTTCGGCAGTATTGGCAGCGGGTTGGCGATCGAGGCGATGAAGCGCTACGGCACGCAGGTCTGATCCCAGACCGAGGCGCCTGCATCGCGAGCAAGCTCGCTCCCACAGGGATCGCATAGGCACTGATATCTCCTGCGGGAGCGAGCTTGCTCGCGATGGCGCCAGATCTGGCACCATCCCTACCGGATCAGACCATCCCGATCTGTTTCAGCTCACTTTTGATATACGCATAGTAAATCGGCCCCGCCACCACTCCCGGCAACCCGAACGCGGCTTCGAACACCAGCATCGCCATGAGCAATTCCCAGGACTTGGCGCTGATCTGCCCACCGACGATGCGGGCGTTGAGGAAGTATTCGAGCTTGTGGATCACGATCAGGTAACCCAGCGCCGCCACGGCGACCCAGATCGACAGCGACAGACCGACAATGGTGATCAGCGTGTTGGACATCAGGTTGCCGATGACCGGCAGCAGCCCCAGCAGGAAGGTCATCACGATCAGGGTCTTGGTCAGCGGCAGTTTTATCCCGAACAGCGGCAGCACCACCGCCAGGAAAATCCCGGTGAAGAAGGTGTTGAGCAGGGAGATCTTGATCTGGGCGAAGACGATGTTGCGAAACGCCTTGACCAGCAGGTTCAGGCGATCGAACAGCGCCGCGGCCAGGGGTTTGCGCTTGGTCAGGTCGGGGATGCGCTGCAAGGCGACGATGGCCCCCAGTACCATGCCGATCAGCAACGTCACGAACATATGGGCCGCGTCCTTGCCCACCAGTTGCAGGTCGCTCAGGTGCTTGCTCACCCAGTCGCCAATGGCCACTCGGAACTCGGCGGCGCTGGCCGGCAGGTAGGCGTCGATGAATGGCGGCAATTGCCCTCGGGCGCGGTCGACCACCGTCATGAACTTGTCCAGGGAGGCTCCGGGGTTTTCGGCCTCATGGAGCAGGAAACTGATGGCTCCGGCGAAGATCAGCGTCAGCACACTGACCACCAGCGTGCCCAGCAACGCCACGGCCAGCCAGCGGGCACGGCGACCTTCGATCAGGCGCTGCAGCTGTGGGGTGAGCATGTTGACCAGCTCGAACACCAACAACCCGGCCAGCAGGCTCGGCAACAGGCGCAGTGGCAGCACCAGCAACAACCCACCAAAAATGATCACCCAACTGATCACCAACAATACATGACGCTGAGAAAACGTTGGCATACAGCCTCAGGACAAAACGGCGTGAAAGGATCGGCAGTCTGCCAGCGATCCACCAACAGCACTAGACATTGTATCGACCGATCCTGGACAGGGTTCAGCTGTTTTTTTGCAGTGCGTGCCGTCCCCATCGCGAGCAAGCTCGCCCCACCATGGATTTGTAGTGCCCGGTCCATGGTGGGAGCGAGCTTGCTCGCGATAAGGCCCTCACAGGCTGGAGAAAAACCCAGCCCTTATTTTTTCTTCAGGCACTCACTCATGAACGCCTTGCGGGCATCACCCTTCAGGGCCTGGGTGGTGGCCGTGGCGTTACAGGTCTTCATGCGTTCCTGCGGGGTGCTCGATGCAGCCTTGAGGCAGGTGCTCATGAACGCCTTGCGCTCGTCGCCCTTGAGCGCCTTGGCGGTGGCGTCGGCGTTGCAGGTGGTCATCTTGGTCTGCTGCGCCGTCGCGGCGAAGCCTTGGGAACACAACAGCAAACCGATCATCAACAAAGGCACACGCAGCATCTTCATGGTGTTTCTCCTGGCTGCCGCACGAGGGTACGGCGATGAGGTGCAGTGTAGACAAAGCCTGTTACACCTTCATCTGTTGGCTCTGCTGTGCCTGGTCCATCGCCATCGCGAGCAAGCTCGCTCCCACCATGGGCCGAGCGCTGCAAATCCCCTGTGGGAGCGAGCTTGCTCGCGATGGCGGCCAACTCGATCCGACCCCCTACACCCCGGCCGCCTTCAACCGCTGCGCATGCTCGACAAACAACCGGACCGGCTCGGCCCCCTTGCCCACCAGCCCCAGCGACTGGTTGACGATGTCGAAGTGGTCCAGCGGATAATCATCGCCGATGACCGTGCCCAGGTGTGAGCTGCAGCGGCCGACCATGCCGTCGCACTGTCCCGCTTCCCTGACAAAGGTGCGGGCAAATAAACGGCAAGTGCGGTTGGTGCCATCGAACAGATTGCGCCCCTTATCGGTCTTGCCCGGCTGCAAGGTGCCGGACCACGAGTAATAGCGCACGCCATTGACCTCTTCCGGCCCCTGCCCGCCCCAGGTAACCGGCAGGCCCTGTGGATAATCTTGATTGAACAGCGCCACCCCGGCGGTGGTCAGGGAGGCGTGGGAAGCTTGGATATCCACTGTCAGCTTCGGCCCGCGATAGCCGGTGTCCAGCAGGCTCATCAGGGCGTTGATCAGGCGCAACACGGCACTGAGCACACGCCCCTTGGCACTGTCGGCCGGGTAGTGGGCCTGCAGGTAATCGGCCAGTTCGGAGCCATGGTTGGGGCCAGCCACCGACGTGACCGACGCCACCAGGTCCGGGCGTTTGGCGGCGGCATAACGGGCGGTTAGGCTGCCCTGGCTGTGGCCGATCAGGTTGACCTTCTGCGCACCGGTTTGCCGCAGGATGTCGTCGATCAATGCCAGCAACTGCTCGCCACGCACCTCGGACGAGTGCAACGGCGAAACCTTCACCGCCACCACCACGGCACCACCGCGACGCAACGCCGAGACGATCCCATACCAGTACGGATACAGCACCAGGCGTATGAACCCGAGCATGCCCGGGACCAATACCAGCGGGTAACGAGTGGCGCAACGTTGCGACATGGCGACATCCTTGTGATCAAGAGGGATCAGCATCCGTACCGATGATGACCCGTCTATGACACCCGTGTCACTTCATGTACGTGCAGGCGTCCATGGCGAGCGCGCTTGCGCCCGTTGGGCCGCTTCAAAAGGTCCGCGCCAGCGCGAGCAGACGCTCCTCGGCCTCGGCACAAGACAACGCGAAACTGCGCTCGGCCGACTCTTCGCCTTCGGCCGCCACCACCGTCACATCGGTGATGCCGAATGGGAATTGCATTGACACATTTCATTAAACTTTTTGCCTCGTTCCTCACTCCACCTAAGAAGTGATCGCGCCAGCAGAGCGTGACGCTCCAACCGGATCAGCCTCCAGGAGAACGAGATGAGCGACATGCACTTATCCGATGTAACCACCCTTCGCGAACGTGCACGGCAGAACGTGCAGAACGGCGCAGTGACCGAAGGCTATGGCGCCGACCGGCAGGAAGTCATCCGCCTGCTCAACGAAGCGCTGGCCACCGAACTGGTCTGCGTGCTGCGCTACAAGCGTCACTACTTCATGGCCACCGGCCTCAAGGCCAGCGTGGCGGCCAGTGAGTTCCTCGAGCACGCGAACCAGGAAGCCGAACACGCCGACAAACTCGCCGAGCGTATCGTGCAGCTGGGCGGCGAGCCGGAGTTCAACCCCGACCTGTTGACCCGCAATTCCCACGCCCAGTACGTCGCGGGCAACACCCTCAAGGAAATGGTGTACGAGGACCTGGTGGCCGAACGGATCGCCATCGACAGTTACCGGGAAATCATCCAGTACATCGGCGAAAAAGACCCGACCACCCGGCGCATCTTCGAAGACATCCTGGCCCAGGAAGAAGAACATGCCGATGACATGGCCGATATCCTGGCCGATCTGTAATAGCCTTCAGGGCCCCAATCGCGAGCAAGCTCGCTCCCACAGGGGACTGCATTCTGTCTGAAAGAATGCGGTCAACCTGTGGGAGCGAGCTTGCTCGCGATGAGGCCAGCCGCCTCTCCGTACAACCGGGCTACCGGGTAGGCTTGACCGTCACCGGCGCCTTGCCCGCCTTCATCTGCTCCAGTAGCGGCGCGCACTGGTTCGGCTCTCCGCCACTGGGCGCCACCAGCGCCAGCAACCCGGCCGCCGGCGCGGCGATCACGCCCAACGCCACCATCCCGGCACCGCGCAGCATCAGGGGCACGGCCTTGACGCCAGCGGCGGGCTTGGCGAACGGGCCGCGCACGTACAACGGCGAGCGCAGGGAAATCAGACGCCAGCCCTTGGACTCGGGGGTGACGGTCAGGTCCAGTTGCTCGCTCGCCATGTTCGCCGTGCCGTCGATGTAGATGATCGCGTTCTCCGTGTCGAACACGAACAGGCGCGTGGTCGCCAGGCCCGTCTTGATGTCGAAGTCCGCCGCCGCGCAATTGATCTTCACTTCTTTGTCGCCAAAGATTTTTCCCACCACGTAGTTGCCGACGTTCAGTCCCGCCAGCTCCATCAATTCCCGACTGATGGCGCCATCGTTGATGAGCATTTTCAGCGTGCCATTGGCCGTGCCCAGCAGTGCCGCCACCGAATTGCCGCGCCCGGTGATGTCGGCATCGCCGTTCAATTCGCCGAAACTGGTTTTCATCGGTTCAAAACCCGGGAACAGCTGCTTGAGCTTGAACCCTCGCGCCGTCAGCTTCGCCTGGCCTTCAAGGGGCTGGGTGTGCCCGTTGAGGCGGATCTGCGCATCGAGGCGGCCACCGGCTACGCCGAAGCGCAGGGGCTCCAGGCTCAATTGCCCATCATTGAGCACCAGGTGGGTATAAAGGTCGTTGAACGGCAATTGTTCGCTGTGAACGATGCGTTTGCCGGTGAACTCCACATCGGCGTCCATCACGCTCCAGCGCTCGGTGCGGAACTCTTCCACGGGCAAGACCTTGTCGGTCGGCTGTTTGCTGGCGCCGCCCCGGGCCTTTTGCTCGGCATTGGAGTCCGCACCGATCAGCGGCGCCAGGTCGCTGAACAGCAGTTGATTGGAGACCAGCGCACCACTGAGTTTCGGCCGCGGCTGGCTGGCGACATAGGCCAGGTCGCCATGGATATCGCTGTCGCCGATCTTGCCGTTGAACGCCTCGTAGCGGAACAGCGCCCCACCCGGCTCATGCAGCTTGGCAATCAAGCGGCCATCGGTGGCGTAAGGCGGCGAATCCGGCAAGGTCACGCCGGTCAGTGGGTAGAGATGAGCGAGGCTTTTGCCGGCCAGTTTCAGGCGCAAGTCCAGGGCCCCGAGATTCAGCGGGTCGGTGAGGGTGCCAGCCAGTTCGATACGGGTGTCGCCGATCTTCGCCTGGGCCTGGAGCGGAAAGGGTTGTGACGCATCCTGCAGGGCCAGCAAGCCACCGACCTTGCCGGAGCCGCTCAGGCTTTGCCCGTGATACTGCCCGTTGACCTTGAAGGCGAACGCGTAGTCCTGCGGCGTCGCGCCTTGGTCCTGGGCTTTTTTGGCGACCTTATCGCCAACGATGTCGCTGAACGGAATGGGTTTGCCCAACGGGTCGATCAACAGGTCCAGGCGGGTCTTGAGTGTCTGGTCGTCGAGGGTGACGTGGCCCTTGTCGAAGCCGATGGCGCCAATGTCCACCACCCAGCTGGACGGTTCGGCGTCCGGATCCTTCGGGTCGAACTGGAAGGTCCAGTTGGCGCGACCGTCCGCCAGGCGTTGCAGGTTGGCATCGGGCTCCGTCAGGTCGATGCGCGGAATCACCACTCGCCGGGCCAGCAAGGCCAAGGGCGAAACGCGTAGCTCGACACGCTTGAGCGTGACCATTTGCGGGGTTTTCGACCAGTCCGGGTTACCCAGGCTCAAGTCTTCGGCCACCACATGGGGCCACGGCAACCACGCGCGCCAGCCACCTTCCCCCGGTTCGCGCTGCCAGACCACCGCCAGGTTGCCGTTGATGGCGAAGGGGCGATGCAACTCCTCGGAAACCTTGGCATTGAGCGGGGGCTTGATGCGGTTCCAGTCGAAGAACGCGATGACCAGGACCAGCACCGCCAGCAGGACAACAAGGCTGGCAAAGCTCCAGGCGAGGATTTTCGAGGTGCGCGTCATGCACAAGGCTCCTGATGACAAGTCAGCGTCCGCAACCACGGCGCTGTTGGAAAGACGAACCTGCAGTGGGTTCGTCATGAAAGGTTGGACTGATGAAACGACCAACAGGTGCCGATGAACGGCACAAAAAAATGCCGGGATCCTGACCGATCAGCCAACAAACTGTTACCGCACCCGCACATTTACGAGTCACAAATGGGTACAAAATACCCATCACAGTGCAAAACCGCACCCCGGAAACGCCCGTTCTAGAGCCTTCGCCCGGAACAATCAATTCCGTTGATTATTACCATTGCGTTTTTGAACTTTTATATCGACTTATCGAGAGTAGCATTGCCCTCGTACCCACTTTATCGCCCCTCCAAGGAGCAACGATCATGAAACGCCAATTACTGATGAGTCTTTCACTTTCACTGCTGGCCTCTACCGCCTTCGCGCTGCCAGCCTCCGAACAAGCCACGCCACAGGTCAAGGACAGCCATTCTGTCTACAGCCAGACAGTCGCCGAAGGCGGTTCCGACCGTACCAAGTTGGGTGAGTCCCTTGCCGAAGGCGGTTCCGACCGTACCAAATTGGGCCAGACCCTCGCCGAAGGCGGTTCCGACCGTACTAAATTGGGTCAGACCCTCGCCGAAGGCGGTTCCGACCGTACCAAATTGGGCGAGTCCCTTGCCGAAGGCGGTCGTGACCGACTCGAAGCAAAAGGTCTGGTCGAAGGCGGCTACGAACATACCCCACAAGGTCAACTCCTTGCCGCAGACGGTGGCGACCGCGTCATCGAACGTCGCGACCAAGTGAGCTGAGCCCATGCTGGCCCAGAAAAAAGCCCGATTCCTGCAATCGGGCTTTTGACTTTTCAAACCCCTCGTTTTCCCCCCCCCGATCCCTCTCTACCGTTCGACGTCGACAAAGCCGATTTGCTAGAGTGCATCGCTCCCGTGACCAGAAGCCAGCCCTGCGATGCTGCCCCGCGCCGAACAGAAACAACAGACCCGAATTGCCCTGATGGACGCAGCCCGTCATTTGATGGAGTGCGGCCGGGGCTTCGGTAGCCTGAGCCTGCGGGAAGTCGCCAGGACGGCAGGTATCGTGCCCACCGGGTTCTACCGGCACTTCGAGGACATGGACCAACTGGGCCTGGCGTTGGTCAGCGAAGTCGGCCAGACCTTCCGCGAGACCATCCGCCTGGTACGCCACAACGAGTTCGTCATGGGCGGCATTATCGATGCGTCGGTGCGAATCTTTCTCGATGTGGTACAAGCCAATCGATCCCAATTCCTGTTCCTGGCCCGCGAGCAATACGGCGGTTCCCTGCCGGTGCGCCACGCCATCGCCCAATTGCGCGAAGGCATCAGCTCGGACCTGGCCGCCGACCTAGCCTTGATGCCCAAGCTGCAACACCTGGACCTGGCCGCCCTGGGCGTGATGGCCGACCTCATTGTCAAGAGCGTGTTCGCCACCCTGCCGGACATCATCGACCCACCGGCCCAAGCCCTCCCCGAACACCTCACACCCCAGGCGAAGATTACCCAGCAACTGCGGTTCATCTTCATTGGCCTCAAGCATTGGCAAGGGTTGGGCAGTACCGAATAGCTGTCAGCAAGCCCACTCCCACAGGTTCTTTTTGTGCGTGCCATGAAATGGTGCGCAACACCCCGCCGCGCACCAATATGGCACGCAATCCGCCCCATCCTGAAACGCCATCCCAGCTATTTCCTACACCTTCTTCGATTGGCAAGCCCCTTGCTCTAAACACAGCACTGTTCATTGCTGGAAGCACTCCGATGCTGGTGATCCACCGCAGAATCGACACTCAACCGCGCTGGGACGCCGAGCTGCAGCTGACCTTCGACGCCCGCAGTAAAAGCCGCCTGCGCTGTTTCAGTGCCGAGGGTGAAGACGTGGGGTTGTTCCTGGAACGAGGCCAGCCGCCCCTGTACGACGGCGAATGCCTGCAGGCCGAAGACGGGCGCATCGTGCGCGTCCGCGCCCGCGCCGAACAATTGCTGCATGTCACCTGCGCCAACGCCTTCGAACTGACCCGCGCCGCCTATCACCTGGGCAACCGCCACGTGGCCCTGCAAGTGGGCGATGGCTGGCTGCGCCTGCTGGACGACTACGTGCTCAAGGCGATGCTCGAGCAACTGGGCGCCAGCGTCGAATCCATCGAAGCCCCATTCCAGCCAGAACACGGTGCCTATGGCGGCGGCCATCATCACTCCCGGCACGGCGACGAAGACTTCAACTACGCGCCGCGCCTGCATCAGTTTGGCGTGCGCACATGAATCCGGCCTGGGCGCTGCTGCGTCTGGCCAGCCCGCAGCTGCCGATTGGCGGCTACAGCTATTCCCAGGGGCTGGAGATGGCGGTGGACAACGGCCAGGTAAAAAACCCCGACGATGCGCGGCGCTGGATCAGCGATCAATTGCTGCTGAACCTGGCACGCTTCGAAGCGCCCTTGCTGCTGGCGCACTGCACCGCAGCCGCCGCTGACGATTGGGTTACGCTGCTGCGACGTTGCGAAGAGCACCGTGCCAGCCGGGAGACCCGCGAGCTGTATCAGGAGAGCCGGCAGATGGGCTACTCGTTGCAGCAATTGCTCGCAGGCTTGCCGGAACTCGACCACGCCGCGCGAGGCTTTCTCGAACAGCGCAGCGAGCCGCATCTGGCGCTGGGCTGGGCCCTGGCCGCCCGCGCCTGGCAGATCGCCCCCCAGGACGCCCTCGCCGCCTGGCTGTGGAGTTGGCTGGAAAACCAACTGGCGGTGCTGATGAAAACCCTGCCCCTGGGCCAGCAAGCGGCCCAGCGCCTGACCAGCGAACTGCTGCCGCTGTTGCAACAGGCCCAGCACGACGCCTCGAACATCGACCCCGATCATTACGGCAGCGCCGCGTTTGGCCTGTCCCTGGCGTGCATGGCCCATGAGCGCCAGTACAGCCGTCTGTTCCGTTCCTAGGAGACACACATGAATACACAACCTCTGCGCGTCGGTATCGGCGGCCCGGTGGGCTCCGGCAAGACCGCCCTGACTCTGGCCCTGTGCCTGGCTCTACGTGAACGCTACAACCTGGCGGTGGTCACCAATGACATCTACACCCGCGAAGACGCCGACTTCCTGGTGCGCAATGAGGCCTTGGCGCCGGAGCGGATCATTGGCGTGGAAACCGGCGGCTGCCCGCACACGGCGATTCGCGAAGATGCGTCGATCAACCTTGAAGCGGTGGACCAGTTGAACCGGCGCTTCCCGGGCCTGGACCTGATCCTGGTGGAATCGGGCGGCGACAACCTGTCGGCGACCTTCAGCCCGGAGCTGTCGGACCTGACGATCTATGTGATCGACGTCTCGGCCGGCGACAAGCTGCCGCGCAAGGGCGGGCCGGGCATTTGCAAATCCGACCTGCTGGTCATCAACAAAATCGACCTGGCACCCCTGGTGGGCGCATCCCTGGAGATGATGGACAGCGACACCCGGCGGATGCGCAACGACAAGCCTTTCGTGTTCAGCAACCAGAAGACCGGCCAAGGCCTGGACGACATCATCGCCTTCATCGAGCGCCAGGGCCTGCTGAGCGCCGCCTGATTTTTCGACTGACAACAAGGAAGCTTATCCATGACGTTCAAACGCATTCTCGGCGCCTTCGCCCTGCTGCTGACCCCGGCCCTGGCCTTCGCTCACCCCGGCCACGGCGACAACGGCCTGATCGCCGGCCTCGGCCACCCCATCGGCGGGCTCGACCATTTGCTGGCGATGCTGGCGGTCGGTTTGTGGGCTGCGCAACAACAAGGCGCCGCGCGCTGGGCACTGCCATGCACCTTCGTCGGTACGATGCTGCTTGGCGGCCTGCTGGGCTTTGAAGGCCTGGACCTGCCGGCGCTGGAAAGCGGGATCGCCGCCTCGGTGCTCGCCCTGGGCCTGGCGGTGGCACTGGCGGTGCGTCCGCCGTTGAGCCTGGCGGTCGGTGCAACCGCCCTGTTTGCGCTGTTCCATGGCGTGGCCCATGGCTTGGAACTGCCGGGCATGTCGAGCCCGTGGGCCTATGCGGCAGGCTTCGTCGCGGCCACGGCGGCGCTGCATGGCGCAGGTTTTGCGCTGGTGCGGGTGTTGCCGCAAGCGGCGGCGCCATTGGTCAGGTTGGCCGGGGCGGCTTCGGCGGGGGCTGGGGTGTGGTTGTTGGCCAGCTGATTCTTTAGCGTCTGCCTGGCCGCTATCGCGAGCAAGCTCGCTCCCACAGTTT
The DNA here is from genome assembly GCF_900111955.1 of Pseudomonas sp. NFIX10. NCBI lineage: Bacteria > Pseudomonadati > Pseudomonadota > Gammaproteobacteria > Pseudomonadales > Pseudomonadaceae > Pseudomonas > Pseudomonas sp. NFIX10. Next base: position 85,429 of record NZ_FOKH01000020.1, on the reverse strand, counting down.
CATCGGGCTTTCACACTTTGATCGGGGCCCTGTGGGAGCGAGCTTGCTCGCGATGACGGACTTACAGGTGCCACCTCTCTGGAGTCGGTCACTCTGCTACCATGTCGCGCAATCGCCCCCAGCCGTGACGACCTCCGCCGATGCCTGATGCTTCCCGCCCCGCTCCCCAGCCTGAATTGATCGCCCTGTTCGCAACAGTGCGTCAGCATTTTCACGACGTGATCGTGCCGATGTGGCAAGGCCCGGGTTGGAATGCCGAACTGGCGCTGCCCTATGAATCCCTGGATGCCGGACACGCGCCGCTGCCGCCCCAGCGCTACCGCGCCATGGCCTGTGCGCGGCAGTTGTATGTGTTCGCCAGCCTGATTGGCGAAGTCCCCGAGGCCGAGGAGCGGGCCAGTGCCCTGTTCCGCTCGCTGCAACGGCATTTCCACGATGCCGAACATGGCGGCTGGTTCTACAGCATCGGCCCTCAAGGCGCGCCGCTGGACACCGGCAAAGACCTCTACACCCACGCCTTTATCCTGTTCGCCTGCGCCCATTACTGGGACAAGGTCCGCGAACCGCTGGTGGAGTCGGTGCTCAACGCCAGCCTGGAGGTCATCGCCCAGCGCTTTGCCAGCACGGAGGGCCTCTACGAAGCCAGCCTCAAGCGCGATTGGTCAACGACCGGCTCCGGCCCGTTGCAAAACCCCTTGATGCACCTGGCCGAAGCTTTCCTCGCCACGCTCTCGGTCCGCGAGGACGCCACCGTCCGTCAAGCATTGCTGAGCTTGTGCGACGGGATGACCAAGCATTTCATCGAGCCGCAGCAACGGGTCATGATGGAAAAACCGCTCAAGGCTGTGGATAACTGGTTCGAGCCGGGCCACCAGTTCGAATGGTATTACTTGCTGGCTTCATCGCCGCTGTTGCGCAACGGCAAGCTGCACACCGCCCTGGAGCGCAGCTTCGACCATACCCAACAATGCGGCGTCGATCCGGAATCCGGCGCCGTGTGCGCGATGCTGGACCCGGAACCACAAGCAAGCCCGCGCGATGCCACCCAACGCATCTGGGCTCAGGCCGAGTACCTGCGGGCACTGACATTACGCCCTGGCAACCAGGGGCTGTTACTGCGTCAATTGCAGGCTTTGCAGCAACACTTCCTGCATGCCAAGGGCTGGAACGAATGCCTGGACGCCGACGGCATGGTCAGCCGCCGGGACATGCCGTCCACCACGCCGTATCACCTGCTGACCTGCTATCGCGGGCTGGCCGATTACTTGGTGTAACGCCTCTGTGGCGAGGGGATTTATCCCCGCTGGGCTGCGCAGCAGCCCTAAAAAGATAGATCATGGGCTCAGGTATTAGGGGAGCTACGCTCCCCAACGGGGATAAATCCCCTCACCACAGGCTCTCCCGCTACGCCTTGTTGCGCTCGATGGCAAACCCGGCCCAGGTCTGGCTCACCGGCATCAGCTCCAGGCTGTTGATGTTGATGTGCGCCGGTGTGTTGAGCACCCAGAAAATCGTATCGGCGATGTCCTGTGGCTGGATCGGCTCGGCGCCGGCATAAGTCGCGTTGTAGCGCTCCTGATCGCCACCGAAGCGCACCAGGGAGAACTCGCTCTCGCACAGGCCCGGCTCGATGTTGCTCACCCGCACGCCGGTGCCTTGCAGGTCGCAACGCAGGTTCAGGGAGAACTGTTTGACGAACGCCTTGCTCGCGCCATACACGTGACTGCCCGGATACGGGTAGTTGCCGGCGATGGAACCCAGGTTGACGATCCCGGCTCCACGGCCGTGGGCGATCAGCCGCGGCAATAGCAGGCGTGTGCTGTAGATCAGCCCTTTGACATTGGTGTCGACCATGGTGTCCCAATCATCGAGGTCGCACTTGGGGGCCGGGTCGACGCCCAGGGCCAGGCCGGCATTGTTGATCAGCCCGCGCAACTTGGCGAAGGATGGCGGCAGGTTGGCGACGGCCTCTTCCATGGCCTTGCGATCACGCACATCCAGGACCAGGCCATGGACTTCGGTCTGCTTCGACAACTCGGCACACAGGGCATTGAGGCGTTCTTCACGACGACCGGTCAGCACCAGTTTCCAACCGGCCTCGGCAAACCGACGGGCACAGGCTTCACCAAAACCGGACGTCGCGCCAGTGATAAACAGGGTGTCAGACATCGTGTTCTCCTTGTTTGAACTGCAAAAGCCATTGAATGGAAATCGGCCCACAGCATGCCCGGCCTGGCACGCCAGGGGCAAGGCTTGCGCATGAGCTTTTGGCCACGGCTGCTCATAAAACAACCAATCCACGCCAAGCCTTTCCCAACAAGGCCCGCAGCCGGTTGCCCGCACCTTATCCACAGGCACGTCCACAGTAATCGGGGGCAAGTGAAAATCCCGCAGGCCGCTGTGCATAAGGCTTTTCGGGGTATTTGGAAAATTTTTTCGCTTGACCCTGCAAGAGAGGTTGTGCAGCGCAAGTTATCTGCTATAAGCCAGCGCAAAATAGGCGATGGCTCCAAGCCAGTAACGACGGCCCTCAGCGCGGTCTTTCCAGAGTTTAGTCACAGACTTATCCACAGGCTTGACCACACGCTTTCGAGTCCATTCCCGCCCTCATAAAAGTGTTGACAACAGCCGCTCCCGGCTAACCAAAAACGCCTGATCAAAAAATGTCCATAGCCCTGCAAGCCACGTATTAAAAGGCTTGCAGCCAGCTACTCCCACGTTACCCACAGCCAGTTCCACAGCAAACGGGGACAAGTCAAAACCGTGACAAAACAACTGTTTGCGGCGACTTTATGTCGCGGTTTCGCAGGGGCTCAGGATTGTTGTCCACAATTCTCCCTAGCGACCAAAGTCCCCTTGTGGGAGCGGGCTTGCTCGCGAATACGGTGGATCAGCCGGCATCGTGTTGATTGAAACACCGCATTCGCGAGCAAGCCCGCTCCCACAGGGAATGCGTGGTGCATTCGAGGGATAAAAAAACCGGCGATCTCTCGCCGGTTTTTTTTCATTACAGCAGTCGCCTCAATGCCCGCCCAGGTACGCGTTGCGCACTTCCTCATTGGCGAGCAATTCCTTGCCGGTGCCGGTCAGGCGGATTTCACCGTTGACCATCACATAGGCCCGGTCCGACAACCTGAGGGCGTGGTTGGCGTTCTGTTCCACCAGGAAGATGGTCATCCCGGTGGACGCCAGTTCACGCAGGGTGGCGAAGATCTGTTTCACCACGATCGGCGCCAGCCCCAGGCTCGGCTCATCGAGCAGCAACAACTTCGGCCGGCTCATCAATGCCCGGGCGATGGCGAGCATTTGCTGCTCGCCACCGGACATGGTCATGGCCCGCTGGTTACGCCGTTCTTTGAGCCGCGGAAACAGCTCGAACATGCGCTGCATGTCTTCACTGGCGTACTTGTCACCGATGGGAATAGTGCCCATCAGCAGGTTTTCCTCGACAGTCATGTCCGGGAATACCCGCCGCCCTTCCGGCGACTGCGCGATGCCGTTGGAGGCAATGTAGTGCGACGACTTGTGGGTGATGTCCACGCCCTGGTAGATAATCTGTCCGCCCGCCGCACGGGGCTGGCCGAAGATGGACATCAGCAGCGTGGACTTGCCGGCACCGTTGGAGCCGATCAGGCTCACGGTTTCACCTTCGCCAATGTGCATCGAGACTTTTTTCAGGGCCTGGATCGGCCCGTAGAACACGTCCAATTCCTTGAGTTCGAGGATGGGCCCACTCATACCAGTTCCTCTTCGTCGGCACCCAGGTAGGCCGCGATCACCTTCGGATCGTTGCGAATCGCCTCGGGACCGCCCTCGGCGATCACGTTGCCGTGGTCCAGCACCACGATGTGATCGGAAATGCTCATTACCATGCCCATGTCGTGTTCGATCAGCACCACGGTCAGATCATGCTCGTCGCGCAGCAGCCGGATCATCGCGCTCAGCGCTTCGGTTTCCTGAGGGTTGAGGCCGGCGGCCGGTTCGTCGAGGCAGATGATCTGCGGGCGCGTGCACATGGCCCGGGCGATTTCCAGGCGCCGTTGCTGACCGTAGGAAAGCTCGCCCGCCAGGCGGTTGGCGCAATCCACCAGGTCCACCACTTCCAGCCAATAGAACGCATGATCCAGGGCGTCGCTTTCGGCCTTGCGGTAGCCCTTGGTGTTGAGGATGCCCGCCAGCATGCTGCGGTTGACCCACATGTGCTGGGCCACCAGCAGGTTTTCCAGCACCGACATTTCCTTGAACAGGCGAATGTTCTGGAAGGTGCGGGCCAAACCGGCGCGGTTCACCAGGTGGGTGCCGCCGAACATCTTGTAGTACAGCCGGCTGGCGAAGGACTTCGGCGACACGAAGTCCGTCGGGCGAAACGCTTCTCCCAACAGCTTGATGACGTTGGTTTGCTCGCCCCGCACGTTGAGCTCGATCTTGCCGCCCGTGGCCTTGTAGAAACCGGTCAGGCAGTTGAACACTGTGGTCTTGCCTGCACCGTTGGGGCCGATCAGGGCAAAGATCGAGTTGCGTTTGACTTGCAGGCTGACATCGCTGAGGGCCTTGATGCCACCGAACTGCATCATCAGGCTTTCAACTTTGAGTACGACTTCGCTCATGGCGCTACCCCCTTACGCGGCGTCACGCCGGTACGGCTGATACGGATCAGGCCGCGAGGGCGCCAGATCATCATCAACACCATCAGTACGCCGAACAGCAGCACCCGGTATTCGGAGAAGCTGCGCAGCAGCTCCGGCGCCACGGTGAGCACGAAGGCCGCGATCACCACGCCGACCGTCGAGCCCATGCCGCCGAGCACGACGATCGCCAGGATCAGTGCCGATTCGAAGAAGGTGAACGACGACGGGTTGACGAAGCCTTGGTAGCTGGCGAAGAACACCCCGGCCAGGCCAGCCGTGGACGCACCAATGGTGAACGCCGAGAGCTTGACCAATACATGGTTCAGGCCCATGGAGCGGCAGGCGATTTCATCCTCGCGCAGGGCTTCCCAGGCACGACCGACCGGCATGCGGGTCAGGCGATGCTTGACGTAGAGCACCAGCAGTACGGTGATGAACAACACGATGTAGATGAACAGGAATTTGATGTTGGGGTTGTAGTCGATGCCGAAGAACTCATGGAACGGCACCCCGCCATCCTTCGCCCGCCTGCCGAACTCCAGGCCCAGGAAAGTCGGTGAAGGCACCGGCATGCCATTCGGCCCACCGGTGAACGACAGCCAGTTGTTGAGCACCAGGCGAATGATCTCGCCAAAGCCCAGGGTCACGATGGCCAGGTAGTCACCATGCATTCGCAACACCGGGAATCCCAATATGCACCCCGCCATCGCCGCCGCGATGGCCGCCAGCGGCAGCACCGTCCAGAAGCCTAGCCCCAGGTATTGGTAGCCCAGCGCCAGGCCATAGGCGCCGATGGCGTAGAACGCCACATAACCCAGGTCGAGCAGCCCCGCCAGGCCGACCACGATGTTCAGGCCCAGGCCCAACAGCACATAGATCAGCCCGAGAATGACCACCGTGAGCACGTACTTGTTGGCGAAGAACGGAAACACGATGGCAATCACGATCAGTGCCGGGATGACCCAGCGCAGCCGCGATTTGTAGTCCGGGGGCAGCACGTGCACGCCGGAACCGGTGCTTTCGAAACCCTGGAGAATCTTCAGTCCCTTGGGGGTTTGCAGGAACAGGCTCAAGACAAAGCGCCCGACCATCACGATCGCCACCAGCCAGCCGACGCGGGCCGGTTGCAGGTTGAAGCTGTAGCCGTCGAGCACCACGCCGACAATTGGCCCGAACACGATCAGCGAGATCAGGCCAGCCAGGATCGCGTCGATGACGCTCTGTTTGATATCAAGCGGTTTATTGGCAGCAGACATACTTATACCTTCGCCACGAGTGGGCGACCCAACAGGCCTTGGGGACGGAAAATCAGAATCAGCACCAGCAGCGAGAAACTGAACACATCTTTGTAGTCGGAGTTGATCAGACCGGAGAACAGCGACTCGGAAATCCCGAGGATGATCCCGCCGAGCATGGCCCCAGGCAGGGAACCGATGCCACCGAGTACCGCCGCGGTGAACGCCTTGATACCGATGATGAAGCCGGCATAGAAGTCGAATGTGCCGTAGTTCATGGTGATCAGCACGCCGGCCAGGGCCGCCATGGCCGCACCGATGATGAATACGTAGGAAATCACCCGATCGGTATTGATCCCCAGGATCGAGGCCATCTTGCGGTCTTGCTGGGTGGCGCGGCACATGCGTCCGAGCTTGGTGTACTTGATGATGTAGGTCAGCATGCCCATCCCCGCGAATGCGGCGATCAGGATGAAGATCTTGGTGTAGGTGAGCTGGACGAAACCGCTGCCGAAATCGAAGCGCATGGCGCCTTCGAGCAATGTCGGCACGCCTTGTTGGCGAGCGCCCTGGCTGATCTGCGCATAGTTCTGCAGGATCAGCGAGATACCGATGGCGCTGATCAGCGGTGCCAGCCGGGTGGAGTTGCGCAGGGGTTTATAGGCGACGCGTTCGATGACCCAGCCGTACACCCCGGTGACCACGATCGTGAATACGAGGGTGCCAAGGATCATGAGCGGAAAGGATTCGATACCGAAGTAAGCCAGCAGAGCCAGACTGATTGCCGCGAGGTAAGCGGAAATCATGTAAACCTCGCCGTGGGCGAAGTTGATCATGCCGATGATGCCGTAGACCATTGTGTAGCCGATGGCGATCAGACCATAGACCGACCCGAGGGTCAGGCCATTGATCAGTTGCTGCAGGAAAATACCATCCATAACGCAATCTCACGCAGTGAGAACCTGCACACCTTTGAGTGCGCGGTTCTTCTAAGGAAAATACAGATTAACGTCGGAGCAATGTCAGGCACGACCGGTGCGCGCCCTTTGGAAACCGGGGCTTGCCCGGTTCCCAAAGACGGCGTTGACGGTCGAGTCAGCCCTTACTTCTGTTTTTCCAGCTGGTGGTATTTGCCATCCTTGTCCCACTGGTAGACCACGTAGTCGGAGACTTTCAAGTCGCCCTTGGCGTCCCATTCCTTCTTGCCCATCACGGTCTGGACGGGGTGGGCCTTGAGCCACTTGGCCGCGTCTTCGCCTTTATTGGACTTGGCGCCGTTGAAACCGGCGGCCAGGGCCTGGACCGAAGCGTAGGCGTACAGGGTGTAGCCTTCAGGCTCGGTACCATTCTTGCGGAACTCTTCAACCACGGCCTTGCTGTCTGGCAGCAGGCGCGGGTCGGCGCCAAAGGTCATGTATACGCCATCGACGTATTGCGCGCCGCCGGCGGTGGTGACCAATTCGTCGGTCACGATGCCATCATCGGACATGAACTTCACGTCCTTGAGACCTTGCTCACGCAACTGGCGAACCAGCGGGCCGGCTTCCGGGTGCAGGCCACCGAAATAGACCACGTCGGCACCGACCGAACGGATCTTGGTGACCACGGCGCTGAAGTCTTTCTCGCCGCGGGTCAGGCCTTCGTACAGCACCTCCTTCACGCCACGCTTGGCCAGTTGTGCCTTGGTGGCATCCGCCAGACCTTGGCCGTAGGTGTCCTTGTCGTGCAGCACAGCCACTTTCTTGCCCTTGAGCACGTCGACGATGTAGTCACCTGCCACGATGCCCTGCTGGTCGTCACGACCGCACATGCGGAACATTGCGCTCAGGCCGCGCTCGGTGACCTGTGGGTTGGTGGAACCCGGGGTGATGGCGATGATGCCGGCTTCGTCGTAGACCTCGGAGGCCGGGATGGTATTGGACGAGCAGAAGTGCCCGACCACGCCGATCACCTTGTCCTGGTCGACCAGGCGGTTGGCCACCGCCACGGCCTGCTTGGGTTCGCAGGCGTCGTCACCCGCGACCAGTACGATTTTCTCGCCGTTGACGCCGCCAGCCTTGTTGATGGCATCGGCTGCCGCCTGGGCACCCTTCATGTACTGCTCGCCGAATGCGGCGTTGGCGCCGGTCATCGGCCCCGCCACACCAAATTTCACATCAGCTTGGGCAAACGCAGAAACACCCAGCGCAGCTGCCACTGCGAGGGCCAGGAAACCTTTCTTGTAAAACGTCTGGGACATGAGGTGGTGCTCCAAGGTTTTTTTTAGTTGGCACTGCGACTTCATTTCACTGAAAAGCTCAGAGCAAGGGCCGTGCCATCGGTTTTTTATTCTGAAAAAAGTCGCTGCTTTATTGTTATTTCGACTGTTTCGGGCCCTTTTTCATGGGGCGTGCAACCGTCTAAACCGCACAAGGTGCAACCTTTTGTCCAGGCGGGTAAAACCCTTCATGAGCCATCATTGCAACCATCGTGCGAAACGGTGTGCAACCACTGTGTAACAACCCACGTCACCGAACTGCACACTGTCGGTGCGCGACTGCTACAACCCGCACCATAACAGGCTAGACGCTACGCCGGAAAACGCGGCGTCCAGCAACAATTTTCAACACTCAAATGACGATCCGCAGGCACTGGCCCGCGTGATACAGCGAAAAGCCCGCCTCATACAGGCAACTGCGCAATCCCACCCCGGCCAGCGGCTGCATGGGGGCGAACGGGATTGGCAGGGCCTGGGCATTGCCATGACACAAGTAATCGGCGAACGCTTTGCCGACCACCGTACCGGTGGTCACGCCCCGGCCGTTGTAGCCGGTCACGGCCACCAGACCCGGCGCCGGTTCGAACAGGCGCATCAGGTGATCAGGCGTGAAGGCGATGCAACCGGTCCAGGTGCATTCCCACTCCACCGGCTTGAGATAAGGAAAGTAGTGTTGCTGCACCCGGTCGGCCCAGGCCTTGAGGAACCAGGTCGGCTTGCGGTTGCCGTTGCCCAGACTGCCCAGCAGCAAACGACCGTCCTTGTCCCGGCGGATGCTGCTCAGCACCTGGCGGGTATCCCACGAGCCCTGCCCGCCCGGCAGAATGCGTTGGGCGGCCTCGTCGGTCAGCGGGACGGACGCGACCTGATAGTAATAACCCGGGAAGAAATTGCGCCGCAGTTCGGTCCAGTCACCCTCGGTATAGGCATTGGAGGCAATCACCACCTGCTCGGCCAGTACCGACCCCTGGGCGGTCTGCACCGACCAGCGCTGGCCTTGACGCTCCAGGCGCATTACCGGCGAATGGTCGAACAACTGGCCTCCAAGGTCCGTGGCGGCCTTGGCCAGCCCGCTGGTGTAGGCCATCGGATTGAGCGTGCCGGCGCGGCGGTCGAGCAAGGCCGCGGCGATTTTCGAGGTGCCTGTCGCCTCGGCACAGGCCTGGCCGGTGAGCAATTCCACCGGGGCGCCACGGCGCTTCCATTGCGCTTCACGACTGCGCAGGTCGGCTTCGCCCCGGGCGTTATGGGCCATGTGCAGGGTGCCTTCGCGGCGCAACTGGCAATCGATGTTGTATTTATCGATGAGGCTGAACACCAGGGCCGGCGCGGCTCCCAACATACGGTTGAGCTGGCTGCCCACCGCCTCGCCGAATCCGGCCTCGATGTCATCCGGCGGGATCCACAGCCCGGCGTTCACCAGGCCGACGTTGCGCCCCGATCCGCCATGCCCGGCCCGATGGGCCTCCAGTACAGCCACGCGCTTGCCTTGTTCGAGCAAGTGCACCGCCGCCGACAGCCCGGTGAACCCTGCGCCGATCACACAGACATCCACCGTGACCTCGCCGGTGAGCGGAGCATTTTCAGGCCTTTGCGGCGTCAGTTTTTCCCACAGACATTCTTCGCGTAACGGCATTGCCAGACTCCGAAAAAGAAACCCAACCACCACACATTCAATTGTGGGAGCGGGCTTGCTCGCGAAAGCGGACGTTCATACAACATCGATGTCGACTGATACACCGCCTTCGCGAGCAAGCCCGCTCCCACATGGGATCACCGCTTGGCTCAAGCCTCAGTCGAAGGTAATCCCCTGGGCCAACGGCAATTCCAGCGAATAGTTCACGGTGTTGGTCTGGCGACGCATGTAGCCGCGCCACGCATCGGAGCCGGATTCGCGACCGCCACCGGTTTCTTTTTCGCCACCGAATGCGCCGCCGATTTCCGCGCCGCTCGGGCCGATGTTGACGTTGGCGATGCCGCAGTCGCTGCCCACGGCCGACATGAACTGCTCGGCTTCACGCACGTCGGTGGTGAAGATGCAGGACGACAGGCCCTGGGGCACGGCATTGTTCAGGTGCAGGGCTTCGGCGAAGTCCTTGTAGCCGACCACGTACAGGATCGGTGCGAAGGTTTCGTGGCGCACCACGTCACTCTGCTCGGGCATCTCGACGATGGCCGGCGAGACATAATAGGCATTCGGGAACTGGTCTTCGAGCTGGCGCTCGCCACCAAACACGCGCCCGCCTTCGCTCAGGGCCTGCTCCAGCGCGTCCTGCATGCCGTCGAAGCTGTGCTTGTCGATCAGTGGCCCGACCAGATTGCCTTCCAGCGGATGACCGATGCGCACTTTCGAGTAGGCAGCCTTGAGGCGGGTGACGATCTCTTCCTTCACCGATTCGTGGGCGATCAACCGGCGCAGGGTGGTGCAACGCTGGCCGGCGGTGCCGACGGCGCTGAACAGGATGGCGCGCACGGCCATGTCCAGGTCGGCGCTCGGTGCCAGGATCATGGCGTTGTTACCGCCCAGTTCGAGGATGCTGCGGGCGAAACGCGCGGCGACTTTCGGCGCCACTTCTCGGCCCATGCGGGTGCTGCCGGTGGCGCTGATCAAGGCCACGCGCGGGTCATCCACCAGGGCTTCACCGGCATCGCGACCGCCGATGATCACCTGGCTCAGGTACGGTGGTGCGTCGCTGAAGTTCTTCAGCACGCGTTCGAACAGTGCCTGGCACGCCAGGGCGGTGAGCGGGGTCTTTTCCGAGGGTTTCCAGATCACCGAGTTGCCGCAGACCAGGGCCAGCGTGGTGTTCCAGGCCCAGACCGCCACAGGGAAGTTGAAGGCACTGATCACCCCGACCACGCCCAGCGGATGCCAGGATTCGCGCATGTGGTGGCCCGGACGCTCGGAGGCGATGGTCAGGCCGTACAACTGGCGGGACAGGCCGACGGCGAAGTCGCAGATGTCGATCATCTCCTGCACTTCACCCAGGCCTTCCTGGGTGATCTTGCCGGCTTCCCACGACACCAGCTCGCCGAGGTCGGCCTTGTATTCACGCAACAGGTCGCCGAATTGACGCACCAGCTCGCCGCGACGCGGGGCCGGCACCAGGCGCCAAAGGTCGAAGGCGTGTTCGGCACGGCTGACCTGCTGCTCGACTTCAGCGGCGCCTTCCCAGTTCACGGCGCCGATGCGGCTGCCATCGATAGGCGAATGCACCGGCTGTGCGCCGCCCTGGTACAAGGCCGGATTGACGCCCAGACGATCAAGCAATGCAGCAACCATGGGTAACTCCTCTAAACGAGCGATAAAGATTGGCGGACGGATAATCACCGTACACTCAGGCCTCTAGTTTTAGCTGGCCCGAGTCTTGCCAACAAACGACCATTAAGCGAGATATCATTCCGTTTATTCATGCTGCCCCTCACTCGATTTAAAGAGCAACAAGAAAAAAGGCCCTCGTCATGCTCAACAAGCGCTATTTACCGTCGATTACCGCACTCCAGTGCTTCGAAGCCGTGACTCGCCACCTGAGCTTTACCCGTGCCGCCGAAGAACTCCATCTGACCCAGAGCGCCGTCAGCAAACAGGTCGCCCAACTCGAGGAACTGTTGCAGCACCTGCTGTTTCGGCGTGTGCGCCGCCGCTTGCAACTGACACCGGCCGGGGAGCTGTACTTGGGGGAAGTGCGAAAAATCCTTACCCAGGTGGAGATGTCCACCCACTACCTGCGCTCCTACGGCGGCGATACCGAAGTGCTGCGTGTTTCCACGCCTCCGACCTTCGGTGCCCGCTGGCTGGTCCCGCGCCTGAAGGGTTGGCGGTTGCGTCATCCGAAAATTCATCTGGACCTGTGCAGCGAGCAGGAAGCCGACGACTTGCAGCAGGGGCGCAGTGACCTGGCGTTCTACTTCGGTCAGGGTTCACGCCCTGGCACCGAGTCCCGGAGACTGTTCGACGAAGAGCTGGTGCCGGTCTGCGCGCCCGGCAGCCTGCCTGCCCAGGCCTTCACCGACCCGACCCAACTGGCCGAGCTGGTGCTGCTGCAAAACGCCTCGCGCCCCCAGGCCTGGCACGACTGGTTCGACAGCCAGGGCTACCACACCGAACACAGCTACCACGGGCCGCGTTTCGAAACCTTCTACATGTGCATCCGGGCCGCCCAGGTCGGCTGCGGCGTCGCCCTGCTGCCGCGGTTTCTGGTGGAAGAAGAACTGGCCGATGGCAAACTGGTCATCCCCTGGCAGCATGCGATGCCGAGCACCGATGCTTACTACCTGGCCTACCCCGAACATTCGGCGGAGGTGCCCAAGGTGCGGCTTTTTGTGGAGTGGATGCTCGAACAGCTCGATAGTCCGGGTACGCCACAATAGCCGCAACCAGCACCAAACCCTGTGGCGAGGGAGCTTGCTCCCGCTGGGGCGCGAAGCGGCCCCTTTCCATGCGGGCGCTGCGCACCCGAGCGGGAGCAAGCTCCCTCGCCACAAAGGCCAACGGATACTAAAAATCACTGGCAATACCCACCCAGGTTATGCGCCACTAACCCCTCATCCCAACCCGCCGCAGCGGCCTGTCTGGAGAACCCTATGAGCGAGAGCGTATTTGCCGATCGTATCGTGCAGAACCTGCTCGACACCGACTTCTACAAACTGACGATGATGCAGGCGGTGCTGCACAACTACCCCAACGTCGAAGTCGAGTGGGAGTTTCGTTGCCGCAACAGCGAAGACCTGCGCCCGTACCTGGCGGAGATCCGCTTCCAGATCGAGCGCCTGGCGGAGCTGAGCCTGAGCGCCGACCAGTTGGGTTTCCTGGAACGTATCAGCTTTCTCAAGCCGGACTTCCTGCGGTTCCTGGGACTGTTTCGCTTCAACCTGCGCTACGTCCACACCGGCATCGACAACGGCGAGCTGTTCATCCGCCTGCGCGGCCCCTGGCTGCACGTGATTCTGTTCGAAGTGCCGCTGCTGGCCATTGTCAGCGAAGTGCGCAATCGCTATCGCTACCGTGAAATCGTCCTGGAGCAGGCCCGCGAGCAGCTGTATCGCAAGTTCGACTGGCTGAGCGCCAACGCCAGCGCCGACGAGCTGGCCGAACTGCAGGTCGCGGATTTCGGCACCCGTCGGCGGTTTTCCTTCCGCGTCCAGGAAGAAGTGGTCAACGTGCTCAAGCATGATTTCCCCGGGCGTTTCGTCGGCACCAGTAACGTACACCTGTCCCGGGAGCTGGATATGAAGCCCCTGGGCACCATGGCCCATGAGTGGATCATGGCCCACCAGCAATTGGGCCCGCGGCTGATCGACAGCCAGATCGCCGCCCTCGACTGCTGGGTCCGCGAATACCGCGGCCTGCTGGGGATCGCGCTGACCGACTGCATCACCATGGATGCCTTCCTCAAGGATTTCGATCTGTTCTTCGCCAAGCTGTTCGACGGTTTGCGCCATGACTCCGGCGACCCGGTGATCTGGGGCGAAAAAGCCATCGCCCACTACCACAAGCTCGGCATCGACCCGATGAGCAAGACCCTGGTGTTCTCCGATAGCCTGACACTGCCCAAATGCCTGGAGATTTTTCGGGCGTTGCGTGGTCGCATTAATGTCAGCTTCGGTATTGGCACCAATCTGACCTGTGACATTCCGGGTGTCGAGCCCATGAGCATCGTGCTTAAAATGATCAGCTGTGACGGGCAACCCGTGGCCAAGATTTCAGACGAGCCCGGCAAGACCCACTGCAAGGACCCGAATTTCGTCGCCTACATGCGACACGTTTTCCAAGTACCTGCCGCCCTTTGATACGCAAGGAGTGAATTCATGCAAGCCGTACAGCGTGAGATTGCTGAACAGCTCAAGGTCCAGCCACCGTTCGCCCATGACGCCGACCTCAAGGCCGAAATCGCCCGGCGAGTGAGCTTTATCCAGGATTGCCTGGTCAATTCCGGGCTCAAGTCCCTCGTGCTGGGCATCAGCGGTGGCGTCGACTCGCTGACCGCCGGGCTGCTGGCCCAACGTGCCGTGCGCGAACTGCGGGAGAAAACCGGCGACGCGGCCTATAAGTTCATCGCCGTGCGCCTGCCGTACGACACCCAGTTCGACGAGCATGAAGCACAGGCCAGTGTGGACTTCATCGATCCCGACGAGCGCCACACCGTCAATATCGGCCCGGCGGTCAAGGCCTTGGCCGAGCAAGTCGCCGCGTTCGAAGGCAAGGCGGCGGTCTCGCGGGACTTCGTGCTGGGCAATACCAAGGCGCGGATGCGCATGGTGGCGCAATACACGATCGCCGGCGCCGAGCAGGGTCTGGTGATCGGCACTGACCATGCGGCCGAAGCGGTGATGGGGTTCTTCACCAAGTTCGGTGACGGCGCCTGCGACCTGGCGCCGTTGAGCGGCCTGGTGAAAAACCAGGTCCGGGCCATCGCCCGGGACTTTGGCGCGCCGGAATCGCTGGTGGAAAAAGTCCCCACCGCCGATCTTGAAGACCTGTCGCCCGGCAAGCCGGATGAAGCCTCCCACGGCGTGACCTACGCCGAAATCGATGCGTTCCTGCACGGCCAACCGATTCGCGAAGAGGCGGCCAGGATCATTTGCGACACCTATCGCAAGACCGAGCACAAGCGGGTGATGCCTTACGCCCCCTGATCGGCAATCTCTGTGGGAGCGAGCTTGCTCGCGATAGCGGTGGGTCAGTTTGCATTGATGTTGGATGTGCTGCCGTCATCGCGAGCAAGCTCGCTCCCACAAGGGGTGTTTGCCAGGCATAAAAAAGCGCCCTGCATGGGGCGCTTTTTTGTACCTGAAATTGATCACTTCAGCGTAACGGTGCCTTTCATCATCGAGATATGGCCCGGGAACGAGCAGAAGAAGCCGTATTTTTCAGCGGCATCGAGTTTCGACACGTCGAAGGTCACCGAGTCGGTTTCCTTGGCCCCGATGAGTTTGGTGTGGGCGATGATGCGGGCATCACCTTCCTTGAGGTAGTTCTTGTCGATACCGGCAGCGAGGCCATCGGTGGCGATCGGCTGCATGTCGGCCTCTTTGCTCAGCACCCAGTTATGGCCCATGACGTTTTTCGGCAAGCTGCCCGAGTGGGTCAGCTCAACGGTGAAGGTCTTGCAGCTCTTGTCGATCTCGATGGCCTTGGTGTTGAAGGACATCTGGTCGGTCGAGTCGATGGTGGTCTTGCACTCCGCTGCCATCAGTTGGCTGCTGGCCAGCGTCAGCAGGGATACTGCAACAAGTTTGGCAAACATCGTGAATCTCCAAGGCATGGTTAACAAAAATCCGTCAAAGGGAAAGACTGCCTGATTTTCCGGCAAGTTCCTATGACCTGAGTCAAAGATTGTATACAACTTAAGGCTATCAGCCTGATGGACATAATCAACCAGCCAGAAGTATGACGCGCCCCTATGATCAACCCCATCAACCTCTGGAGCGATCGCCATGAACTTCAATAGCCTGTTATGCAGCTTGCTCGCCGCCTACGCCTGTGGCGCCAGTGGCACCTATGAAAAACCCCTGCGCGAGGTTTAAGTCCTTTGCGCAGCATAGCCCAGGCTTTACTCTGGTGTGGTGACTGACCACGGAGTAAAGCATGTCCATCGTGTCTGTTTGTGTATTTTGCGGCGCCAGCACTGGCACCGACCCAGCGTATCGTGAAGCGGCGCAGGCCCTCGGGCAGGCGTTGGCGGAACGAAAATTGACCCTGGTCTACGGTGGCGGGGCCGTCGGCCTGATGGGCATTGTCGCCGACGCGGCCCTGGCGGCTGGCGGCGAAGTCATCGGCATCATCCCGCAAAGCCTGAAGGACAAGGAAATCGGCCACAGCGGCCTGACCCGCCTGGAAGTGGTGGACGGCATGCATGCTCGCAAGGCGCGCATGGCTGAACTCAGCGATGCCTTCATCGCCCTGCCCGGCGGCCTCGGCACGCTGGAGGAGTTGTTCGAAGTCTGGACCTGGGGCCAGCTCGGCTACCATGGCAAACCGCTGGGGCTGTTGGAAGTGAACGGCTTCTACAGCAAGCTCACCGCTTTTCTCGATCATATCGTCGCCGAAGGCTTCGTCCGCGCGCCCCATCGTGACATGCTGCAAGTGAGCGAATCCGCGCAGAACCTGCTCGATGCCCTGGACGAATGGCAACCGTCCGTACAGCCAAAATGGGCCGAACAAAAACCCAGCTAACGGCTCGGCCCCGATACAGGGCAGAATATGCGCCGCTCAACCTCACCTTCGACCCCAGAGGATCGCCCATGGCCAAACCCAATTATTCCTTCGCCAAACGTCAGAGAGACTTGGCCAAGGAGCAGAAGAAAGAGGAAAAGCTGCAGCGCAAGAAAGCCACAGCTGTAGAAGAAGCCGCACTGAGCCCGGATACCGAAGGCGAAGTAGCAGCAGAAGACGATGTCGATGCACCGAAAGATCAGGCTCCCGACGCCTGATTCCCCCAGGGCCCGATGATCCGATCCACACTGTGGGAGCGAGCTTGCTCGCGATAGCGAATTAACAGTCAACCTCCTCATTGGCTGACACGACGTCATCGCGAGCAAGCTCGCTCCCACAGGGTTCACACAGCGTTTACGCTTCCAACGGCATCACCGTCACCCGCACTTCAGGATCATGGGCACCGCCGCCCAGGATCACCCCTCGCAACGGCGATACATCGGAAAAATCCCGGCCCCAGGCCAGGGTGATGTGTTCCAGGGCCGGTTGGACGTTGTTGGTCGGGTCGAAGTCCACCCACCCCAGCACCGGGCAATACACCGAGACCCAGGCATGGGACGCATCGGCGCCAATCAGCCGGGGCTGGCCGGGCGGCGGCTGGGTCAGTAGGTAGCCGCTGACGTAACGCGCCGCCAAGCCGCGAGAGCGCACGCAGGCCAGCATCAGGTGGGCGAAGTCCTGGCATACGCCCCGCCGCCGCTCCAGCACCTCCACCAGCGGCGTCGCCACTTGGGTCGCCTCGGCATCGAAGGTGAACTCCTCGAAAATCTTCTCCATCAGCGCTCGGACACCCATCATCAACGGTCGCCCCGACGGGAAGCAGCTTTCGGAAAACTCGACGAAGCTGCGCTTGAGGTGCACATACGGTGACTCGAAACGATAGCGGCACGCTTCCAGCAACGGCGCCGCCAGTGGTCGGCCACTGTAGGTCAACGCGTTGCGGGTCGACTCCCAGGCCGGGGACAGGTTGAAATCCAGCTCGGGGCGGGCCAGCACCTCGACGCTCAGGCGGGCATTGACCAACAGCTCGTCATGGGGCCGTTCAAAGGCCAGCCGGGTCAGCGGGTTGCCGAACACATCCTGTTCGTCGCGCCGGGTCGTCGGTTCCGGGCTGATCAACAGTTGCCGTTCGGTGCAACGCTGCCAGTCACAGGCCCGCGGCCACAGATGAGCGAGCTGCTGGGCCAGGGACACCGGGCTGTCGTAGTGGTAATGAGTGTCGTGGAGGATCTGGTAACGAGCGCTCATCAGACAGACACCGTGCGTTGGCTGACGTCATCGACGTGGGCGAAATGACGCAAGGCCAGGCGATCGGACACCTGGCCGCTGGCATCGGCCATTTCCTGCAACAGGTCGGCCAGCCCATCGAGTGCGGCGCGCAGGCTGGCTTCACCGAACAATGGGTTTTCCAGGCAACGCAGGTCAAAGCGTGACAGGCGTGCGACCAGGTCCGGCAAGGCGGTTTCCCTGGGGGCGGCAAAATCATCGTTCAAGCGCTTGAGCGTGCGGGTCACCAGCTTCAACTGGAACAGCACCGCATGGGGGTTCTGTTCGTCCAGCAGCAGCAAGTCCAGCACCGGGATCAACTGGGCCACCGCCAAATAACGCGAGCGATAGGTGATGCTGCTGTTGCCCAGTTCCAGCAACCACTCAAGCCCAGCCTGATCGAATACCGCATCGCTGCGCAGGAACGCCGCCAGGCTGCTGCTGAGAAACTGCAGGCGCTCCAGGCGCCGGCCGATCATCAGGAAGCGCCAGCCTTCGTCGCGGGTCATGTCGTCCAGGGCGAATCCGGACAACGCCGCGAGGGACATCACTAGCCGATTGAGGAAATCCAGCAACTCGCCGAAGTCCGCTTCCTCGGTTTCCAGTTCCATGGCCTCGCGCTGCAGCTCCACCAGCGCCTGCCAGTTCTCCCGGGACAGCTTGCCGCGCACTTGCGAGGCGGCCCATTGCAAGCGCTGCAGGTTGGAGCGCAGGCTGAACGACCAGTCGTCCCCCAGCAGTGCCGCCAGCAAACGCTCGGGCAGTTCGCCCTCTTCGGGCAGCAGCATCAGGCTTTCCCCTAGCGCCACCGCCGATTGCAGGGCCTGCGGGTCGTCGCCATCGACATAACGCGCCAGCATGATCCGCAACAACCGCGCGCTGTCATCGCAACGCTCGCAGTAGCGGCCGAACCAGAACAGGTTTTCCACCACCCGCGAAGGCAGGTACGGATCCCGTCGCACCAGGTCATGGACCCCCACGGTGCGCTGGGCCTTCCATTGTTCACCGCCGGGCACCTGCTCTCCCAAGACCCAGGTGTCCTTGCTGGCGCCACCGCGCTGCATCGACACCACCTCGGCATCGGCCTCGGCGGCCACCCGGGTCAGGCCACCCGGCAGCACCCGATAATCATCCTTGCCGGACACGGCGTACATGCGCATGCCGATCGCCCGGGGCTGGATCTGCCCATCTTCGGCCTGCCAGACCGGTGCCTGGGACAGTTGCGCCAGTTCCTGGGCGACATAGGCATATGGTCGTGCCTGCATGCGCGCCGCCAGTTGGCCGCGCTGCGCCTCGCTCAGGTCGCGACCGAACACCGGGCTGAAACTCTGGGAAGGAAATGCCGGCTTGATCAACAGTTGCGGCAATTTTTCCAGGGCCTGGGCCAACACCGGCGGCTCACCGCACCACCAGGTGGCGATGGACGGCAGCAGCAGTTCTTCGCCGAACAGGTACTGGTTGATCTTCGGCAGAAAGCCCAGGAGGCCCGGCGACTCCAGCACGCCACTGCCCAAGGCATTGGCCACCAGCACCCGGCCCTGGCGCACGGCTTCCAGCAACCCCGGCACGCCGAGGGCCGAATCGGTGCGCAGCTCCAGGGGGTCGCAGAAATCGTCGTCGAGCCGGCGCATGATGGCGTGGACCCGGCGCAGGCCGCTGAGGGTCTTGAGGTAGACCGTAGCATCGCGAACCGTCAGGTCGCCGCCCTCCACCAGCGGATAGCCCAGCTGGCGCGCCAGGTAAAGGTGTTCGAAATAGCTTTCGTTGAACCGCCCCGGCGTCAACAGCACCACCAGCGGCGACTCGCCGTCGCTGGGTGCCTGTCGCGCCAGGGTTTCCTGCAAGGTGCGGAAAAATCCGGACAGGTGCCGCACCTTCAAGTCGCGATACAAGTCGGGGAAGGCGCGGGAAACGATCATGCGATTTTCCAGCGCGTACCCGGCCCCCGAAGGCGCCTGGGTCCGGTCCGCCGTGACCCACCAGCGGCCGTCGGGCGTGCGCGCCAGATCCACCGCATACAAGTGCAGGAAACTGCCGTCCGGCGGCGTGATGCCCTGGCAGGGCCAGAGGAAATTGTTGTGCCCGAATACCAGCTCCGCCGGCAACAGCCCTTCGCTGATCAGCCGCTGCGGTCCGTACAGGTCGGCCAGCACCGCATTGAGCAATCGCGCACGCTGGGCGATCCCGGCTGACAGATGCTGCCATTCCTGTGGGTCGATCACATGGGGCAGCAGGTCCAGTTCCCACGGCCGGTCGGCGCCTTTCGGATCGGCGTAAACGTTGTAGGTCACGCCGTTTTCCTGGATCTGCCGGGCCAGCAGGGCCTGGCGCTGGAGCAACTGGGCCGGCGTGCTGCGCTGCAACTGGTCGAACAGCCGCCGCCAGTGCGCGCGTACCGCACCGCTGTCGTCCATTAATTCGTGATAGGTGCCCGTCGTCAGCGGGTAACGGTCAAGCAGGTCAGGCATGGAAAGCTCGGCAGACGGCAATGAAAGGTGAGACTAGCGCAAGCGCATGACGCCCGGATAGGTGTGTCTTATGTTGGATCCGGCCTGGCTTTCGGACTGCAATCATTGTGGCGAGGGCGCTTGCTCCCGCTGGGCTGCGCAGCAGCCCGAGAATTTTACGGTCGCTGCGCAACCGAGCGGGAGCAAGCTCCCTCGCCACGGGGTTCACTTACACCTTGGGCGCCCCTTGAAAACGTCGCAGGTCGAGCGTGAGTGGAAACTCGTCATCCACCGCCAGGCTGGGTATCGGCAGTTTCCCCGGCGTGTGTCCGAGACGGAAGAAGCGCGCCATGCGCCGGCTCTCGGCCTCGTTGGCATTCACCGGCAGGCTGTCATAGTTGCGCCCGCCCGGATGGGCCACATGATACTGGCAACCGCCCACGGAACGTTGCATCCAGGTATCGAGCAAGTCGAAAACCAGCGGCGCATGCACCGGGATGGTCGGTTGCAGGCAGTTGGCCGGTTGCCACGCTCGGAAACGCACCCCAGCGACAAATTCGCCGACCCGACCAGTCGGTTGCAACGGCACCGGCACGCCATTGCAGGTCAGCAGGTAGCGTTGCGGCGCCAGGCCGCTGAGCTTGACCTGCAAACGCTCCAGGGAGGAATCCACGTAACGCACGGCGCCGCCGACTGCGCCCTCCTCCCCCAGTACATGCCAAGGCTCGAGGGCTTGGCGCAATTGCAGCTCGATACCGCTGACCGCGTAGTCGCCCACCTTGGGGAAGCGGAACTCCAGGTGCGCGGCGAACCATTCGGCCCGCAGCGGGTAGCCGGCGGCGTTCAGCTCATGGATGACGTCGGCAAAATCCTGCTCGATAAAGTGCGGCAGCAGGAAACGGTCATGCAGCTCGGTGCCCCAGCGCGCCAGTTTCGCCGGCGCATAAGGCTCGCGCCAGAACCGCGCCACCAGCGCCCGCAGCAGTAATTGCTGGGCCAGGCTCATGCGGGCGTGGGGCGGCATCTCGAACGCACGCAGCTCCAACAGGCCGAGACGCCCCGTGGCGCCGTCCGGTGAATAGAGCTTGTCGATGCAGAATTCGGCGCGGTGCGTATTGCCGGTCACGTCGATCAACAGGTTGCGCAACAAGCGATCGACCAACCACGGCGGACACGCTTCGCCGGGCTGTGGCATTTGCGCGAACGCGATTTCCAGCTCGTACAAGGCGTCGTTGCGCGCCTCGTCCACCCGTGGTGCCTGGGAAGTCGGGCCGATGAACAACCCGGAAAACAGGTAGGACAACGACGGGTGGTTATGCCAGTAACTGATCAGGCTGCGCAGCAGGTCGGGACGTCGCAGGAACGGCGAGTCGGCCGGTGTCGCGCCACCCAGTACGAAATGGTTACCGCCGCCCGTGCCGGTGTGCCGGCCATCGATCATGAATTTCTCGGTGGTCAGTCGGGTCTGTCGCGCTTCTTCGTACAAAAACTCAGTGCGCTCGACCAACTCATCCCAGGTCGCCGAGGGTTGTACGTTGACCTCGATCACACCGGGGTCGGGGGTAATGCGGAAATTGCTCAGGCGCGGGTCGTTCGGCGGTTCGTAGCCTTCCAACAGCACCGGACACCGCAGTTCCTCAGCCGTCGCTTCGATGGCACTGACCAGTTCCAGGTAATCTTCGACCCGCTCCAGCGGCGGCATGAACAGATAGAGCCGACCTTCGCGGGCCTCGGCACAGAAAGCGGTGCGGGTCAGCCAGTCGGCGGACTTGTCGATCTCCGGGACACGACCCTCCTCGGCCGCCGCCTCGCCGTGCCGCGCCAGTTGCTCGGTACCGGGCAGTTCGGGCAAGTCCTGGTTCGGGTCGGTGGGGTGGATGAACGGGTACTCGGCCGCCGTCACCCAGGGCTGGGACGCCAGCGGCAAACGATACCCCAGGGGCGAATCCCCCGGCACCAGGCGGCAGTGGTTGTCCCGCAGGTACCAGCGACCGCTTTGCCATTGATCCCCCTTGGCGGTGCGAGCCAACGGCAGGACCTGGCCGATGACCTTGTCCAGGCCCTGGCTGAAGACCTTGCGCAACCGTGCACGCTCCAGAGCGTCCTCCAGGCGTGGGTCCTCGGCTGTGACGTTCGAAGGCAGCGCGCCTTCGCGCCAGAGGTAATAGAAGTTGTCTTCGTAGGCCGGAAACACGAACCGCGCAGGAATCTTCAAACGTTCGGCGACGCTCGCCAGGAAGCGCCCGGCCAGTTCGCCATCGGCGCCGTAATCCTCCTGCTCGTCGGCGATCAACGCGCTGTTGTGCCAGATCGGCACCCCGTCGCGCCGCCAATAGCAGTTGAGTGACCAGCGCGGCAGTTGCTCGCCGGGGTACCACTTGCCCTGGCCGAAATGCACCAGCCCCTTGGGCGCATAGTGATTGCGCATGCGCTGGAACAGCTCGGCGGAGAGCCGGCGCTTGTCCGGCCCGAGCGCCGCGGTGTTCCACTCGGCGCCGTCCGGGTCATCGATGGAGACAAAGGTCGGCTCGCCGCCCATGGTCAGGCGCACGTCGCCCTCCAGCAGATCGGCATCGATCTGCCGCCCCAGTGCCTGGATCGCCAGCCATTGCGCGTCGGTGTAAGGCTTGGTCACCCGCGGCGCTTCCCAGACCCGCTCGACGGACATTTCGTGGCTGAACTCACACTCGCAGGGCTCCACCAGGCCACTGATCGGTGCCGCCGAGGACGGATCGGGACTACAGGCCAGCGGGATATGGCCTTCACCGGCGAACAGCCCGGACGTCGCATCCAGGCCGATCCAGCCGGCACCGGGCAGGTAGACCTCGCACCAGGCATGCAAGTCGGTGAAGTCGACGTCGGTGCCGGACGGGCCATCGAGGCTCTTCACGTCGGCGGTCAACTGGATCAGGTAACCGGAAACAAACCGCGCGGCCAGGCCAAGGTTGCGCAACAGTTGCACCAACAACCACGCCGAGTCGCGACACGAGCCGGACGCGTGCTCAAGGGTATGCTCCGGGGTCTGGACGCCGGGCTCCATGCGGATCAGGTAATTGATGTCTTCGCTCAGGCGCTGGTTGAGCGCCACCAGGAAATCCACCGCCGGCAACGGCGTACGGTCGATGCCGTCCAGATAGGCCTGGAACCTCGGCGTCAGCGGCAGGGTTTCCAGGTAAGGCGCCAGCTCCTTGCGTTCGTCAGCCGCGTAGGCAAACGGAATTTTCTCGGCGTAGGGCTCGAGAAAAAAGTCGAACGGATTGAACACCGCCATTTCCGCCAGCAGATCGACTTCGATCCGCAGCTCCCGGGTTTTCTCGGGAAACACCAGCCGCGCCAGGTAATTGCCCTGGGGGTCTTGCTGCCAATTGATGAAATGCTGCTCGGGCGAAACCTTCAGCGCATAGGACAGAATCCGCGTGCGGCTGTGGGCGGCCGGACGCAGGCGAACGATCTGCGGGCCGAGTTCGACGGCGCGGTCGTAGCGGTAATGCGTGACGTGATGCAATGCGACATGGATCGACACGACGTGCCTCCTGCGAGCCTGGGCGGTATCGAAAGCGGCGCAAGACTTATGCCATGCAGGCAGGCCCGACACTTTCTTTGTCTACTCAAGGCAGTAGAGCACTAAAAACGCGCGATGCCCGTATTCATCTGTAAAGGAATGCACATAAATGCGGCGCGAATCGACTCAGCGACGCGGGCGTGAGGCCTTGGCGGCCTGGATGATCAGCGCGCGTTGGCGGCGGATATCGACGAGTTTGCTGCGCATTTCCCGATGACGCTTGCTGTTGAGCAGCAGCAGCCCCAGCAGCGGTAACAACACAGCGAACAGGTACACGCCCTGATGCGCTCCATAAGCGAACGCCGGCAGCACCGCCGCCAGACAGGCCAGGAAATACCCCGCCACCCACCAGACCGCCCAGGCGCGCCCGCGAGCGATCAAGAGGTTGCCCAGGACCAGGACGAGCACCAGAGCCAACGTGCCGAGCCCGACATAGTCGGTCCTGGCTGACGGCTCCAGGGCACGCCAATAAGTGGCCCCGGCCAACACCAGCAGCGTGGACCCGGAAAAGCAGCCCAGCAGGATCGTCCCCATGAACACCGGAAAATAACGGGCGAGAAATGGCTTCAGCGATCCGCCCCCGATCATTCCGTGAACTCCTCGTACAGGCCGACGGCTACCGTCTTCACGGCGCCATCGCCGGTATAACTGCCAATGACCCCCAGCGCGCCTCCCAGGGAATCCTTTATCTGCGTCAGCGTCGCGTGCCTGATCTCGGCAGACGAATAACGTTTGGGCAAGGCTCCCGCGCGTTGCTGCAGCTTGAGCAGCTTCGCGGTCAGGCTCGGGTCCTTCAGCGTCAACAGCTCCTTGGTCAGTTTGCTGCGCTCCTGCCGATTCAGCCCCTTGAGCAACTGATACCAACTCTTTCCGGTGGCGGCCGCCTTGTTGGCCTTGAGCAGCCGGACAGTCGTCAGGGCCGAGCCACCGACCCCCACCAGGGACACACCGTCCAGGATCGGCGACACGATGTTGTACCAGTCGGCGTCGTTCATCTCATCGTTGCCGGTCGGATTGGCCAGCTCATTGGCCACCCGCATCCCGCCAATGACGCATTGCGCGGTACTGGCCGTCGCGGCAGCGGCGCCCAGGGCGACGACAAAGGCACTTGCCCCCGCTGTAAAGGGCACCGCGACGCTGCCACTGAACACCACCACCCAACCAATCACCGCGGCGACACAGGACAAGCCGGCATTGGTTGCTTCAAGCCCGAGCTTGGACTCGCGGGGGCTGCTTTTGACCTGAGCGATGAACTGCTGCGGCGCGATGTATTTTTTCGCCTCGCGCAGAATGATGCGCTTGGGCGCGATGCTGCAAATCGGCTTGAACTCGCGCAGGGTCACGACGTTGTATTCGGAATCGACATACACCACACCCGCCCCGGCAATGCCAGGATCGGCGTCAATGGCAGCAAACAGGCGCGGCAGGTTGATCTGGCTTTCGATGCGTTTGCGGGCCATGAACTGGGAGAAGCTCAGGTCCATGCCGATGCCCGTTGTAGCGCTGCTCATATGAATCGTCCTTGAGAATCGGAAGTGAGTCTTTATCCACACACAATACTGTGGCGAGGGAGCTTGCTCCCGCTGGGCTGCGAAGCGGCCCCAAACAATCCCATGCCATGTTCCCAGGCAGACCGTACCGGCCGGTTTACGACGGCTTTGCCCCCGGGCGGGAGCAAGCTCCCTCGCCACAAGGGCAGCGCTCGGCGTTATTGCATTGGGTAGGCTGGCACCGGCGGCGGCCAAGATAGCAAATGGGCAGCACCGTCGCTAGAAAGCAAAACGCCAGCACTGAGGCTGGCGTTTTGCATCATGGATTGGCCCGTTAGCGTGGCACGACAGGCTTGCGCGCCGGTTTCGGTCCCTTGCCCTTGGCTGCATCCTTGCGCTCCTTGGCGGCCTGCTGGTTGCGGGCGAAAGCCGCGGCCTTGGCCTGCTCGCGCTTGTCCCACGGGTTACCGCCATCGCTGGCCCGCGGCGGCAGGCCGGTGTGCTGGGTCAGGATCTTGGTGGTTTCCTTGCCCACCTTGTGGCTGCCGGCTGGCGTCGAGTTCTTGCGACGGGCGCTCTGGTAGCTGTCGGTGGCCGGCTGGTGCAGCGGGATCAACTGGTTCTTGCCCGGCCCGATCAGGTCGGCGCGGCCCATGCGGGTCAACGCTTCACGCAGCATCGGCCAGCCCTTGGGGTCGTGATAGCGCAGGAAGGCCTTGTGCAGACGGCGCTGCTCCTCGCTCTTGACGATGGTCACCGCATCGCTCTTGTAGGTGACCTTGCGCAGCGGGTTCTTGCCCGAGTGGTACATGGCGGTGGCCGTGGCCATCGGCGACGGATAGAACGCCTGCACCTGGTCGGCGCGGAAACCGTTGCCCTTGAGCCACAGCGCCAGGTTCATCATGTCTTCGTCGGTGGTGCCCGGGTGGGCGGCGATGAAGTAGGGAATCAGGTACTGCTCTTTCCCGGCTTCCTTGGTGTACTTCTCGAACATCCGCTTGAATTTGTCATAGCTGCCGATGCCCGGCTTCATCATCTGGTTGAGCGGGCCTTCCTCGGTGTGCTCCGGCGCGATCTTCAGGTAGCCGCCGACGTGGTGGGTCACCAGCTCCTTGACGTATTCCGGCGACTCGACCGCCAGGTCGTAACGCAGGCCGGAAGCAATCAAAATTTTCTTCACCCCAGGCAAGGCCCGGGCGCTGCGGTACAGCTGGATCAGCGAAGAATGGTCAGTGTTCAGGTTCGGGCAGATGCCAGGGAACACACAGGACGGCTTGCGGCACGCGGATTCGATTTCCGGGCTCTTGCAGGCAATGCGATACATGTTCGCGGTCGGGCCGCCAAGGTCGGAAATCACCCCGGTGAAGCCCGGGACCTTGTCGCGGATCTCTTCGATCTCGCGGATGATCGACTCTTCGGAGCGGTTCTGGATGATCCGGCCTTCATGCTCGGTGATCGAGCAGAAGGTGCAGCCACCAAAGCAGCCACGCATGATGTTCACCGAGAAACGGATCATCTCGTAGGCCGGGATCTTCTCCTTGCCGTACGCCGGATGGGGAACACGCGCGTAAGGCATGCCAAACACGTAGTCCATTTCTTCGGTGGTCATCGGAATGGGTGGCGGGTTGAACCAGACGTCGACTTCGCCGTGCTTCTGCACCAGGGCGCGGGCGTTACCCGGGTTGGTTTCCAAGTGCAGTACGCGGTTGGCGTGGGCATAAAGCACCGCGTCGCCACGGACCTTTTCCACCGACGGCAGGCGAATCACGGTCTTGTCCCGGGTCATTTTCGGGCTCGCCAGGATCTGCACGACCTTGGCTTCGCTCGGGTCCTCAACCGGCCCCTTCTCCTGTTCGATGGCGCAGGCCTGAGTGTCCTGGGTGTTTACGTACGGGTTGATGATCTTGTCGATCTTGCCCGGACGGTCGATACGCGTGGAGTCGACTTCGTACCAGCCTTGCGGCGTATCGCGACGGATGAATGCGGTACCGCGCACGTCGGTGATGTCTTCGATCTTGTGGCCATAGGACAGGCGCTGGGCGACTTCGACAATCGCCCGCTCGGCGTTGCCGTAGAGCAGGATGTCGGCACAGGCGTCGATCAGGATCGAGTTGCGCACCCGGTCCTGCCAGTAATCGTAATGGGCGATGCGGCGTAGCGACGCTTCGATACCACCCAGCACGATCGGCACGTGCTTGTAGGCTTCCTTGCAGCGCTGGCTGTAGACCAGGCTCGCGCGATCCGGCCGTTTGCCCGCCAGGCCACCGGGGGTGTAGGCGTCATCGGAGCGGATTTTCTTGTCGGCGGTGTAGCGGTTGATCATCGAGTCCATGTTGCCGGCCGCGACACCGAAAAACAGGTTGGGCTCGCCAAGCTTCATGAAGTCGTCTTTGGACTGCCAGTTCGGCTGGGCAATGATCCCCACGCGAAAGCCCTGGGCTTCCAGCAAACGGCCAATGATCGCCATGCCGAACGACGGGTGGTCGACGTAGGCATCACCGGTCACGATGATGATGTCGCACGAATCCCAGCCAAGCTGATCCATCTCCTCCCTGCTCATGGGCAGGAATGGCGCCGGGCCGAAACATTCGGCCCAGTACTTGGGATAGTCAAATAACGGCTTGGCTGCTTGCATGTCGATGACCGGTATAAAGGATGAAAAATCGCGGGCGCGGAATATAGCACAAATTTTGACCAATTCCGACGGCTATGGTCGGAAATCGGCGGCACACCTATCGCGAGCAAGCTCGCTCCCACCTTGGAATGCATTCCTCTGTGGGAGCGAGCTTGCTCCGGGCGGCGATCCGACGATGAGGCCGGATCAGACGACGAAGAACTTACTCATCGTCATCGAAATTGTAGCTACCCGGTGCCAGGTTTTCGAAGCGCGTGTACTTGCCGATAAACGCCAGGCGGATGAAGCCGATCGGGCCGTTCCGCTGCTTGCCGATGATGATTTCGGCGATGCCCTTGTGCTCCGTTTCGGGGTGATACACCTCGTCGCGGTACACGAACATGATGACGTCGGCGTCCTGCTCGATCGCTCCGGATTCCCGCAAGTCGGAGTTCACCGGGCGCTTGTTCGGGCGCTGTTCCAGGGAACGGTTCAGCTGGGAAAGCGCCACCACCGGGCAGTTGAATTCCTTGGCCAGGGCTTTGAGGGAACGGGAGATTTCGGAAATCTCGTTGGTCCGGTTGTCGCCGCTGGAACCGGGGATCTGCATCAGTTGCAGGTAGTCGATCATGATCAGCGCGATATCACCGTGCTCACGCACCAGGCGCCGGGTCCGGGCGCGCATTTCCGACGGGCTGATACCGGCCGTATCGTCGATGAACAGCTTGCGGTCGTTGAGCAGGTTGACCGCCGAGGTGAGGCGCGGCCAGTCGTCGTCTTCCAGTTGGCCGGAACGGACCTTGGTCTGGTCGATGCGCCCCAGGGACGACAGCATACGCATGATCAGCGATTCGCCTGGCATCTCGAGGGAATACACCAGCACCGCCTTGTCGCTGCGCAGCACGGCGTTTTCCACCAGGTTCATCGCAAAGGTGGTCTTACCCATGGACGGACGGCCGGCGACGATGATCAGGTCGGACGGTTGCAGGCCGCTGGTCTTCTCGTCGAGGTCGGTGTAGCCGGTGGACAGGCCGGTGATGGCGTTGTCGGTGTTGAACAAGGTGTCGATGCGGTCGATGGCCTTGGTCAACAGGTCATTGACGCTCACCGGGCCGCCGGTTTTCGGCCGAGCCTCGGCAATCTGGAAGATCTGCCGTTCGGCTTCGTCGAGGATCTCGGCGGCGGTGCGACCTTCCGGGTTGAAAGCGCTGTCGGCGATCTCGGTGCTGATGCCGATCAACTGACGCAAGGTCGCCCGCTCGCGGACGATCTGTGCATAGGCCTTGATGTTGGCGACCGACGGCGTGTTTTTCGCCAGTTCGCCCAGGTAACCGAGGCCGCCAACCTGGGACGTCTGCCCTTCCTTGTCCAATTGCTCGGCCAGGGTGACGACGTCGATCGGCATGTTCTGATCGGCCAGACGGGCGATCGCACGGAAAATCAGACGGTGGTCATGCCGGTAGAAATCGCCGTCGGAGACTTGATCGAGCACGCGTTCCCAGGCGTTGTTGTCCAGCATCAGGCCACCGAGTACGGCCTGTTCGGCCTCGATGGAATGCGGAGGCACCTTCAGGGCAGCGGTTTGCAGATCATATTGCTCGGGAGCGGTGATTTCGTTCATGGCCACGTCTGGTTATGAAATTCAGCAATTGCAGAAAGACAAAGGGCACGACCTGTAAACAGGATCGTGCCCGATGTTACCGGCTAGCACCCGAGGGTGCCAACCGACAGGTGTTGCTTAGGCTGCTACCACGACAACGCGTACGGTGGCTTCAACTTCGGCGTGCAGGTGCACGGCTACGTCGAATTCGCCTACGTTGCGGATGGTGCCGTTCGGCAGACGAACTTCGCTTTTCGCCACTTCAACGCCGGAGGCGGTCAGTGCGTCAGCGATGTCGTGAGTACCGATAGAACCGAACAGCTTGCCTTCGTCGCCAGCGGTGGCAGTGATGGTCACTTCCAGCTCGGCCAGTTGGGCAGCACGGCTTTCAGCCGATGCCTTACGGTCTGCGGCGGCTTTTTCCAGCTCGGCACGACGCTCTTCGAACGCAGCCAGGTTGGCAGCGGTCGCAGCGGTGGCTTTGCCGAAAGGCAGCAGGTAGTTACGACCGTAGCCGGCCTTAACGTTTACTTTGTCGCCCAGGTTGCCCAGGTTGGCGATTTTTTCCAGAAGGATCAGTTGCATGTGAAAATCCTCTAACTTTTAACCTTCACCGTTCGCGTTGTCGGCGTCTTTCGGCGCCATACGACCGCGAAAATCAATCAGGCTGTCAACGATGGCCAAGACCACGAGCAACGGACCGAGCAAGTGCATGAAAGGCAACAACGTCACGTATATCCCCACCAGCCAGAACGTGGCCAGTCGCTTCTGCGCCACCAGCCCGTGAATCAGGGCCAGGCCGGCGAAGACCAGCGCAACACTGCACAACGGCAACAGGATCAGTGCATGCAGCCCGAAGAACGGAGCGACACACATGACGGCCAGCAGTGACAGCGCCACGCTCTTGGGGAATCGGATGGCGCGAAACTCGCGACCGAAACCACCGGGGTTATACAACGACGCCTGCCAATAGCGCCCAAGAATCAGGCACAGCACGCTAAAGATCTGCAGCGAAGACGCTATCGAAATGATCATCAGCGGAGCGCTCAGGGCGGTGAGAAATGCCTTCTGGTCTGCCGAGAATGTCTCGTAGACCTCACCCATCGCCAGCGGCAGGACGTGTTCGAACGTCTGCGCCAGTGACTCGATGAAGGAACTGAATACAGTTCCCAGGCTCACCGCACACAACAACCCCACGGCCACGCTGCACAGCAGCACGCGGTTCCAGGTATGGCCGGCGCGCAAAACCAACGCCAGGCCACCAGCCCCGAGCAACACCAGAAGTGTTGTCGGGTCCTTCAGGAAGTACCAGCTCACCAACGCTGACAGCAACCCGATACCCAGGACGCTCAAGGCGTCCGAACCGCGCCGCAGGAGCACAAGGCACCCAGCGGCGGCACTCAACCAGAACAACAGCGGCAATGCCGCGGATCCGGCCACAACCAACGTGGCCTGCACACGTCCCCGCATGATGAAGTCAGCTAAGGCGCGCATGCATTCAATCCCTTACTACTCGTCGACTGCCCGGTCTCAGCGGCCGTGGCTGTCGGTGTAGGCCAGCAGGGCCAGGAAGCGGGCGCGCTTGATAGCGGTGGCCAGCTGACGCTGATAACGAGCTTTGGTACCGGTGATACGGCTTGGAACGATTTTGCCGGTCTCGGATACGTAGGCTTTCAGAGTGTTGAGATCTTTGTAATCGATCTCTTTCACGTCTTCAGCGGTGAAGCGGCAGAATTTACGACGACGGAAGAAACGTGCCATGTGATTGGCTCCTTAAAAGGTCCGTGGATTACTCGTCAGCGTTATCGCTGTTGTCGCTGTCGCTATCGCTGTCATCGCCATCGGCGCTGTCAGAATGCTCAGGACGGTCGCGACGCTCACGGCGCTCACTGCGGTTTTCTTCAGCCTTGAGCATCTCGGATTGGCCGGTGACGGCTTCTTCGCGACGGATGACCAGGTTACGGATCACTGCATCGTTGTAGCGGAAGTTGTCTTCCAGCTCGGCCAGGGCCTTGCCAGTGCACTCAACGTTCAGCATCACGTAGTGAGCCTTGTGAACATTGTTGATTGCGTAGGCCAGTTGACGACGGCCCCAATCTTCCAGACGGTGGATTTTGCCGCCGTCTTCTTCGATCAGCTTGGTGTAACGCTCAACCATGCCGCCGACTTGCTCGCTTTGATCCGGGTGGACCAAAAAGATGATTTCGTAATGACGCATGAATGCTCCTTACGGGTTGTAGCCTGCCGCTCAAAAACGGTCAGACAAGGAGTGAATGACACTTATGGACTTGTGGACGCTAGACACATAAGTGCCTGCCATCACAGCAAGGGGCGCAATTGTAGAGAAGGGCCGAGGGCGGCGCAAGGCAATTGGCGATTATTTGAACAACCCCCAATCTTTGCCTAAATACAAAACGCTGTGGGAGCGGGCTTGCTCGCGAAAGCGGCGTGTCAGTCAATATCGATATCAACTGATCCAACGCTTTCGCGAGCAAGCCCGCTCCCACATTTGACTTGCGCTGACTTAAGGCTTTTTGGCGACAGACTTGACGCTACGCTGGCGCAGCGCCTCGAACAGGCACACTCCGGTGGCCACCGAGACGTTGAGGCTGCTGACGCTGCCCGCCATCGGCAGTTTGACCAGGTAGTCGCAATGTTCGCGAGTCAGGCGACGCATGCCTTTGCCTTCGGCGCCCATGATCAGGATCGTCGGGCCCGTCAGGTCCTGGTCATAGATACTGACCTCGGCCTCGCCCGCCGTGCCGACCACCCACAGGCCGCGCTGCTGGAGTTTCTCCAGGGTGCGCGCCAGGTTGGTCACCGCCACCAACGGGATCACTTCCGCCGCGCCGCAGGCCACCTTGCGCACCACTGGCGTCAGGGTGGCCGACTTGTCCTTGGGCACGATCACCGCCAACGCACCGGCGGCATCCGCCGAACGCAGACAGGCGCCGAGGTTATGCGGGTCGGTCACGCCGTCCAGCACCAGCAGCAGGGGGGCGCCTTCGGTGCGATCGAGCAGTTCGTCGAGCATCGCCTCGCCCCAGACCTGGCTCGGGCTTACGTCCGCCACCACACCCTGGTGGACGCCTTCGACCCACACGTCCATTTCGCGCCGCTCGGCCTGGCCGATGGCAACCTTGTTCTGGGTGGCCAGTTCGACCAGCGCTTGCACACGCGGCTCGCTGCGACCTTCCGCCAACCACACTTGCTTGACACGTTTGGGGTGGTGACGCAGCAGTGCCTCTACGGCATGCACGCCGTAGATTTTTTCCAGACTCATGACTTGGCCTTAGGTTTGCGCGACCCGCCGCTTTTCGCGGGGGCCGACCCCGCCTTTGGCGGGCCTTTACGGTGTTTACTCGGTTTGCTCGACGGCTTTTCCGCCCCGTGGGACTTTCCCCCAGACGCCGCTTTACCACCGCTTTTGGCTTCGTTGAGCAACTGCTGCTTCAATTCGCGGCTCTTGCGCAGCTCGGCATTTTTCGCCGCCGCGTCGCTGGGGCGGTAGGCTTCGGGAGCCTTGTCCTTGACAGACGAACGGCGACCGGCCTTGGCTGGCTCAGGCTCTGCGGTTTTTGCAGGAGCACCTTTACCCCTGGTCGCAGGCGCTGCGGTCTCGCCGCCACGTTTTTTACGGCCAGTCGGTGCTTCGGCGGGTTTGTCAGACATTCCGAAGTCGATCTTGCGTTCATCAAGGTCGACGCGCATGACCTGCACTTCCACGGTGTCGCCCAAGCGGAAGCTGCGACCGGTGCGCTCGCCCGCCAGGCGGTGATGCACAGGATCGAAGTGGTAGTAATCACCCGGCAAGGCGGTGACGTGCACCAAGCCCTCGACGTAGATGTCGGTCAGTTCGACAAACAAACCAAAGCCGGTCACTGCCGTGATCACGCCCGGGAACGACTCGCCCACGCGGTCTTTCATGAACTCGCACTTGAGCCAGTTCACCACGTCACGAGTCGCTTCGTCGGCGCGGCGTTCGCTCATGGAGCACTGCTCGCCCAACTGTTCCAGGGCCGCTTCGTCGTACGGATAGATCCGTGCCTTC
This sequence comes from Pseudomonas sp. NFIX10, assembly GCF_900111955.1. Taxonomy (NCBI): domain Bacteria; kingdom Pseudomonadati; phylum Pseudomonadota; class Gammaproteobacteria; order Pseudomonadales; family Pseudomonadaceae; genus Pseudomonas; species Pseudomonas sp. NFIX10. The sequence goes on along the minus strand of NZ_FOKH01000020.1, from coordinate 52,064 downwards.
GGAATGGTCATGGCACCGGCGCGCTTGACGTGCGGGGTGCTCTGCTTGGAATGGATCACGCTGCGGATCGCACGATGCGTGAGCAGGTCCGGGTAACGGCGGATCGGCGAGGTGAAGTGGGTGTACGCCTCGTAATTCAGACCGAAGTGGCCCTGGTTGTCAGCGCTGTACACCGCCTGGCTCAGGGAGCGCAGCATCACTGTCTGGATCACATGGTAATCCGGACGGTCCTTGATGCTCGCCAGCAGTGCCTGATAGTCCTTCGGCGTTGGGCCGTCCTTGCCTTTGTGCAGGGACAGGCCGAGTTCGCCGAGGAAGGCGCGCAGTTTTTCCAGACGCTCGGGCGGCGGGCCGTCGTGCACACGGTACAACGCAGGAATCTCGTGCTTCTTGAGGAATTCGGCGGTGGCCACGTTGGCTGCCAGCATGCACTCTTCGATCAGCTTGTGCGCATCGTTACGGGTCGTCGGGGTGATCGCGGCGATCTTGCGCTCGGAACCGAAGACAATCCGAGTTTCCTGGGTCTCGAAATCGATCGCGCCACGCACGTGACGGGCACCCAGCAACACCTTGTACAGCGAGTACAGCTGCTTGAGGTGCGGCACCACGCCAGCGTATTCGCTACGCAGCGCCTTGGCTTCACTGCTCTTCGGTGTTTCCAGGATGGTGCTGACCTTGTTGTAGGTCAGGCGCGCCTGGGAGTGGATCACCGCTTCGTAGAACTGGTAGTCGGTCATTTCGCCGGTTTTGGAGATAGTCATCTCGCACACCATGGCCAAACGGTCGACTTTCGGGTTCAGCGAGCACAGGCCGTTGGACAGCTGCTCAGGCAGCATCGGAATCACGCGCTCAGGGAAATACACGGAGTTGCCGCGCACCTGGGCTTCGTTATCCAAGGCCGAACCGATCTTCACGTAGCTGGACACGTCGGCAATCGCGACGAACAACTTCCAGCCGCCGGAGAACAGGCGCAGCTTGCCGGGCTTGGCTTCGCAATAGACCGCATCGTCGAAGTCGCGGGCATCTTCGCCGTCGATGGTAACGAACGGCAGATGGCGCAGGTCGATGCGTTTTTCTTTATCTTTCTCTTCGACTTCCGGCTTGAGCTTGGCAGCTTCCTTGAGCACAGCCTCGGGCCAGACGTGAGGAATGTCGTAGGTGCGCAGCGCAACGTCGATTTCCATGCCCGGCGCCATGTAGTTGCCGACCACTTCAACGATATCGCCCTGTGGCTGGAAGCGCGCAGTTGGCCAATGGGTGATTTTCACCTCGACGAACTGCCCCACCTTGGCGGCGCCATTACGGCCCGGGGTAATCAGTACTTCCTGCTGAACCTTCGGGTTATCCGGCACGACAAAACCGATACCGCCTTCTTCGAAGTAACGGCCAACGATGCTTTCATGGGCACGGGACACCACTTCGACGATCACGCCTTCACGGCGGCCACGACGATCCAGGCCGGACACGCGGGCCAGGGCCCGGTCACCGTCGAACACCAGACGCATTTGCGCCGGACTCATGAACAGATCGTCGCTGCCGTCGTCCGGGATCAGGAAACCGAAGCCGTCACGGTGACCGGCGATGCGGCCCAGGATCAGGTCGAGCTTGTCCACCGGTGCATAGGTGCCACGCCGGGTGTAGATCAGTTGAGCGTCGCGCTCCATGGCGCGCAGACGGCGGCGCAGGGCTTCGAGCTGGTCCTCGGTGGTCAGACCGAACTCTTCGACCAACTGCTCGCGGCTAGCAGGCGAACCCCGATCGGCGAGATGCGCCAGGATCAGTTCACGGCTAGGAATAGGGTTTTCATATTTTTCCGCTTCACGAGCGGCCTCGGGATCGAGGGACTGCCAATCGGCCATTAGAGAGTTTTCACCTTGTCTATATGCGGGTTAGTTTGGCATAGGCTTAATGAAACGGGAAATTTCAAGCATCCGATAGCGTTTCCAGGATCATTTGACCTGCCTTCGAAGCCCCCGGAAAGCACCGCTCGTGAAATTTAGCGGTTTTTTTCTCCGCAGGGGTTTACAGTTAAAAACACGCTCCGTATAGTGCGCGCCATCGACGACGTACACACGTTGCCGATACTGCCCAGATGGTGAAATTGGTAGACACGCCAGCTTCAGGTGCTGGTGACCGCAAGGTCGTGGAAGTTCGAGTCTTCTTCTGGGCACCAATTTCGAGCAGCAGGCCAATGGCCTGGCAGCTCAACAAAAACCCGCGAAAGCGGGTTTTTGCATTTGCGCCCCCTGGAATTGCACTGGGCAATTACTAAAACAAAAACAGGGGTTTACAGATCAAAACGCGCTCCGTATAGTGCGCCACATCAACAGCGGCAACGCTGAAGATGCTGCCCAGATGGTGAAATTGGTAGACACGCCAGCTTCAGGTGCTGGTGACCGCAAGGTCGTGGAAGTTCGAGTCTTCTTCTGGGCACCAATTCAAGCTTCAAGGTCAAGGCCTTGAACCTCACAGAAACCCGCGAAAGCGGGTTTTTGCGTTTCTGGGTTCTGGAAATATCTCTGAGTCGCTGAAATCGCTATCGCGAGCAAGCTCGCTCCCACAGTGGATCTCAAGCGCACACAGATTTTGTGTTCACTGCAATCCCATGTGGGAACGAGCTGGCTCGCGATGGGTCCAGCCCAACCACCCGATCAGGCCCTGAACTGCCCCAGACTTGCCTTCAGTTGCGCCGCCAGGTTGTCCAGCACCTTGCCGCTGGCGGTGGTCTCGACCACGGCCTGGGCCGCTTTCTCAGCCTGGGCATGGATGGTTTCCACTCGCCCACGCACCGCTTGCGCGCCCTGGGCCTGATGAGCCGCCGCCTGGGTCGCCAGGCCGATGGCCGCATGCACCTGCTCGACGGACGCCTGCACCGACTGCTGCAACCGCGCGCTGTCACGCAGCACCAGCAAGCCTTCGCTGGCCTGGCGCCCGGCCTGGCCGATGGCGGCCACCGCCTCGCGAGCCCCCTGCTGCAAGGCCACGATATGCGCCTGGATATCGCCCGTGGAGCTCTGGGTCTTGCTCGCCAACGCCCGCACCTCATCCGCCACCACCGCAAAGCCGCGCCCGGTTTCCCCGGCCCGCGCCGCCTCGATGGCCGCGTTCAAGGCCAGCAAGTTGGTCTGCTCGGCGATGCCGTGAATCACGGTCAGCACCACTTCAATCTGCTCGCTCTGCTGCGCCAACCGCTCGATCACTTTCGCCCCGGTATCGACCTGGCCGGCCAGCGCTTCGATCAAGCCGCTGACCTTGGCCGACGTGCGCGTGTTTTCATCGGTGGCCTGGCGGATCTCCACCACTTGCTGCAGGGCCGCCTGCATCGCCTGGCTTTCCGATTGAGCCTCGTCCGCCATTTGCGACAGCGCGCGCAGGCTCTCGGCCACTTCATCACGCTGCATCCCGGCCGCCGCATCGGCGCCGGAGTTGCGCAAGGTCATCGCACCAATTTCCACACCGGTGCGCTGGGCCACATCGCCCGCCTCACGCACGATGGGCTGCAACTTATCCACAAAGCGATTGACCGCCGAGGCCATGTCGCCGATTTCGTCCTTGCTGTTGATTTGCACGCGCTTGGTCAGGTCGCCCTCGCCCGCCGCCAGGTCGTTCATGGCCGCGATCAGCAGTTTCAAGCGATTGACCACCCGACGCCCCAGCACCACGGCCAGCAACACCAGCACGCCGAAGCCCACCAGCGCCAGGCCCAGGCCGATGCGCCAGCGCAAGGTGCCCGCAGCGTCCTGCACAGTACTGGCGGTGTTGGTCTGCATCTGCGTGGCCGTGGTTTGAGCCGACTCCAGGCGACCGCGCATGGCAGTGGCGCTGTCGGCCGCCGCGCCCTTGAGGCTGTCGCCGACCAATTGATCGCTGCTGGCGATCAAGGCCGAGAAGCGCTGGTCCAGCGCCTTCAGGTCGGTTTCAACGGCCGCCGTGGAAACCCCCATCAAGACTTTGCCGATCTCGACACCATTGGGGTTGATCGAGGCTTCGAGGTAATACACCGACGGATCGTTCTTCGCCGCGTCCAGCACCTTGTCCAACGCCCGCTCGCCCTTGCCTTTTTCCAGCAGCGCCTTGTTGATCGGGTTTTCCCGGTTCAGGTAGCGCGTCAGGTGCTCACCCGCGGCGTCGTCATAGATGACGAACAGCACGTTGGGATTGCGCTGGGCCCGACGGGCGAATTCAGAGAGGGTGGGCACGTCGTTATCCCACATGGCACGCGGTGCAACGGAAGCCAGGAGTTGCGCCATATCATTGGCGGAATCCCTCAAGTCCTTCTCCAAGGTCCCACGCAACTGAGTCTGCTCGTCCTTCAGACGAGCAGACAAGCCGGCATTGAGCCGCTGGCGGGTATTGGCGGACAGGCTGTCCAGGCTCGACGTGACCTCTCGCCCGGCCTGCTCCAGCTCAGCGGAAAGCTTCTGGCTGTCCACCCCCAACCGCGCGCCCAGATCGGCTTCCAACGCCGTGACGGTGCTTCGGGTCAGCGCAACGGCTACCAGCACCTGCACCAAAAGGGCGACCCCCAGGGTAACGAACACAGGCCGCAGCAAACGGCTTTGTAACAGTGAGAGAACGGCCGACACGTGAAATCCCTCTACCAAACGCCATTAATTTGATGGCACTCGGGAAAGCGGTGCCTTAATGGAGTTGCATAGCAAGTGTCGTGCCGTCCGGCAAGCAGAAACGACAAAGGGCCCCAGCGAGGGCCCTTTGCGTTTTACATCAAAGACTTATCAGCCGAACGGATGACGCAGAACGATGGTTTCGTTGCGGTCCGGCCCTGTCGAAATAATGTCAATCGGCGCACCGACCAACTCTTCGACGCGCTTGATGTAGTTGCGCGCGGCCACAGGCAGTTCTTCCAGAGTCTTGGCACCGACGGTCGATTCGGTCCAACCTGGCATCTGCTCGTACACGGGCTCCAGGCCGATGTAGCTGTCGGCGTCGGTCGGTGCGTCGATGACAGCGCCGTCCTGGTTCTTGTAGCCCACGCAGATGTTGATGGTTTCCAGGCCGTCCAGCACGTCCAGCTTGGTCAGGCACAGGCCCGAGATGCTGTTGACGTCGATGGCGCGACGCAGGATGACGGCATCGAACCAACCGCAACGACGGGCACGGCCGGTGGTGGCACCGAATTCGTGGCCACGCTTGGCCAGGAAGGCACCGACGTCGTCGAACAGCTCAGTCGGGAATGGACCCGAACCGACGCGAGTGGTGTAGGCCTTGGTGATACCCAGGATGTAGTCCAGGTACATCGGGCCGAACCCCGAACCGGTGGCGATGCCGCCGGCAGTGGTGTTGGAGCTGGTGACGTACGGGTAGGTACCGTGGTCGATGTCCAGCAGCGAACCCTGGGCACCTTCGAACATGATGTCCTTGCCGGCGCGACGCAGCTCGTGCAGCTCGGCGGTGACGTCGAGCATCATCGGCTTGAGCAGCTCGGCGTATTCCATGCACTCGTCCAGGGTCTTCTGGAAGTCGATGGCCGGTTCTTTGTAGTAATTGACCAGGACGAAGTTGTGGTAGTCCAGCAACTCGCCCAGCTTGGCGGCGAAACGCTCGCGGTGGAACAGGTCACCGATGCGCAGGCCACGACGGGCCACCTTGTCTTCGTAGGCCGGGCCGATGCCACGACCGGTGGTGCCGATCTTCAACTCGCCACGGGCCTTTTCACGGGCCTGGTCCAGCGCCACGTGATAGGACAGGATCAGCGGGCAGGACGGGCTGATACGCAGGCGCTCGCGCACCGGTACGCCTTTTTCTTCCAGCTTGATGATTTCCCGCAGCAAGGCATCGGGCGCAACCACCACACCGTTGCCGATCAGGCACTGGACGCCTTCGCGCAGCACGCCCGACGGAATCAGGTGCAGGACGGTTTTTTCACCGTCGATCACCAAGGTGTGGCCTGCGTTGTGGCCACCCTGGTAGCGCACTACGGCGGCAGCATGTTCGGTCAGCAGATCAACGATCTTGCCTTTGCCCTCATCACCCCACTGGGTGCCCAGGACTACGACATTCTTACCCATAACACTTGTCCTCATTCGCGCAAACTTGGTGCCGGCCGCGGCCGGCGGGAAAACTCAAGAAGCCAGCGGCAATACTTGCCAAAGCCCATTCTGCTGAATCAATTGCCGGTCGCAGTCCGCTTCACGGGCGGCCGCCAAAGGCTGCCCAGGCAAGGCCTGGACCACACGCTGACCCTCACTGCGCAACTGACAGACTGCCTGCCAGAGTGCCGCATCCGTACTGTCAGGCATCCAGATACCGCCAGACGGTAGCTCGACTTCAGCACGCCCCAGGGTCACCAGGGTTTTCAAATCGGTAGAGAAACCGGTCGCCGGACGGGCGCGACCGAAGTCGGCACCGATGTCGTCATAACGGCCGCCCTGGGCGATGGACTGGCCCACGCCCGGCACGAACACGGCGAACACGACGCCGGTGTGATAGTGATAGCCGCGCAACTCGCCCAGGTCGAAATACAGCGGCAACTCGGGGAAGCGCACCGACAGACGCTCGGCAATCGCCAGCAAATCGTCCAGCGCGGCCAACACCGGTGCCGGCGCATGGGCCAGGCGTTCACGGGCAGCGGCCAATACTTCACGCCCGCCGCACAGGTCCACCAGCGCCCGCAGCATGCCCGACAGATCGGCCGGCAGGCCCTCGGTCAGGCTGATGACTTCGTCGATGGCCTTGCGTTGCAGGGCATCGAACAGCTGTTGCTCCACTTCGCCAGACAAACCGGCCGCACGGGCCAGGCCGCGGTAGATGCCGACATGCCCCAGGTCCATGTGGACATCAGGCACGTCAGCCAGTTGCAGCATGGCCAACATCAGGCTGATGACTTCCACGTCGCTGCTCGGGCTGGCATCGCCATACAACTCGGCGCCCAGCTGGATCGGGCTGCGCGAGGATGACAAGGCACGCGGCTGGGCATGCAGCACGCTGCCGGCGTAGCACAGGCGGCTCGGGCCTTCACGGCGCAGGGTATGGGCGTCGATGCGCGCCACTTGCGGCGTGATGTCGGCACGAAAGCCCATCTGCCGGCCCGACTGCGGGTCGATCACCTTGAAGGTGCGCAGATCCAGGTCCTGGCCCGCGCCGGTGAGCAGGGATTCCAGGTACTCGATATGCGGGGTGACGACGAACTCGTAACCCCAGCTCTGGAACAGATCCAACACCTGCCGACGCGCCACTTCGATACGCGCAGCTTCCGGTGGCAGTACTTCTTCGATGCCATCTGGCAGCAGCCAGCGGTCTACCGTTGCCATTACGCCATTCCCCTATGGTCCGGGCGGCCAGCCCTCGGGCAAGCCTTGAGTGAAGCAGAAAATACTTGGCCCACGCGCAAAACACGCGCATGAGCGACGTGACGAATGGCCAGCAATCGGCCTCGCCCAGCACTTTCCTCGAATAACCTGTCGAGTCGTTCAACCCGACGCCTGCAACCAAAACCACAATCAAACGTGCAGACGCAAAAAAGCCGGGAATTTCCCGGCTGCCGCATCATACACACGTTTTCCCAAAGGATCACCCCGCCCGACGCTTTAGCCGCCGGGCGGAATGCTTCAGGTCAACGTCGCATCAAGGCTTGGCCTTTTCCAGGTAGCGGAAGAAGTCACTGCTTGGGTCCAGGACCATGACGTCGGATTTGTTCGCGAAACTTTCACGGTAGGCACGCAGGCTACGGTAGAACGCGTAGAACTCCTGATCCTGGCCATAGGCCTTGGAGTAGATCGCAGCGGCCTGGGCATCACCATCACCCCGGACCTCTTCCGATTCACGATAGGCTTCGGCCAACAGCACCCGGCGTTGGCGATCGGCGTCGGCACGGATGCCTTCGGCCAGCTCGTTACCCTTGGCGCGGTGCTCGCGGGCTTCACGCTCGCGCTCGGTGCTCATCCGCTCGAACACGCTGCGGTTCACTTCCTTCGGCAAATCGATGGCCTTGACCCGGACATCGACCACTTCGATACCCAGCTCTTTTTCCGCCATCGTATTCAGCGAACGGGTGATGTCGGCCATGAGCGCATCACGCTCACCGGACACCACTTCATGCAACGTGCGCTTACCGAACTGGTCACGCAGGCCCGATTCCAGACGACGGGACAGACGCTCGTCGGCGATCTGCTTCAGGCCCGAGGTCGCGGTGTAGAAGCGCTCGGCATCCTTCACGCGCCACTTGGCATAGGCATCCACCATCACGGCTTTCTTTTCCAGCGTCAGGAAGCGTTGCGTCGGCGCATCCAGCGTCATCAGGCGGGCGTCGAACTTGCGCACCTTGTTGACGTACGGCACCTTCACATGCAGCCCCGGCTGGACATCAGCCTGGACCACGCGACCGAATTGCAGCAACACCGCGCGCTCGGTCTGAGCCACGATGTAGAAGCAGTTCCAGGCAGCGATCGCCACGACGACACCGACAATAAGGGCGATCAGCGATTTATTGCTCATCAGCGACTCTCCCTGGTACGTGCTTGCTGTTGTTGCAGGTCCGCCGCCGCGCGGGTGCCGACCTCATTGCTGGCCGCCGCCGAACTGGCCGGTGGCGTGCTGGTGTTGCGACCGCTCTCGACCATCTTGTCCAGCGGCAGGTACAGCAGATTGCTCTGGCCGTTCTTGTTGCCGGTCACGAGGACCTTGCTGGTGTTGCTGAAGACTTCCTGCATGGTGTCCAGGTACAGACGCTCGCGGGTGACTTCAGGGGCCTTGCGATACTCGGCCACCAGCTTGGTGAAGCGATCGGCCTCACCCTTGGCGCGGGAGACCACTTCATCGCGGTAACCGTTGGCATCCTCGATGATGCGCTGGGCCTGGCCACGCGCTTCCGGCACGACGCCGTTGGCATAGGTTTCAGCCTGGTTGCGCGAACGCTGCTCGTCTTCACGGGCACGGATCACGTCGTCGAAGGCTTCCTGGACCTCACGCGGTGCCGCTGCGCTCTGGACGTTGACCTGGGTGACGGTGATACCGGTGCGATAGGTATCGAGGAACCGCTGCAGGCGCTCCTTGATTTCGCTGGCCATCAGTTCACGACCTTCGGTCAGCACCTGGTCCATGGCGGTGGAACCCACCACATGGCGCAAGGCACTTTCGGTCGCGTGCTGCAGGCTGGTTTCCGGCTGGTCGACGTTCAGCACGAAGTCCTGCAGGTTGGTGATCTTGTACTGCACGGTCAGCGGCACCTCGACGATATTCTCGTCTTCGGTCAGCATCTGGCCCTGCTTGGTGTACGCCCGCTCACGCGTGACGTTCTCCATGAACTTCTGGTCGATCGGCGGGAAATAGATGTTCAGGCCCGGACCCACCGTCTCGTAGTACTTGCCGAAGCGCAGCACCACGGCTTGCTCCTGCTCGTCCACGACATAGACCGCGCTGTACAGCCAGACAGCCGCCAGCACGACGAGACCGATGCCGAGCAGGCCGAAACCGCCGCCCTTGCCCGAACGACCGCCCCCCTCGTCACCGCGTTTTTTACCACCACCGAACAAACCGTTCAGGCTTTCCTGCAGCTTTCGGAAGGCCTCGTCGAGATCCGGCGGCCCCTTGCGGTCGCCGTTGTTACGACGCTTGCCACCCCAAGGATCCTGATTATTCGAGTTGCCACCCGGCTCATTCCAAGCCATAGCGCTCTCCATCTGATAAAGCAAAGACGCACCCACGGCGCGCCGACCAATGCTACAGAATGCCTGACACCGCTTTCTCAGGCTTTTATTGCAAAGTGTGTTGCTCGATGAATTCCATCGGTTGCAGCCCTTCGCGACTGACCAGTCGGTTAAGCTCCGCCCGAGGCAGGCGAACAGCCAGCAGGCAGACACCTTCTTCGTCGTGTTCTTCTTTTTGCACGGCCCCCAACTCGAAAAACTGCGCACGCAACCGGGCGAAACGTTGCGGCAACTTCAGGGTGCCGACAAACAGATCGCTGCCCAACAGCTCGGCCACGGCCTGCTTGAGCAGGTCCAGGCCGGTGCCATCACGGGCCGACAGCCAGACCCGTTGCGGCTTGCCATCGGCATCGCGCTGGATCTGCGGCTCCACGCCTTCGAGCAAATCGAGTTTGTTGTATACCTCGAGGATCGGCAAGTCCTGGGCCCCGATCTCGCCCAGCACCACCATCACCTGCTCGATCTGCAGCATCCGGTCCGGCTCGGCGGCATCGATCACGTGCAGCAGCAGGTCGGAGTTGCTCGACTCTTCGAGCGTAGCCCGGAAAGCCTCGACCAGTTTATGCGGCAGGTGACGGATAAAGCCCACGGTGTCGGCCAGCACGATCGGCCCGAGGTCGTCCAGGTCGAGCCGGCGCAGGGTCGGGTCGAGCGTGGCAAACAACTGGTCGGCGGCGTAGACGTCGGATTGGGTGACATTGTTGAACAGGGTCGATTTGCCGGCGTTGGTATAACCCACCAGTGAAACCGTCGGGATATCCGCGCGCTTGCGACCACGTCGCGACTGCTCGCGCTGGCTGCGGACCTTTTCCAGCCGCCCCTTGATCTGGCGCAGGCGAACCCGCAACAGGCGTCGGTCGGTTTCCAGCTGGGTTTCACCCGGGCCGCGCAGGCCGATACCGCCTTTCTGCCGCTCGAGGTGAGTCCAACCGCGGACCAGCCGCGTACTCATGTGCTCAAGCTGAGCCAGTTCGACCTGGAGCTTGCCTTCATGGGTGCGGGCGCGCTGGGCGAAAATATCGAGGATCAGCCCCGTGCGGTCGATCACGCGACACTCGAAGACACGTTCGAGGTTACGTTCCTGACTGGGCGTGAGGATGTGATTGAAAATCACCAGATCGACCTGCTCGGCCTTGACCAGATCGCGCAACTCCTCGACCTTGCCACTGCCGATCAGGAACTTGGCGGTTGGCCGATGACGCGGCACGTTGAAAAACGCGACGGTCTCGGCGCCGGCCGAAAGTGCCAATTCCTGAAACTCCTGCGGATCTTCGCGCGCCTCAGGGTCCTGTCCATCCAAGTGAACGAGAATGGCCCGTTCACCACCACCGTGGCGCTCAAAGAACAAAGGAGGCTCCTATCAGGCGTTACCCGGTTCAGCGTCACCGCCTTCGGATTCGGTTGCGCTAGGCAGACGAATTGGACGAACTGGCACCACTGTCGAGATCGCGTGCTTGTAGACCATCTGGCTGACGGTGTTTTTCAGAAGGATGACGAACTGGTCGAAAGACTCGATCGTGCCTTGCAGTTTGATCCCGTTGACCAGATAGATGGACACCCCAACTTTCTCTTTACGTAAAGTGTTCAAGTAAGGGTCTTGTAGCGAATGCCCTTTTGACATGTGCCGCACTCCTTTAAGGATCAATTATAAAAATCGGAATCAGATGGCTTGGGCCGTCACACCCCCAAGGATAGACGGCAATTGCAAGGACTCAGCTCAATATGGAGATGGTCCCGAGGTATTTCAAGGCGCGTGGCAGATTGTCGCAATCGAGACTGTCGAGCCAATGCAGGTCAGTCCAGCTGCGCAGCCAGGTGAACTGGCGTTTCGCCAATTGGCGCGTGGCAATGATCCCACGCTCCCGCATCTCGGCTGACGTCAGCTTGCCGTCCAGGTAATCCCAGACTTGTCGATAACCTACCGCACGTATAGACGGCAACCCGGCATGCAGGTCACTTCGCGCACGCAGGGCTACGACCTCGTCTATGAACCCCTGTTCCAACATTAGTGTGAATCTTTGTTCAATTCGCCGATGGAGCACTTGCCGGTTCGCCGGAGCGATGGCCAGATTCGCGACAGTATAGGGCAATTGTTGCAGTCCCGAAGCGGCTGCTTCAGTACTTTGCGCAGATTGTCGCTGGCGCAGGGCGGTCATGCTCTGGCCGCTGACCCGATAAACCTCCAGGGCCCGACTGAGCCGCTGCGGGTCATTGGGGTGAATACGCGCCGCCGACTCCGGGTCAATGACCGCCAATTGCTCGTGCAGGGCCTGCCAGCCCAGGCGCGCGGCCTCTTCTTCGATCTGCGCGCGCACCTCGGGATCGGCCGCCGGCATGTCCGCCAGCCCGTCGACCAAGGCCTTGTAATACAGCATCGTTCCGCCCACCAGCAGCGGGATCTTGCCCCGCGCGGTGATTTCGGCCATGGCCTGGAGCGCGTCACGCCGGAAATCGGCCGCCGAATAAGCCTCGGCCGGGTCCAGGATGTCGATCAGGCGGTGGGGAAATTCGGCCAGCAGTTCTTTTGACGGCTTGGCGGTGCCGATATCCATGCCCCGATAGACCAGGGCCGAATCGACACTGATCAACTCGCAGGGCAGGACCTTGGTCAATTCGATGGCCAGGTCGGTCTTGCCGGCGGCGGTCGGCCCCATCAGGAAAATCGCGGGTGGCAACGGGCTCATCAACGACCGCGCAGAAACAGTTTGTCCAGGTCGTCCAGGCCCAGTTGGGTCCAGGTCGGCCGGCCATGGTTGCATTGACCGCTGCGTTCGGTGTTTTCCATGTCCCGCAGCAGACCGTTCATTTCCGGCAGGGCCAGGCGCCGGTTGGCGCGGATCGCGCCGTGGCAGGCCATGGTGCCGAGCAGTTCGTTCAGGTGCGCCTGGATCCGGTCGCTGGTGCCGTATTCCATCAGGTCCGCCAGCACGTCGCTGACCAGGCGATTGGCCTCGGCCTGCTTCAACAAGGCCGGGATCTGGCGGATCGCCAGGGTTTCCGGGCCCAGGCGCTGCAATTCGAAGCCCAGGCGCTGGAACCAGGCCACATGCTCTTCGGCGCAATCGGCTTCGCGCTGGCTAACGGCCAAGGACTCAGGCACCAACAGTGGCTGACCGCTCAGGCCTTCGCTGGCCATGGCGATTTTCAGCCGTTCGTACATGATCCGCTCATGGGCGGCGTGCATGTCCACCAGCACTAAACCCTGGGCATTTTCCGAGAGGATATAAATGCCTTTGAGTTGCGCCAGCGCATAGCCCAGCGGCGGGATATCGCCCTGGCCGTCGGGCAGCGCCGCCGCACCGGCTTCCGGCAAGGGCTTGAAGAACTCGCGATAGGCCGCCTGGGCCTCGGCGGCCGGCACGTTGGATTGCGGGCGCGGGGTGTATTGATACTGATAGCCGCTGCCAGCACCGCTACCGGCCATGTTGTAGCTCGGCTGCGGCTGGGGTTGCTCCAGCAAGGCATTGGCCGCCAGGCGCATCTCGCCCTGGGGTCCGAATTCGCCGGCTTCCAGGCCCGTTGGCCGGACCATGCCAGCCACCGCTGCCGGGGCCGCCAGTTGGTCTTCCGGCCGCACATCGCCCAAGGCGCGGTGCAAGGTGCCGTAGAGGAAATCGTGGACCATGCGCCCGTCACGGAAACGCACCTCATGCTTGGTCGGGTGCACATTGACGTCCACCACCGCCGGATCGACCTCGAAAAACAGCACGAAAGTCGGATGCCGGCCATTGAACAGCACATCGCGATAGGCCTGGCGCACCGCGTGGGCCACCAGCTTGTCGCGCACCGCCCGGCCGTTCACATAGAAGTACTGCAAGTCCGCCTGGCTGCGGGAGAACGTTGGCAAGCCGACCCACCCCCACAGGTGCAGGCCGTTGCGCTCCACCTCGATGGGCAAGGCCTGTTCCAGGAACCCCGCACCGCACACCGCGCCCACGCGCCGGGCGCGGGCGGCATCGTCGTGGGCCTCGTGCAGGCTGAGGATGGTCTTGCCGTTGTGGCGCAAATGGAACGCCACGTCAAAACGCGCCAGGGCCAGGCGTTTGATGACTTCTTGCAGGTGATCGAATTCAGTCTTCTCGGCCTTGAGAAACTTGCGTCGGGCCGGGGTATTGAAGAACAAGTCGCGCACTTCCACCGAAGTGCCCACCGGATGGGCCGCGGGCTGGACGCGAGACGCCATGTCGCGGCCTTCGGTCTCGACCTGCCAGGCCTGCTCGGCATCGCGGGTGCGGGAGGTGAGGGTCAGGCGCGACACCGAACTGATGGACGCCAGCGCCTCGCCCCGGAAGCCCAGGCTCATGACCCGCTCGAGGTCTTCCAGGTCGCGGATCTTGCTGGTGGCATGACGCGCCAGGGCCAGCGGCAGGTCGTCAGAGGGAATCCCGCCACCGTCATCGCGCACCCGCAACAGTTTGACGCCGCCCTGCTCGACATCCACATCGATGCGCCGGGCCCCGGAGTCGAGGCTGTTTTCCAGCAGTTCCTTGATGACCGACGCCGGACGCTCGACCACTTCACCGGCGGCGATCTGGTTCGCCAGCCGAGGGCTGAGCAGTTCGATGCGGGCGGTGTTGCCAATCACTTCGTCACTCATTGCTTGGCCGCCACTTCATTGCCCGGAATGGTCAGGGTCTGGCCAATCTTGAGCTCATCGCTCTTGAGATTGTTGGCGCTGCGCAAGGTGGCGGGCGACACCTGGTAGCGCACGGCAATCATCGCCAGGGTTTCGCCCGGGTTGACGCGGTGATCCCGCGGCCCCTGGGCGATCTTGCCGGAGTCCCGCAGCCAGGCGATGTAGGTGCCCGGCGGTGGGTTCTGCTGGAAGAACTGCCGTACGCCGCTGCTGATGGAGCGGGCCAGGGCCTGCTGATGGCTCGACGTCGACAGTTTCGAGGCTTCGTTGGCGTTGGAGATGAACCCGGTTTCCACCAGGATCGACGGGATGTCCGGCGACTTGAGCACCATGAACCCGGCCTGTTCGACGCGCTGCTTGTGCAGCGGCGTGACACGACCGATGTTGCTCAAGACCTTCTGGCCGACGTTCAGGCTGGAGGTCAACGAAGCGGTCATCGACAAGTCAAGCAAGACACCGGCGAGCATCCGGTCCTTGTCGTCGAGGCTGACGTTGCCGGCACCGCCGATCAGGTCGGAGCGGTTTTCAGTGTCGGCCAGCCAACGGGCGGTCTCGGACGTCGCGCCACGGTCGGACAGGGCAAACACCGAGGCCCCGAACGCTGCCGCCGAAGGTGCGGCGTCGGCGTGAATGGAGACGAACAGGTCGGCGCCTTTCTTGCGGGCGATTTCGGTGCGTCCGCGCAAGGGAATGAAATAGTCACCGGTGCGGGTCAGTTCGGCGCGGAAGCCTTTCATGCCGTTGACCTGGCGCTGCAGTTCCCGGGCGATGGACAGCACCACGTCTTTTTCACGTTGCCCGCGCGAGCCCGAGGCACCCGGGTCTTCGCCACCATGGCCGGCGTCGATCACGACGATGATGTCGCGCTTGCCGGCCGGGGCCGGTGGCAGTTTGAGCGCAGGCTCGGTCGGGGTCACCGGCACTGCCGGCACCGTGGCCACATTGGTTGGCGGCGGTGGCGGTGGCTCGGCATCGGCCGGGTTGTCGAACAGGTCCACCACCAGCCGGTTGCCGTACTGGGCGTTGGGGGCCAGGGTGAAGCTTTTCGGGGTCACGGCTTTTTTCAGGTCGATGACCACCCGCAGGTCGGTCGGCGTACGCTGGGCCGAGCGCATCGCGGTGATCGGCGTGTTGGCGGTAGCGACATTCAGCGGCGCCCCCAGGGTCGCGCCGTTGATGTCGATCACCAGGCGATCCGGGGCGGTCAGGGTGAATACGCTGTGCTGCACCGGCCCCGTCAGGTCAAACACCAGCCGTGTGTTGTCCGGCGCCCGCCAGAGGCGAACGCTGTTGACCTTTGTCTCGGCCACAGCATCGACGGCCAGTGCCGTAAGCAACAGTCCTACGACAGCAACCACCGCGCGAAAGCGCATACCAAACCCCATCATCAATTAGTTTTCCAATGCCAAAGCGGCACACCACGACTCACCACGGGAGCCTTGCGGCGTCAGTTTCAGCGAACGCCCGCCGTTCTGCGCGCCAATGGTAATGGTCAGGTCGGGCTTTGGCAAAAAGCCTGCACCCTTCTGGGGCCATTCGATCAGGCACAAGGCGTCATCTTCGAAATAATCGCGGATGCCGAGGAATTCCAGCTCCTCGGGATCCACCAGTCGATACAGGTCGAAATGGAAGGCGCGAACGTCGCCGATCTCATAGGGCTCGACCAAGGTGAATGTCGGGCTCTTGACTGAACCGACGTGCCCGAGGCCGCGAATGATGCCACGGGACAAGGTGGTTTTCCCCGCGCCGAGGTCGCCTTCGAGAAAAATCAGGCCGTGGCCGGCGGTGATCTGCGCGATGCGGGCGCCAAATTGTGTCATGGCTTGTTCGTCCGCCACGTACAGGGTTACTTCAGACACGGTGAATGCTCCTCCAACAACTGACGAATGGCCGGGATCAGATCGGTCGCCGCCAATCCCCGGCCCGAGCGACCGACCTGGGCACCGGCACTGGCGTGCAGCCAGACCGCCAGGCACGCGGCCTCGAAGCCTTCCATGTCCTGGGCCAGCAAGGCCCCGACCACACCGGCCAGCACATCCCCCAGACCGGCGGTGGCCATGGCCGGATGGCCCTGGCTGCAAACCGCCAGGCGACCGTCCGGGCTGGCGATCAGGCTGCCGGCGCCCTTGAGGATCACCGTGGCGGTGTATTTCTGGCTCAAGGCATGGGCCGCCGCCGGGCGATCGGCCTGCACCTGGGCGGTGGATATCCCCAACAGGCGCGCCGCCTCGCCCGGGTGCGGGGTGATGACGCACTGCTCAGGCAAACGGACATCGCCGCTGCTCAGCAGGTTCAGTGCATCGGCATCCCACACTTGCGGCAGTGGCGCATTGGCCGCCGCCGACAACAGGCTGCGCCCCCAGGCAGCCTGGCCCAGGCCCGGCCCGACCACCAGCACGCTGGCCTGCTGGAGCAAGCCCATCAATTGGTTCGCCGAATGGGTGCCCTGCACCATCACTTCCGGTAAACGCATCAGCGCGGCGGACACATGCTCACTGCGGGTCGCCAGCGAAACCATGCCCGCCCCACAGCGCAGGGCGCTTTCGGCACTCATCTGGATAGCGCCGCCGAAGCCGCGGTCGCCGCCAATCAACAACACATGACCGAACTCGCCTTTGTGGGAAGTGGCGGCACGAGGTGTCAGACGAGGCAGATTGTGGGGCAGGAGCAATCGGGCACAGGCCGGTGCCGTTTCAACGATATCCGGGTCGGCGTGCAGGTCATTGAGCACCAGCTCACCGACCCGGTCCGCCGCTTCGCCGGTGAACAACCCCAGTTTCAAACCAATGAAGGTCACGGTCAGGTCGGCCGCCACCGCCGTGCCCAGCACCCGGCCGGTGTCGGCGCACAACCCCGAAGGGATATCCACCGCCGCGACCGGCAGGCCGCTGACGTTGATCGTATCGATGGCCTGCACATAAGGCTCGCGCACATCGCCATTCAGGCCGGTGCCGAGCAACGCGTCCAATAGCACGCCGCGCAACTCGGCCTCATCCGACCACGGCTCCATCGGCACGCCCACCGCCACGGCCTCGGCATGGGCATTGGCGGCGTCCCCCTGCAATCGCCGGGGCTCGCCCACCGTCAGCACCCGCACCGACCAGCCGGCGCGCCGGGCCAGGGTCGCGACCAGGTAGCCATCGCCGGCATTGTTGCCATGGCCGGCCAGCACGGTCAGCTCGCGGGCGTCAGGCCAGCGTCGGACGATCGCTCGCCAGGTGGCGCGGGCAGCGCGCTGCATCAATTCGAAACCGGCGGTGCCTGCCGCGATCAGTTGAGCATCGAGGGCCCGGACCTGCGCGGCGCTGTACAGCGCGTCGGGAAAATCATCTTTAGTGTGCGGCATGCGTCTTCGGGCTCCGATGTCTGGCAGAATTATACGCATCTCAGCTCCGGTTTCTCTCGCCTCATGCCTGCCATTCCCACAGATCTCCCCGCCCTCGCCCAATCCATCAAGGAATGGGGCCGCGAGCTGGGTTTCCAGCAGGTCGGCATCAGCGGCTTGGACCTGGCCGAGCATGAACAACACCTGCAACGCTGGCTCGAAGCGGGTTACCACGGCGAAATGGACTATATGGGCGCCCATGGCAGCAAACGCTCGCACCCCGAGGAACTGGTGCCGGGCACGCTGCGGGTGGTTTCCCTGCGCATGGATTACTTGCCGGGCGATACGCAAATGGCGCAATTGCTCGGCCAACCGGAAAAAGCCTACGTCTCGCGTTATGCGTTGGGCCGCGATTACCACAAATTGATCCGTAAACGCGTGCAGCAATTGGCGGAAAAAATTCAGGCGGTCATCGGCCCCTTTGGCTACCGCGCCTTTGTCGACAGCGCACCGGTGCTGGAAAAAGCCATCGCCGAACAGGCCGGCCTGGGCTGGATCGGTAAAAACACCCTGGTGTTGAACCGCAAGGCCGGCAGCTATTTCTTCCTGAGCGAGCTGTTTGTCGACCTGCCGCTGCCCATCGACCCGCCCCACGGCACCGAGCATTGCGGAAAATGCACCGCATGCCTGGACATCTGTCCTACGAATGCCTTCGTCGGCCCCTACGTGCTCGATGCTCGCCGTTGTATTTCCTACCTGACCATCGAGCTGAAAAGCGCCATTCCTGAAGAGCTGCGGCCACTGATCGGCAATCGGGTGTTCGGCTGTGACGACTGCCAGATCGTCTGCCCGTGGAACCGCTTTGCCCGACCGTCCGGGGAGAGCGACTTCAAACCGCGGCACAATCTGGACAATGCCGGGTTGGCCGAGCTGTTCATGTGGGACGAAGAGAAATTCCTCAGCAGCACCGAAGGTTCACCGTTGCGCCGTGCCGGTTACGAGCGCTGGCTGCGCAACCTGGCGGTGGGCCTGGGCAATGCGCCGTCAACCATTCCCGTGCTGCAAGCGCTGGAGGCGCGACGCGACTATCCGTCAGAGTTGGTGCGCGAGCACGTAGCGTGGGCGTTGCGCCAACATGCCGAGCGTCAGACCTCGTCGTTGTAGACGAACTTCGGCATTTCCCAGTGAAAGCGAATCGCCAGGAGCCGCAGCAGGAAACCGCCGAACAAGGTGATGAGGATCGCCTGCTCGTTCGGCAATTGCAGGAAGACACACAGCAGATAACACCACGCCGCGGCAAACGAGACGCTGGCATAGAGTTCGCGACGGAAGATCAGCGGAATATCGTTGCAGAAGATGTCCCGCAGGATGCCACCGAACACCCCGGTGATCACCCCACTGACCGACGCCACCAGCATGCCATGGCCCATTTCCAGGGCCGTCATGCAGCCGATCAGGGTGAACGCCACCAAGCCTACGGCGTCGAGCACCAGAAACAGCGAACGTAAATGACGCATCCAGCGCGCCAGGAACACCGTCAGCATCGCCGCCGCGGTGGTCAGCACCAGGTACTCCGGGTGCTTGACCCAGGTGAGCGGGTAATGACCGAGCAGCACGTCGCGCACCGAGCCGCCACCCAGCGCCGTGACACAGGCGATCAGCACCACGCCGAACCAGTCCATGCCCCGCCGCCCGGCAGACAAGGCGCCGGTCATGGCTTCGGCGGTGATGGCGATCAGATAAAGCATCAGCAACATGATGGCGGTCCTTGCAGGAAGGCGCGCAGTCTAGCCAGTTTGGGAAGGCACCAAAAGAGGGCAAGGCCACGATCCCTGCCTAAACACCAGACCCCTGTGGCGAGGGAGCTTGCTCCCGCTCGGCTGCGCAGCAGTCGCAAACCGGACAATGCGGTCTACCTGAAGGACTGTCGGGGCCTGCTTCGCAGGCCAGCGGGAGCAAGCTCCCTCGCCACACAAGCAATCCCGCCCATCGCCGGGGTGCCGGTTAGAACTTGATGAAATGCTTGCGGTAATGCTGCAACTCGGCAATGGACTCGCGAATGTCGTCCAGGGCCAGGTGGGTGCTGCCCTTCTGGAAACTGTCGCGCACTTCTGGTGCCCAGCGGGCGGCCAGCTCCTTGAGGGTGGAGACGTCCAGGTTGCGGTAGTGGAAGTAGCTTTCCAGGGATTTCATGTGGGTATAAAGGAAGCGACGATCCTGGCAGATGCTGTTGCCGCAGATCGGCGACTTGCCCTTGGGCACCCACTGTTCCAGGAAAGCGAGGGTCTGGGCCTCGGCCTCGGCCATGCTGATCTTGCTCTCGCGCACCCGCTGGGTCAGGCCCGAGCCGCCGTGCTGGCGCGTGTTCCACTCGTCCATGCCGGCCAGGACTTCGTCGCTGTGGTGGATCGCGATCACCGGGCCTTCGGCCAGGGTGTTGAGGTCGCTGTCGGTGACGATGGTGGCCATTTCGATGATGACGTCGGTGTCAGGGTTCAGACCGGTCATTTCCAGGTCGATCCAGATCAGGTTCTGCGGGTTTTGCATAGGGAAGCTCCTCGGCGTAGCCACGCAGTTTAGCTTAGGCAGGCCCTTGGGCGTGCTAAACTCGCCGCCGTTTTACCCTATTCGCTGCATTTCTTCATACGGAACACCCATGGCCAAACGCCAACTCAATCGTCGTCAGAACTGGCGCATCGAAAAGATCCAGGGCGAGCGCGCCGCCCGCGCCGCCAAACGCGAATCCAGTGCTGTCGAAGCCCTGGAGGGTGGCGACCTGGGCCCTGAACAGACCGGCCTGGTGATCGCCCACTTCGGCGTGCAGGTCGAGGTCGAGGCCCAGGAAGGCGAACTGGCCGGCCAAGTGTTCCGCTGCCACTTGCGCGCCAACCTGCCGGCGCTGGTGACGGGCGACCAGGTGGTCTGGCGGGCCGGCAACCAAGGCATCGGCGTGATCGTCGCGCAGTTGCCGCGCCACACCGAGCTGTGCCGGCCGGACAGCCGAGGCCAGCTCAAGCCCGTGGCCGCCAACGTCGACATGATCGTCATCGTGTTCGCCCCGTTGCCCGAGCCCCACGCCAACCTGATCGACCGTTACCTGGTGGCCGCCGAACACGCGGGTATCCGTCCGTTGCTGCTGCTCAACAAGTTCGACCTGATCGACGAACACAACGCCCCGGCGCTGAACGCCCTGCTGTCGGTCTATCGGGATCTGGGTTACCCGGTGCTGGAGGTCTCGGCCCATCACGGCAACGGCATGGAGCAGTTGCAACAGCAACTGGACGGGCGCATCAGTGTGTTCGTCGGCCAGTCTGGCGTCGGCAAGTCTTCGCTGGTCAACAGCCTGCTGCCGGAAGTCGAGGCACGCGTCGGGCCGTTGTCCGAGCTGTCCGGCCAGGGCACCCACACCACCACCACCGCGCGGCTGTTCCACTTCCCTGGCGGCGGTGAATTGATCGACTCGCCGGGTATCCGCGAATTCGGCCTGGGCCACGTCAGCCGGGCCGATGTCGAAGCCGGGTTCATCGAGTTCAACGAGCTGATCGGCACCTGCCGCTTCCGCGACTGCAAGCACGACCGCGAACCCGGTTGCGCCCTGCTCAAGGCCCTGGAAGAAGGTCGCGTGCATCAGCAACGGATGAACAGCTACCGCTCGATCATCGCCAGCCTGCCGGAAAGCAGTTACTGAGCTGAAAGGAAGGGAAGCCGGACACAGTTGTGGCGAGGGGATTTATCCCCGCTGGGGCGCGAAGCGCCCCCTCCCTTTCGTACCCCTGTAGGCATAGGGGGCTGCTACGCAGCCCAACGGGGATAAATCCCCTCGCCACAGGTCCATCGACAAACCTTCAGGTCACTGCGCCGGCGGCGCGGCCGGTTTCGGCGCGGCATCGTCGAACAGGTTCAGCCGCTCGCGCAGCTCGTGGGCCGGTACGGGTTGCTGGTCAGCCGGCAACGCATTCGGATCGACCGCCGCGCCAGGTGTGGAGGTCGGAGCAGGCGCTTCACCCGGCGCCCCCTCGCCTGGAACCGGATCGGGCGCCGGATCGTCGGTTTGCGAGCCCTCGATGGCCTTCTGCGCCTTCTTGGTCAACACCACGATATCGATACGCCGGTTGACCGGGTTGAACGGGTTCTTGCGGTCGAACAGCGCCGAAGACGCATAACCGACCACCCGCGCCACCTGCTCGTCCGGATAGCTGCCGGCCACCAGGGCGCGACGGGCCGCGTTGGCGCGGTTGGCGGAGAGCTCCCAGTTACCGTAGTCACCCTTGCCGATGTAGGGTTTGGCATCGGTATGGCCACTGATGCTGATCTTGTTCGGCACCGCCTTGATGGTGTCGGCCATGGCCAGCAGGATGTCCTCGAAATACGGCTTCAGGCGCGCGCTGCCGGAGTCGAACATCGGCCGGTTCTCGGCGTCCATGATCTGGATGCGCAAGCCGTTCGGGGTGATTTCGAACAGGATCTGGTCCTTGAATTTCTGCAGCTGCGGGTTCTCTTCGACCTTGTTCTGCAATTCCTGCAACAGCAGTTCCAGGCGCTCGCGCTCGACCTGTTCGGCCATGCCTTCGACCTGCTCGGCATCCACCGTCACCTTGTCAGGCTGGGGCTGGGACTTGACCTCGGGGTTGAGGGTGTTTTCCGGGGCCAGGGTCGGCGAGCCGCCCAGGTCGATGATGTAGGGCGTGCCGCTTTCGGAAAAGCCGACCGGGTCCTTGAAGTAACCGGCGATGGCGATCTTCTGCTCCGGGGTCGCCGTGGACAGCAACCACAGCACCAGGAAGAACGCCATCATCGCCGTGGCGAAGTCGGCAAAGGCAATTTTCCAGGCACCGCCATGGTGCCCGCCGGCAATGCGCTTGACGCGCTTGACGATGATCGGCTGGTTATTTTCCATGATTTAGCGACCGCGAACCGCTTGTTCCAGCTCGGCGAAGCTTGGACGGTGCGCCGGGTACAGGACCTTGCGCCCGAACTCCACCGCCAACGATGGCGGCATGCCCGAGGCCGAGGCCACCAGGGAAGCCTTGATGGCCTCGTAGACGTTGAGTTCTTCCTTGGCGTCATGGGCCAGGGAGGTGGCCAGCGGCCCGAAGAAACCATACGCCGCCAAGATACCGAAGAAGGTACCCACCAGGGCCGCCCCCACGTGCAGGCCGATGGACTTCTGGTCACCGTCGCCCAGGGAAGCCATGGTCACCACGATCCCCAGTACCGCCGCGACGATACCGAAGCCAGGCATCGCGTCGGCGATCCCGGTGACCGCGTGGGAGGGATGCTCCAGGTCTTCCTTGAGACTGTACAGCTCCATATCGAACAGGCCTTCGAGCTCGTGGGGGGCCATGTTGCCGGACGACATGATGCGCAGGTAATCGCAGATGAACGCCGTCATGCGGGCGTCCTTGAGCACAGCCGGGTACTTGGCGAAAATCGGGCTGGCGGCGGCGTCTTCGATGTCGCCTTCGATCGCCATCATGCCTTCGCGGCGGCTCTTGTTGAGGATCTCGTAGATCAGCCCCAGCACCTCGAGGTAGAAGGTGTGGCTAAAGCGCGAACTGAACATGCCCAGGGATTTCTTGAGCACGTGCATCGTCATATAGCCAGGGTTGGCCTGCAGGAATGCACCGAGGGCCGCGCCACCGATGATCATGACCTCGAAAGGTTGGATCAGGGCGGCAATCTTGCCATGGGAGAGCACGTATCCGCCGAGCACGCTCGCGAACACGACAATGATGCCGATAATTTTAGCCATAGATAGAAAGTACTTATTTAAGTCGGGTTCAAGGTCATATTCGGAAGCTGAAAAATCTCTTCTTCTACTTATCGGCAAAACTGCGCCAGACTATAGGCTGTTCTGGCGAAAAGCCAATTTGCCCCGTTCCGGGCGTAGAGAATTCATACGATGATCACGTCCAGCCATGACTAACGAAACCAAGGTTCCAACGCCCCGACCGAGCACCCTCGAAGGTTGGGTGAAGTTGCTCAAAGGCGTGCATCTGCCGGTGCCCCAGGCCAGCCACGACCTGGTCTGCAAGGCCCTCGCCGACAGCCGTCGCTCCTTGCGCGACATCGCCGACCTGATGCAGGACAGCCCCGCCCTGGCCCTGAGCGTCATCCGCGAGGCCAACCATCACATCCATGGCAGCCTTGCAGAACCTGCGGAAAACCTCGAAGTGGCCATCAACCGCCTCGGCCTCAAGCGTACCGAGGAACTGCTCGCCCGCCTGCCGTCGTTGCCGGAGCATGAAATACCCATCGCCTTGCGCCAGTTGCAATTGATCAGCCAGCACGCCACGCAACAGGCCAATGGTTTTTTTGCCAGCCGCCTGGCGCGGCTGTGGCAAGACATACACTGGGGCAGCCTGTTGTTCCTGTCACCGCTCTGGCCCCTGGCCCTGACCCATCCACGCTTGCTCGGGGAATGGGAACTGCGGGTCGTTCATAAAGGCGAGCCCGCGCCCAAGGTAGAGCGCGAACTGTTCGGTGTCAGCCTGCTGGAAATCTGCCTGGCTCTGGTGGAAACCTGGCGTTTGCCCATCTGGGTGGCGCAAGGTTATCGCCTGCTGCTCAATGAACGCCGCGAGCTGGGGAAAGTCCTGCGCATCGCCCGGGACAGCGAACACCCCCTGCGCCAGCAGAATCGCCTGGACGACGACCCGATCCTGCGACGCTGGCTCAACCAGCCGGCCAACACCGTATTGCTGGCCAACGGCCTGGCACTTGCCGCACAACAGGCCTGGGACAGCCCCGCGCTCACCCGCTGGCAGTACCTCACCAGTTTGTATCTGCAGATGTCGATGGATGAGGTCCAGCAACAGCTGCACCAACAAGCGGCCAACAGCGCCCACCATCACGCCATGCCGGACCTCTGGCACCCGGCCGTGGCGCTGATCTGGCCCTCGGGCAGCCGCCGCATCCACCCCGGCTTGCTGCCCGCCGCCCCGCCCAGCGCCCAAGACCTGAGCCAGTGGCGCAAGCAATGCTCCGCCATGCTGGTGGAGCCGAGCCCCTTCCGCAATGCCATGCACCTGACCACCTCGGCACGGGACGTCCTGGTGGCCTGTGGCATGCGTCGAGTCATGATCCTGATGGCCGACCGCAGCCAGGCCAGCGTGCGCGTGCACCAGACCGCCGGCCTGCCCAAGGAAGCCGCGGCCATGAGCTTTACCATCAGCCAGAGCAAAATATTGCAACGGTTACTGGCCCAGCAGGCCCAGGTTCGCCTGAACCCGGACAACAACGCGCAGTTTTCGGCACTACTGCCGCCGGGCCTGCGCAGCCTGTTCCGGGGTGAGCACCTGCTGTTGCGCTCACTGACCTGCAATGGCCGGGTGATCATGCTGGTGGTGGTGGACCAGGGCGGCGGGCCGTTCTCGGATATCACCGTGCAAGCCTTCGGCAAAACCGTGCAATGCATCGAAAGGGCCCTGCATACCTTTACCAACCGCGGTCGCTGAACTTGCTACAATCCTTTCCCTTTGCGCCCCTGGAGACCTCACATGCCTGACTTCTCTGGCTTGCCGCTGGTGATCGAGCCGAGCGAACTGCTGCCGCGCCTCGACGCCCGCGAACTGATTCTGGTGGACCTGACCAGCGCCGCGCGCTACAGCACCGGGCACATCCCCGGCGCACGTTTCGTCGACCCCAAGCGCACCCAGCTCGGCCAGCCGCCGGCACCGGGCCTGTTGCCGACCAAAACCGACCTGGAAACCCTGTTCGGCGAGCTTGGGCATAACCCGGACGCGGTCTACGTGGTCTACGACGACGAAGGCGGCGGCTGGGCCGGGCGCTTTATCTGGCTGCTGGACGTGATCGGCCACTCGAACTATCACTACCTCGACGGCGGCCTGCTGTCCTGGCTGGACGAAAGCCTGCCAATGTCCGTCGATGTTCCGGCACCGGTTGCCGGCCCGGTGCCGCTGACGTTGCACGATGCCCCCACCGCCACCCGCGAATACCTGCAAAGCCGCCTCGGTGCCGCCGACCTGGCCATCTGGGATGCGCGCGGCCCGCTGGAATACTCCGGCGAGAAAGTCGTCGCAGCCAGGGGCGGACATATTCCAGGGGCGGTCAATTTCGAATGGACCGCCGGCATGGACCCGGCGCGCAACCTGCGCATTCGCAAGGATATGCCGCAGATCCTCGAACGATTGGGCATCACGCCCGACAAAGAAATCATCACCCACTGCCAGACTCACCACCGCTCTGGCTTCACCTACCTGGTGGCCAAGGCGCTCGGTTATCCACGAGTCAAAGGCTATGCCGGTTCCTGGGGCGAATGGGGCAACCATCCCGACACGCCCATCGAGCTTTGAAGGTTCTTAAGGACAGTTAATGAAAAACCGTTTGTTCATCCTCACTCAATACCTGCTGCCCCACCACCTGCTGTCGCGGTTGGCCGGCTGCATTGCCGAATGCCGCGTGCGCTGGTTCAAGAATGCCTTCACCGCGTGGTTCGCCAAGCGCTATCAAGTGGACATGTCCCAGGCCCTGGTGGAAGACCTGACCGCGTATGAGCACTTCAACGCCTTCTTCACCCGCGCCCTGAAAGACGGCGCGCGGCCGCTGGACGAGACCCCGGGGGCTATCCTCAGCCCCGCCGACGGCGCCGTCAGCCAGCTCGGCCCGATCGAGCACGGCCGGGTGTTCCAGGCCAAGGGCCACAGCTTCAGCGTGCTGGAGCTGCTGGGCGGTGACGCGGCCAACGCAGCGCCGTTCATGGGCGGCGATTTCGCCACCATCTACCTGTCCCCCAAGGACTACCACCGCGTGCACATGCCATTGACCGGCACCCTGCGGGAGATGGTCTACATCCCCGGGCGGATTTTCTCGGTCAACCAGACCACTGCCGAAAACGTTCCGGAGCTGTTCGCCCGCAACGAGCGCGTAGCGTGCATTTTCGACACCGAGCGCGGGCCGATGGCCGTGGTGCTGGTGGGCGCGATGATCGTGGCCTCCATCGAAACCGTCTGGGCCGGGCTGGTGACGCCACCCAAGCGTGAGCTGAAAACCTTCCGTTACGACGAAGCCGCCCGCGCGCCGATCCATCTGGAAAAAGGCGCCGAACTGGGACGCTTCAAACTGGGTTCGACCGCCATCGTGCTGTTCGGTCCAGGCCAGGTGAAATGGGCCGAAGACCTGGTGGCCGGGTCGCCCGTGCAGATGGGCCAGAGCCTGGCACTGCCCAAAGGCTGAATAAAAGATCAAATGTGGGAGCGAGCTTGCTCGCGATGGCGATGTAACGGTCACCTCGATGGCGACTGACCTGGCGTCATCGCGAGCAAGCTCGCTCCCACAGGGTATCCAGCATAGATAGCGCACCTCCTTCGGCTACAACTGCTAGAGTTGGAACATCACGTTTATTTCCCGCCGGAGCCCGTACACGGCATGAATGAGACCAGCCCTCTCCAGCGATTGCGCGTCCTGACCCCGACACAATCACGCCTGTCGTTCTGCGACGCTACGCCACGGGACCTCAAGCGCTGGATCGCCAACCTGCCCAAGGCCAACATCGGCGAAACGGCCCGCCTGCTGTACCAGGCCCTGGGCGAACTCAACCAACTGCTCACGCCCAGCGACAATCGCCTGCAACTGCTCGAACTGCTGCGGCCCGAGGTGTACTACGTCTGCAAGCACCTGGAGCGGCACTTCCTGCAACAAGCCATCGTGCTGGATGAACGCTCGCGCAAGATCGTCAACCTGTGCCAGGCCCTGCAAACCCAACTGGCCATGGGCTACAAACAGATCGTGGCGCGTATCGCGTCGAAATACACCAAGGACCGGGCCCGCCTGCTGAGCACCGCGCTGCAACGGGCGATGCATGCCCTCAACGGCCCGCTGCTGCGTGCCAGCCAGCTCTACAGTCCAGTGCCCGAGGGGTTGTGGCTGGATTTGCATCAGTTGTACCGGATCGCCTGCCTGCACCGCTTGCAACACCTGAGCGTGAGCGACGAGCTGGCCAGCCAGGTTCATCAACTGAACGCCGAGCAAACCTATGTCGTCGCCCTGCTGCTGGGCGCGTCACGCAGCAATCAATTGCGCCAGAGCCAGATCGGGCGACTGACCGAGGTGCTCGAATCCTGGAGCCAGTGGGTCAAGCTGGACCCTGCCACCGCTGCCAGCAGCCTGTTCGCCGTCGCTCCAGAGCTGGATGTCGGGCCACGCTACCGCTCCAAGTTCCGGGCCGAACAGCAGCCAACCTTACAGGGCTTCGATCCCCAGCCACTGGTGCGTGCAATCGCCACTCACCTGGAACAACCTGCCGATAATACGTTGCCAGTCCCTGGTGGCATGAGCGTCGACACTTTGCATCACCTGCAAGCCGCCTGGGGCGAAGCGGCTGAACGCAGCTTCCAGCGCACCGAGGGCAACGGCACGCTGACCCTGTGCGTGGGCATGAGTGCGCTGCACTACTACCTTGGCGGCGAGCGCTCGTTCAACGAAATCCTGAAAAGCCCCGCCACCCGCAAGGCCCGCTTCGAAGCCTCGCCGAGCAAGACAAACGACACCTGGAAGCAAGCGTTCGACGCCGCCCCCGCCGGCGACAGCGACCTGCTGCCCTATGAAGAAATCGAGTACCCGGTCAACCCGGCCGATGACGATGGCACCAGCTCCGACAACCAGCATCACTTCCCCACCTACGACCTGCCGATCATCAACCACAGCCCTGGCGGCTATTGCCTCGGTTGGCCCAAGGAGGTGCCGGAACAACTGCAAGCCGGGGAAATGATCGGCATCCGCGACAGCAGCGACCAAGCCTGGAGCGTCGCCGTGGTGCGCTGGATCCGCCAAGTGCGCAACGGCGCCATGCAAATGGGCATCGAACTGGTCGCCCCCCATGCCCAGCCTTGCGGGCTGCAACTGGTCCGGGAAAACGAGCACGGTCACTACCTGCGCGGGCTGTTGCTCCCCGAGATCAGCGCCATTGACCTGCCCCCGACCATGATCGCCCCACGCCTGCCCTTCCAGGAGGGCCAGCGGGTGTTGATCAATACCAACGGCCAGGAACGCCGCGCCGGCCTGGACCGCCGGGTGACCAGCACCCACAGCTTCAACCAGTTTTCCTATCACCCGGAAGATTCGGGAGCCACCGAGGAGAGCGGCGACCAGGAAGGGAATTTTGATTCGTTGTGGAAATCGCTTTGAACAGTCAACACACAACCCTTTGTGGCGAGGGGATAAATCCCCTCGCCACAGATAAATGCCTCCAAAAGATTGCGACAGACTCGAATCAGAGCTGCCCGTCACGATCCCTGAAGCCCAGCAAGTACAACACCCCATCCAGCCCCAGGGTGGAAATCGCTTGCCTAGCCGACTGCTTGACCAGCGGCTTGGCGCGGAATGCCACGCCCAGGCCCGCGATCGCCAGCATCGGCAGGTCGTTGGCGCCGTCGCCCACGGCGATGGTCTGCTCCAGGCGCAGGCCTTCCTTTTCAGCCAGTTCACGCAGCAGGTCGGCCTTGCGCTGGGCATCGACGATCGGCTCGACGGCCACGCCGGTGACCTTGCCGTCCACCACTTCCAACTCGTTGGCGAATACGTAGTCGATACCGAGCTTGGCCTGCAACTGCTTGGCGAAGTAGGTGAAGCCGCCGGACAGGATGGCGGTCTTGTAGCCCAGGCGCTTGAGTTCGGCGAACAGGGTTTCGGCGCCTTCGGTCAGGCGCAGGGAGGCGCCAATGGAATCCAGCACGCTGACATCCAGCCCCTTGAGCAGCGCCAGGCGCTCCTTGAAGCTGGCACGGAAATCCAGCTCGCCGGCCATGGCTCGCTCGGTGATGGCCGAGACCTTGTCGCCCACGCCGGCCGCCTTGGCCAGTTCGTCGATGACCTCGGCCTCGATCAGTGTCGAGTCCATGTCGAACACCGCCAGGCGGCGGTTGCGGCGGAACAGCGAA
The DNA here is from genome assembly GCF_900111955.1 of Pseudomonas sp. NFIX10. NCBI lineage: Bacteria > Pseudomonadati > Pseudomonadota > Gammaproteobacteria > Pseudomonadales > Pseudomonadaceae > Pseudomonas > Pseudomonas sp. NFIX10. Next base: position 22,541 of record NZ_FOKH01000020.1, on the reverse strand, counting down.
TCTTCCTGGAAGGCAATGTCGACGTTCAGTTCCTGGGCCACGCTGAGGAATTCCGCACGCAACGCCTGGGGATCGGCCGGCTCGCCGCGCACCGAAAACTCGATACAGCCCTTGCCCTTGTCGGCCGGGGTGTCCAGCGGCATGCGCCCGGACAGGCGGTCGATGTGGTCGATGTTCAGGCCATATTGGGCGGTGATCGAGCTGACGCGCTGCAACTGCTCGGCGGTGACCTTGCGAGTCAACAGGGTCACGATATGGCGCTTCTTGCCCTGGCCGGCCACCCAATGCTGGTAATCGTCCTCGGACACCGGGGTGAAGCGCACCTGCTGGTCGAGCTTGTAGGCGGTGAACAGGATGTCCTTGAGCACGGACTTGCTTTGTTCGGCGTCCGGGATTTCAACCAGGATGCCGAACGACAGCGTGTCATGGATCACCGCCTGACCGATGTCGAGAATGTTCACACCACCCTGGGCCAGAACGCCGGTAATGGCCGCAGTCAGACCCGGACGGTCGCTGCCAGTGATGTTTATCAGGACGATTTCGCGCAAGGCGCACCCCCGCAGGTGGAAAAAAACCGCATTCTACCCACATTCAGTGACCATCGGGCACCGCCAGTGCTTTGCCGGCCATGGGCCTGTCGCTATACTGCGCGTCAATTTCACGGACAAAGAGCCGAGCTCAGTGAACCGGCCCACGCCAGTCAAAACCGACAACTTCTTCCTGCTGATCTTCCGTGCACTGCGCCACCGTCGTGTGCCGATCGCATTGCGCATTGCCAGCCATAACGTGATCCTGGTCGCCCTGGCCCTGGTCATCTATGCCTGTGTGATGGGTTTGCAGTTCAAGCAGGCGATGCACGAGCAGGCCGATGCCCTGGGTGAAAGCCTGACCACCCAGACCGCCACGTCCGCCACCGAGCTGCTGGTGTCCAACGACATCCTCAGCCTCAACGTGCTGCTCAACAACCTGACCAAGAACAAGCTGGTGGCCCACGCCGCCATCTACAGCGTGGACAACCGCATCCTCGCCGAGGCCGGCCAGCGGCCCAAGCCTGGCCTGCTGGGCGAGTCCGGCGGCATGTACCAGAGCAAGATCACCTTCCAGGACGTGACCGCCGGGCAACTGCGCATCAGCCTGGACATGGACCAGTTCCAGCAACCGATGACCATCAGCCTGCAAAGCATGGGCATCCTCAGCGCGATCCTGCTGGCCCTGGCACTGGCCCTGAGCCTGCGCCTGGGGCGGCACATCTCCACACCGCTGCTGCAATTGCGCGTCTGGCTGCGAGACATCGACGAACACACGCCGGCCACCCAGCGCCAGGACGAGATCGGCGACCTGGCCCGGCAACTGCACGCCAGCTTCGCCCCGGAACCCGAGCCCCAGCCGGAACCTGAAGACCTCGACTACACGGACGACGATGCCGAGCCAGGCTTCGAAGTGCGTAATCTGCGCGACCCGGGTTTCGACGAAAGCCAGCCGATGCCGGCCTCCAAACCGGCCCCACGCCACGTGGTGCGCGCGGTAGAGGACGAGGAAGACGACGACGCCTTCGCCGACCTGCGTGACGAGTCGATCGATGGGGCACCCCGGCAGGTCGCCAAGCCTGTGGCCTCGAACCTGCCCCAGCACAGCGCCGTACTGGCCGTGCAACTGGGCGCCCAGGATCAACTGCGTCGCCTGCCCCAGGCGCGCCTGAAGGAGTTGCTCGAGCGCTACCGCGACTGCCTCGACCAGGCCGCATCGCTCTATCAGGGCGAATTGCACACCTTGAACGACGGTAGCACGCTGATGCTGTTCCACACCGAGGACAGCGGCGACGACTACCTGACCAATGCCATTTGCTGCGGTGAGTTGCTGCGCGCCCTGGGTCACCAGTTGCAGATCGAAGTCGCCGACAGCGGCATCACCCTGCAACTGCAGTTGGGCCTGACCTTGGGCGATGGCTTGTTCGGCTTGAGCCAGATCGACCTGCTGCTGACCGAAACCGCCCAGGACGCCCTGGCGCTGTCGCAACACAGCCGCAACCTGCTGCTGGTGGAGCGCAAGATCAACGACGACGCCCTGATCCGCCAGCGCGCGCGCATCCGCCCCATCGCCAGCCCCGAAGGCGCGTGTTGCGTGGAGCGCTTGATGGAGCCTTATCCATCGATGCTGGAGCGGCAGTTGGCGCGGATGCATGAGCGCCAGGCCTGAGTCCCGGAACATGAAATAACGAAGCCCGCAGATGAGGGATTGTCTGCGGGCTTTTTGTTGCCTGGGCCGGCCTCATCGCGAGCAAGCTCGCTCCCACAGGGGTCTGACCTCAGGCTTAGCGTGGGAGCGAGCTTGCTCGCGATGAGGCCGGCCCAGGCACGAGAGATCCAACCGGCAGAAACGACAAAGCCCGCATCAACGCGGGCTTTGTCGTGTATACGGTCCACTATTCAGAACCTGAACACTTCCATGTCGGTACGAATCGGCAAGGCCATGGGAATCTTGTCCTTTTCCTTTTCTACCGGTTTGGCCGGGGCTGTCGTGGCCTTGCGAGGCACTTCGGCGGCGACAGGCGGCTGGTTGGCCAGGGGCTTGAGCGACACCGACAGCTGTTCGGCCAGGCGTTGCAGGAGCACGCCCTGGGCCTGGACCTGTGCCGCGGTGGTGCCGGCATGTTGCTCTTGCAGATGAACGATGCGGTTCTCACGCACCTTGCCACGACGGTCGATCAACCGCCATTGGGCATCGAGCACGGCCGGCTGGGCTTTACCCGAGTCCAGGCGGGTAATCGACAGCAGTACCTGCACATCCGGGGTGAAACCCTGGGTCGCCGGTGCCAGCACCACGCGCTGGCTGTCCAGGTGCCCGGCGAGCTGGCGCAACAGCAACTGATCTATATCAGAGGACAGGCTGCCGGCCCAACGGCCGTCAGTGGCGGCTTGCAGGCTGCCGTCCGGTTGGCGTTGCAACAAGGTTTCACGCTGCAGGTAATCAGCGATCAGAACCGGGCCGAGCAATACGGCCATGCCTGTGCTTTGCGCAGGCTGGGCCGGGGTGCCGCTGTCCAGTTGGTACAGCGACACCGGCTGGTTCATGCTGCAGCCCGCCAGGCCAAGCAGGCCGGCGAGCCACAAAATAGGGAGGCGCAGAGCAGTCATCGTTCCGTCCAGGTGGCAGCCACAAGGCTTGCCACAGTGAAAAAATACTCGGTCAATGTGAAGAACGCTCGGCTACGCCGGCGCTTGAAAGGGCCTATCATCCGTGAATATGCGCGCCGACTCCAGCGCGAAAGCACCGATCTGCGGCATTTAATCGCAGACCGAGCCCTCTACTACGCCTAATTGAGGTTTTCGACGAGCAGCGCATCGACCCGCTGAAATCCCCTCGGAAGCTTGTTACCCCGCCGACCGCGTTCACCCTTGTAGTGCTCCAGATCGTCCGCCTTCAACGAAAGCGTACGCTTTCCGGCCTGTAGCACAAGCGTGGCGCCCTCCGGCAACACTGCAATATCCGTGACATATTCCTCACGGCTGGCGACCCGTTCACCGGAAATACCGATAATCTTGTTGCCCTTGCCTTTGCCCAACTGCGGCAAGTCGCTGATCTTGAACACCAGCAAGCGACCTTCGGTGGTCACCGACGCCAGCCAGTTGCTCTCTCGATCGGCCACCGGACGCGGCGCAATCACCTTGGCGTTGTTCGGCAGGCTCAACAACGCCTTGCCCGCCTTGTTCTTGGCTTGCAGGTCCTCGCCCTTGACCACGAACCCGTAACCCGCGTCCGACGCAATGACGTACAGTCCATCATCATCAGGCATCAGCACACATTCAAAAGTTGCACCCGGTGGAGGCGTTAATCGACCGGTCAGCGGCTCGCCCTGGCCGCGAGCCGACGGCAAGGTATGCGCCGGCACCGAATAGCTGCGCCCGGTAGAGTCGACGAACACCGCAAACTGGTTGGAACGCCCGGCCGCCAAGGCCTTGAAACCGTCCCCGGCCTTGTAGGAAAGCCCCGTCGCATCAATATCATGACCCTTGGCGGAACGTACCCAACCTTTTTCCGACAGCACGACGGTGACTTTTTCGTTCGGCAGCAGATCGTGCTCAGTCAGGGCCTTGGCTTCGGCACGCTCGACGATCGGCGAGCGACGGTCATCGCCATAGGTTTCGGCGTCCTTGAGCAGCTCGGTGCGTACCAGCTTCTTGAGCTTGGCTTCACTGCCCAGCAAGGCTTGCAACTTGGCCTGTTCCTTGAGCAATTCATCCTGCTCGGCGCGCAGCTTCATTTCTTCCAAGCGCGCCAACTGCCGCAGGCGGGTGTCGAGGATGTAGTCGGCCTGGATTTCGCTCAGGTCAAAGCGGGCGATCAAGCTGGCCTTGGGGTGCTCCTCGGTGCGGATGATGTGAATCACTTCATCCAGGTTGAGGTAGGCAATCAGCAAGCCGTCCAACAGGTGCAGGCGGCGCTCGACCTTGTCCAGGCGGAATTGCAGGCGCCGGCGCACGGTCTTGACCCGGAACTCCAGCCATTCCACCAGCAATGCCCGCAGGTTTTTCAACTGCGGCTTGCCGTCCAGGCCGATGATGTTGATGTTGACCCGGTAGCTGGACTCCAGGTCGGTGCTGGCGAACAGGTGCTGCATCAGCGCGTCGTGGTCGACCCGGCTGTTGACCGGGATGATCACGATGCGGCATGGGTTTTCATGGTCAGACTCGTCGCGCAGGTCCGCCACTTGCGGCGCCTTCGACGGTTTTGCCTGCATCATCGCGGCAATCTGCTCCAGGACCTTGGCCCCGGAGACCTGATGCGGCAGCGCCGTGACAATGATGTCGCCGTCTTCGATGTGGTAAACGGCGCGCATGCGCACCGAACCGCGACCGGTCTCGTAGATCTTCACCAGGTCGGCGCGCGGGGTGATGATTTCGGCTTCGGTCGGATAGTCCGGCCCCTGGATATGCTCGCAGAGCTGTTCCACCGTGGCTTTTGGCTCGTCCAGCAGACGCACGCACGCCGTGGCCACTTCCCGCAGGTTGTGGGGCGGCACGTCGGTGGCCATGCCCACGGCGATACCGGTGGTGCCATTGAGGAGGATATTGGGCAAACGTGCTGGCAGAACCAGGGGTTCGTCGAGGGTGCCGTCGAAGTTCGGCCCCCAATCCGCGGTGCCCTGGCCCAGCTCGCTGAGCAGCACCTCGGAGTAGCGCGACAGCCGCGCCTCGGTGTAACGCATGGCTGCGAAGGACTTGGGATCGTCCGGCGCACCCCAGTTACCCTGGCCGTCCACCAGCGTGTAGCGATAGCTGAACGGCTGGGCCATCAGCACCATGGCCTCATAGCAGGCCGAGTCGCCGTGGGGGTGGAACTTGCCGAGCACGTCACCGACGGTACGCGCCGATTTCTTGTGCTTGGAATCCGCATCCAGCCCCAGCTCACTCATGGCATAGATGATCCGCCGCTGAACCGGCTTCAAACCGTCGCCGATGTGCGGCAAGGCACGGTCCATGATCACGTACATGGAGTAGTTGAGGTAGGCATTTTCGGTGAAGTCAGCCAGCGATCGGCGTTCTACGCCGTCTAAGCTGTCTGCAAGAATGTCGCTCATGCGGGCCTCATCAGTTCGTTGTCTGGCGCAGCAGCATGGTGCCGTCGCGCTGGGTAAATTCAAGTTTGTTCAAGGCGCTCATGCCCAGCAGCACTTGCGTGCCACCCAGGCCGGGCGCCACCAGGGCACGGACATCGCGCAAGACGATGTCGCCCAATTGCAGCCGGTCGACGCGGGTACGGTAGCCCTCGCTCACACCGTTGGCGGTGCTCAAGGTCACGCCGAACCCTTTTTCCAGTTTGAGGCGCTCGGCCAGCTCCACCGGGATCGCCACGTCAGTGGCACCGGTGTCGAGCATGAAGTCCACCGGCTGGCCGTTGATCTGGCCGCTGGCGACGAAATGCCCCTGTTGATTGCCGACCAGCTTCACCTCGATAAAACCTTCACCTTTTTGCGAATACACCTGGGTATTGGGGTTTTGCTGGCGCTGCTCCCATTGGGCAAAAAACCGCGTCGCCAGAAACAGCGCGGCGCACCAGGCCAGGATCATCAGCACCCGGCCGGCGCGCTTGCCCGGCACCTGTTGGCTCACGGCGAGGCACTCCAGCCACCCTCGGGCGCGGCGAAGCGCCAGACGATTGGCCGCTGTTCACCATCGGCCCGCTTGCCATCGTTGTTGTCCAGGCCGATCCAAGCCCCCTCGGCATCCACCACCAGCGCTTCGGCCAGCCCGTAGGCCTGGGGATAACGGCGGTTATCCTGCAACGCCTCGGCGGCGAACGACCAGCAACGCTCGACCTGGGCGGTCTGCGGGTCACGCCGGCAGATCTGATAGGCGTTGCGCTCCAGGGTAAACAGCTTGCCATTGAACAATGACAGGTCCGCGAAATCCCGCGGAACCGCCTTGGCCTTGGGGAACTGCGCCGGCTGCATCTCCCGCCCGGCTTCGCTCAGCAACACGCAATTGCCATCGCAGTCCCACACCGTCTGCTGACGCTTGATCAGCAGCAGGCCGCGACGTTCGCGCTCGGCCGCCAACCACAGCTGGTCACCGGCCGGGTTGATCGCCAAGCCTTCGAACAACGCATTGAAATGCAGCAACATGCCGCTGGCGCGGGCCTGGCGGATCAGGGTGGGGGCGATTTTCAACCAGGACGCGGGGCCCGACGGCGGCACCTGCAATACCGCGGCATGGGACTCACTGACCACATAACGGTTGCCGGCGCTGTCACAGCTGATGCCTTCGAAATCCAGCTCGCCACCGCGCAGGAACGACGCCGCCCAGGTCCGCGAGCTCAAGCCCCAGGGCAAACCGCTGTCCGGCACCTTCGGCACCTCGATTTCAACCACCTCGGCCTGCCAGACCGGCGCCTCGGAGGGTGCGAGGCGATAGATTCGGTCGTCGTCGCGATCGGACACCGTCCACATCTCGCCGCCGCACAGCGCCAGCCCGGACAGGTTGCCGCCGCGCATGCCATCGACGGCGTGCTCGGACAGCAGCTTCAGTTCTGGCGCAGGTCCTGCGACTACCGCCCCCGCCCACAGCCACAACGCCAGGGCGAAACCGTTGCGCATCAGGCCAGCACCTCGGCCAGGTCCCCTTTGGATTCGAGCCAGGACTTGCGGTCGCCGGCGCGCTTCTTCGCCAGCAACATGTCCATCATTTCCGAGGTCGCTTCGAAATCATCCAGGGTCAACTGCACCAGGCGGCGAGTGTTCGGATCCATGGTGGTTTCGCGCAACTGCGGCGGGTTCATCTCGCCCAGGCCCTTGAATCGGGTGACCTGCGGCTTGCCACGTTTCTTCTCCGCCACCAGGCGATCGAGGATACCGTCGCGCTCGGCCTCGTCCAGGGCGTAGTAGATTTCCTTGCCCAGGTCGATGCGGTACAGCGGCGGCATTGCCACGTAGACGTGACCGGCGTCCACCAACGGGCGGAAATGCTGGACGAACAAGGCGCAGAGCAACGTGGCGATGTGCAGGCCGTCGGAGTCGGCGTCGGCCAGGATACAGATCTTGCCGTAGCGCAGCTGGCTCATGTCCTCGGCGCCCGGGTCGACGCCGATGGCGACGGCGATGTTATGCACTTCCTGACTGGCCAGCACTTCGCTGCCGTCCACTTCCCAGGTGTTGAGGATCTTGCCCCGCAACGGCAGGATGGCCTGGAACTCTTTATCCCGCGCCTGTTTGGCCGAACCACCGGCGGAGTCACCTTCCACCAGGAACAGCTCGGAACGCATCGGGTCCTGCCCGGCGCAATCGGCCAGTTTGCCCGGCAAGGCCGGCCCCTGGGTGATGCGCTTGCGCTCGACCTTCTTGCTGGCCTTGAGACGACGGCCGGCGTTATTGATCGCCAGCTCCGCCAGGGCCAGGCCGGTTTCCGGGTTGGCATTGAGCCACAGGCTGAACGCATCCTTGACCACCCCGGAAACAAACGCCGCCGCCTCACGGGACGACAGGCGTTCCTTGGTCTGGCCGGAGAATTGCGGTTCCTGCATCTTCATCGACAGGACAAAGGCGATGCGTTCCCAAACGTCTTCCGGCGCCAGCTTCACGCCACGGGGCAGCAGGTTGCGGAACTCGCAGAACTCGCGCATGGCATCGAGCAGGCCCTGGCGCAAGCCGTTGACGTGGGTACCGCCCTGGGCCGTAGGGATCAGGTTGACGTAGCTTTCCTGGACGCTTTCGCCACCTTCGGGCAGCCACAGCAGCGCCCAGTCCACCGCTTCCTTGTTACCGGCCAGGCTGCCGCAGAACGGCTCGTTGGGCAGGCGCTCGAAATCGTTGACCGCGTCCACCAGGTAAGAGCGCAGGCCGTCTTCGTAATGCCACTCGACTTTCTCGCCGGTGGCCTTGTCCTCGAAACTGACCAGCAGCCCCGGGCACAACACGGCCTTGGCCTTGAGCACGTGCTTGAGGCGGGTCACGGAGAATTTCGGCGAATCGAAGTACTTCGGGTCCGGGGCGAAATACACACTGGTCCCGGTGTTGCGCTTGCCGACGGTGCCGACCACTTCCAGCTCGGTGGCCTTGTAGCCGTCGGCGAAGGTCATCTGGTATTCGTTGCCGTCACGCTTGACCCGCACCCGCACCTGGGTCGACAAGGCGTTGACCACGGAAATACCCACCCCGTGCAAACCGCCGGAGAACTGGTAGTTCTTGTTGGAAAACTTGCCGCCGGCGTGGAGCTTGGTGAGGATCAGCTCGACGCCCGACACACCCTCTTCCGGGTGTATGTCCACCGGCATGCCGCGACCGTCATCGCTGACTTCCAGCGAGTGATCGGCGTGCAGGATGACCTGCACCGACTTCGCATGCCCGGCCAAGGCTTCGTCGACACTGTTGTCGATGACTTCCTGGGCGAGGTGGTTCGGCCGACTGGTGTCGGTGTACATGCCGGGGCGCTTGCGCACCGGGTCGAGGCCCGAGAGGACTTCGATGGCGTCTGCGTTATAAGAGCTAGCGCTGGGAGTGGCCATGGGGTCTCGTCGTCAGTGTTCAATGAAAAAGGGGCGATGGCTCACAACGAGGTGAAGTCGATCGCCTGGTACAAATCGGCACCAATGCCGGCAAAACTCAACAGCGCCGGCAACTGCTGGGCAAACCCTTGGAAACTGTGGTCGCCGCCGGCCTGGATGCGCAAGGCACAGGCGCGGTAATACTGCTGGGCGTGGCGATAATCCAGCGTTTCGTCACCGGTTTGCAACCATACCTGATACCGCTGCGGATCCCGGGGCGCCGGCACTTCCAGCTCGGCCAGGGCCGTCACGTGGTCGTGGGTCAATTCCCAGGTTTCGTCGGTATACAAGTTCTTCTGCGTACCCAGGTAACCGTCGAACATCCGATGCGGGCTGACGGCCGGGTTGACCAACAGGGCCTTGAGGCCGTGGCGCTCGGCCAAGTGAGTCGCATAGTAGCCGCCGAGCGAGCTGCCGACTAGCAGCGGCCGCCCCAGTTGTGCAATCGCCTGTTCCAGCTGACCGATGGCTTGGCGGGGGTGGTGGTGCAGGGCTGGGACTTGTAGGTGGCCGCTCAGGCCCAATTGCGCCATTACTTTGATCAACTGACTGGCTTTGGTCGACGCGGGGGCGCTGTTGAAGCCGTGGATATAAAGGATAGAACCCGCCATTGCCGACTCCCTGGGTGTGGGGCAAAGGCCGGAGTTTACAGGGAGATTGAAGGGGTTTGGGTGTTTTAACACCGTTCCCAAGTCGCCCATTGGCCTTTGTGGCGAGGGAGCTTGCTCCCGCTGGGCTACGCAGTAGCCCCTAAACCTATGGACGGGGTACATATCCATTGCTGCGGTAACGGCGGCTTATGGTTCCGCTCTTACAGCGGCTCACTTTTGAAAAGCGCAAAAGTAAGCAAAACGCTTTATGCCCCACCACTCGGCACCTCGCCTAGGCTCGGTGTGCCCTCACTCCGGCATTGCTCCGTGGGCCCGCTGCGAAGGGCCATCCATGGCCCAGCGCAGCTATCCCGGCATCCATGCCGGGATGCCCACTCCACAATGCCTGCGTTCGGCCAGCGTGGTTAACGGGGCGCCGAGATCAACGTCCGACGCGAGGCGGCCTGAGAGCCGACCTGGCTTAGGGTGATCGCGTTTCTCCAGTGGGAGCGGGCTTGCTCGCTTTTGCGCGCGGTGTGGTCAGGGTTGTGTATTGACGTTGTCCAGCATCCGATTCGCCAACAAGGCGCCCAGCTCGATCAGTTGCTGAATGCCAAGGGCAACATGGCGTCGCGAGCCTTTCAGGTCGAATGCAAGGTCGCTGACCATGGCATCGGCTGAGGCCAGGGTTTCGCTGAGGTTGGCCAGTAGGCTTTCGGTGTCGACGCCGTCCACGACGGTGAACAGTTGACCTGAGGGCTTTTTCTTTTTGGCTTGAGGTTTGGGGTCGAGATAGTGGTCGATAACGCGCTTGGCGGCTTCATCAAGTATCGGGGGATTCTGGCTGGCTTCGGGAGAAATGGAATCGTTTTTTGTTGGCCCAGAGTTATCTTCAGACATGTTGGCGCTCCATTAGGATTGAAATAAAGCTCCTTTTTTTTTCAGGTTTCCAGGCCTGGCCGCTGAATTTTCAGCGACAGGAAAAGGTTAGCGACAGCCCTTCCCACCCGGCAACCGCCAGGGCTCGTCGGAAAAATCTGCTTGAACCAGGAAGGGCGTCCGACCATTCCCACAAAGCTTGGTCGGCTGCCAGGCCGCCATCGCGAGCAAGCTCGCTCCCACACAGGTTTTTGGTCGTTTATAAGATCAGTGTCCACCGCCGATCCCGGTGGGAGCCGAGCTTGCTCGCGATAGCGGTGGGTCTGCTTGCATCAATGCTGAATGTACCGCCGCCTTCGCGAGCAGGCTCGCTCCCACGGGGGAAACGCGGTCCCCATCAAGAACCAGGCCGGCTATAAGGCCGCCTCGCGGCGGACGTTGATCTCGGCGCCCCGTTAACCACGATGGCCGAACGCAGGCATTGCGCAGTGGGCATCCCGGCATGGATGCCGGGATAGCCGCGCTGGGCCATGGATGGCCCTTCGCGGCGGGCCCACGGAGCAATGCCGGAGTGAGGGCATGCCGAGCCTAGGCGAGGCACCGAGTGGTGGGGCATAAAGCGTTTTGCTTACTTTTGCGCTTTTCAAAAGTGAGCCGCTGTAAGAGCGGAACCCTAAGTGGCCGTTACCGCAGCAATGGATATGTACGCAGTCAACAAGAGCATGGCCGGCTGCCAGGCCGCTATCGCGAGCAAGCTCGCTCCCACAGTTGGGCCGAACTCAGTACCCGTTGGACTCATAGTCCGGAGTAAAAGCAAACCCAACCACCCGCTCAACCCCCGTCTCCAACCGCCCATCCGGCCAAAGCCGCAACCACCGATACCCCGGCGCCTGCGAGCCCACCGCAAAATCCTCACTCCCAGGCTCAAACTGAATACAGGTCGAAGGCGAAGCCAACAAACGAACCCCCTCGCGCACCCGATCGACCTCCTGGTGCACATGCCCCCAGAGTACCGCCCGCACCTGTGGAAACCGATCCAGCACCGCAAACAACGCCTCCGGATTACGCAACCCAATCGGCTCCATCCACGCACACCCAATCGAAACAGGATGATGGTGCAGACACACCAGATGATGCCGCTCCGGCGCCTCGCTCAGCGCATTGGCCAACAGAATCAACTGCTCCTCGGCCAAAAACCCCGGCACCGAACCCGGCACGGCCGAGTCCAGCATCGTCACCCGCCAATTGCCGATGTCCACCACCGGATCGAGCAACGTACTCTTGACCGCCGCCTTGAGCATCACCCGCGGCTCGTCATGGTTGCCGGGAATCCACCGCGCCGGCGCATCGATTCGGGCAGTCAACTGCCGAAACGCCGCGTAGGACTCCAGCGTGCCGTCCTGGGACAGATCCCCCGTGGCGAGCATCAGGTCAATGTCCGGCTGCTGCTCGAGCACCAGGTCGATGACCGCCCGCAAACTGTCACGGGTATTCATGCCCAGCAACGAGGCATCGGCCTCGGCGAACAAATGGCTATCGGACAGTTGGACCAACAACGCCGCGTCGGCAGTGGTCAAGCTGGATACGCTCGGCAAATCGCTTTCTCCCAGGCGCAATCACGCCGTTGCATGAAGCCGCAATTATGCTGGGGGACGATCGAAAGGGGAAACCCGCGAACCGGAACCGGTTCACAACTACCGAACGACTTCGAACTCGTGGCCCAGCGCCAGGCAATGACTCAGCCACTCGCCCAGGAACAGGTTCAACTGGGCCTTTTCATCCGGCTGGTGCATCGAGGCATTGGGATAAGGATAGATGCCACGAAAGCGTCGTGCATGTTCGGCGCTGACGACTTCGGCCATGCGCGCATCGTGATAGACCTGCACTTCCAACTGCGGCACCGGCAACCAGGGCAGGCTGTGCTCCTGGCGCACCTGCAAGGTGGTGGTGTAGGGACAGGTCTGCAGCACTTCCAAGGCCAGCACGCCGAGCATCTGGTCGCCGTGGGTCACGGCGATGCGGCGCGGCAACGGGTCGTTGCGCATGTCCGGCAACAAGCGCATCAGGCGGGCGTAATTGGCCTCGCAGGCGGCCTGCAACCCCACCAGATCGACGCGATAGCGGTCGCGCAGCTTGTTCAGGACCATAGCCCCCTCACTTCATCGCGATTCAAGGCCAGCCATTGCAAGGCAATGATGCTGGCCGCGTTGCAGATACGCCCGTCGCGCACGGCTTGCAAGGCATCTTCGTAGGCCCAGACCTTCACCCGAATGTCCTCGGCCTCTTCCAGAAGGCCATGCAGGCCGCCTGCCCCCGTGCTGTCGCAACGCCCCAAGAACAAATGTACGAACTCATTGCTGCCGCCTGGCGATGGAAAATACTGAGTCATCGGCCAAAGCGCAGCGAAGACAAGCCCAGCTTCCTCCTGCGCTTCGCGATGAGCAACTTCTTCCGGTTGCTCATCCTTGTCGATCAAGCCGGCCACCAGTTCCACCAGCCAGGGGTTGGTGGTCTTGCCAATGGCCCCCACGCGAAACTGCTCGATCAACACCACTTCATCGCGCTGCGGGTCGTAGGGCAGCACGCACACCGCGTCATGGCGCACGAACAGTTCACGGCTGATCTCACGGCTCATGCCACCGGCAAACAACTCGTGGCGCAAGACGAGGCGGTCGAGCTTATAGAAACCCTTGAAGCAGGTTTCACGCTTGACGATGTCCACGGTGTTCGGTGTGGCGTTGGCGAAGTCGGTCATGACAATCCTCGTGTGCAATGGATCAATACGAGGTTCCAACCTCGGCTTCGCGCCATCCTAACGCGCCCGTACCCTTTGATGCAGCCCCTTTCCGGTGATCGGGATGGACGGCTGCGCTGAAAATCACTCTAATGAGCTTAGTGGCGAACTGATTGCCTTGCCGACAGTCGAAGCGGGTAACTTTTTGCCTTTCCGTGTTTCATGAAGGACGCCCATGTCGCTTTTCAAAACCGCCTCCGTGGCTGCCATTGCCCTGACCCTGGGCGCTTGCCAAAGCCTGTTCCAACCCAACTATCGCGCACCGCTGGAGACCACCCGCGACGCTTCGGAACAACTGCAACCCGGCTGCGCCAGCGCCGACTGCCCATTGGTGAACATCGATACCCTGCACTTTCCCACCGAGCCTGCCTTGGACGGCATCGTCGAAAAACGCCTGCTGCAAATGACCCGCACCCCGGACGCCCCGGCGGCACCGACGCTGGCGGCCTACCGCGAACAGTTTTTGCGCAACGCCGCACCGCGCAACAGCAGCTATTTGCAGGCCAAGGTACGCGAGCAACATGACGGCCTGGTGATCATCGAATTGTCCAGCTACCTGGACACCGGCGGTGCCCACGGCACGCCAGGGCGCGGCTTCATCAACTATTCGCGCCAGCAGCACAAGGTGCTGACCCTGTCGGACATGCTGCTGCCAGGCCAGGAAGAAGCCTTCTGGAAAGCCGCCCAGGTCGCCCACAACAGTTGGCTGATCAGCACCAAGCTGGATCAGGAGCCCGAGTTCCTGAAACAGTGGTCCTTCCAGAAAACCCCGCACGTGGCGCTGACCTACGGCGGGGTGATCCTCAAGTACGAAGTGAGCACCATCGCGCCGTACGCCCTGGGTCACATCGAACTGAAGATCGCCTATCCCCGCCTCAATGGCATCCTCAAGCCCGAGCTGTTCCCCGGCCGTAGCTGAAAGCCCGACCCAACAGCAGTTGCAGCAACCCTGCCAGAACCAGCGACGGCAGGGTTGCACCGACATCCGGATAGAGGTTGGCCAGCACGTGATAAGTGCTCACTCCACCCAGCCAGGCCAACAGGGCCGGCCAGCGCAACGCGGCTGACACCACTTGGCTGCTGCGCTTGCGCAGGATGAAGTGGTCCACCAGCACCACGCCGAACAGCGGCGCGAACACCGAGCCGATCAGCAACAGGAAGTTCTGGTATTGCGCCAACGGTGCGAAGCAGGCGATCAAGGTGCAGATGACGCCAATCGCCAAGGCCAGGTGCTCGACCTTCAACCCCGACAGCATGCCGCTGGACACTGCCGCCGAGTGGATGTCGGCGAAGGCGTTTTCCGACTCGTCCAGCAGAATCAGCAACAACGGAATGCCCAGCCCGGCACCGGCCAGGGCCAGCAGCAACGCGTTGACTTCACCGCTCGGCGCGAAGGCCAGGGTGTAGGCCACGCCCAGACTCATCAGCCAGAAATTACCGATGAAGAAACCCACGGCAGTGCCGCCGAAAACGTTTTTGGCGCGCTGGCCGAAACGCGAGTAGTCGGCGATCAGCGGCAACCACGACAGCGGCATGGCAATGGCGATGTCGAACCCCACCGCCAGCGGCATCGAGCCATCGCCTGCCTGGGCCCACAGCGCCGCCAGGTCAGCCTTGGCAAACAGGTTCCAGGTCAACCAGAGGCAGGCCGCCAGCAGCAGCCAGATGCCCCATTTGCGCAGGACCTTGCGCACAAAGGTCAACGGCCCGCTCACGGCAAGCAGGGTCGCCAGGGCGCCGAAGAACAGCGTCCACAGCAACGGGTTCGAACCCAGGCTGCCTTCGCTGAAGGCTCGGGCACCGAGCAGGCTGGCGGCATCGCGCATGACGATGATTTCGAACGAGCCCCAGCCGATCAATTGCAGCAAGTTCAATACCGCCGGCACGCTCGCGCCCTGGGTGCCGAGGCTGAGCTTGAGGGCGGCCATGGCCGACAGGCCAGTGTCACTGCCGATCACCCCGACCGCCGCCAGCAGCAGGACGCCCACCAGCGTGCCGAGGAAGATGGCCAGCAACGAACCGCTCAGGCCCAGGCCCGGCGCGAGCAAGGCACCGACCTGCAAGACCATCAGGCCGATGCCGAGGGAGAACCACAGGGAAAACAGATCGCGGGCGCCGAAGACGCGTTTGTCCAGGGGCACGGCGGTGTCTGGGGAGTAGGTGCTGGGTTGGATGTTCAAGAGTGTTATCTCAGATGGATATTTGTTGTTTTTTAGCCACTATCGCGAGCAAGCTCGCTCCCACAAGGGATCACAGGTGCACACGGATTTTGTGTCCACAGTGGATCCCCTGTGGGAGCGAGCTTGCTCGCGATGAGGGCAGTGAAAACACCGCCCCCTCAGCTCACATCACACTTTCTTGTAAAGCTGACTACCTTCCTTCTTGAACCGCTCCGCCTGCTCCGCCAAGCCTTGGGCGACATCGACATCCACCGCTTCAATGCGCTGGTTGGCGGCGTACTCGCGCACTTCCTGGGTGATTTTCATCGAGCAGAATTTCGGCCCGCACATCGAGCAGAAATGCGCCACCTTGGCCGAGTCCTTCGGCAGGGTTTCGTCGTGGTACGAACGGGCCGTGTCCGGGTCCAGGCCGAGGTTGAACTGGTCTTCCCAGCGAAACTCGAAACGCGCCTTGCTCAAGGCGTTGTCACGGATCTGCGCGCCCGGGTGGCCCTTGGCAAGGTCGGCCGCGTGGGCGGCGATCTTGTAGGTGATGATCCCGGTCTTCACGTCATCCTTGTTCGGCAAGCCGAGGTGTTCCTTCGGCGTGACGTAGCAGAGCATGGCGCAACCGAACCAGCCGATCATCGCCGCACCGATGCCGGAAGTGATGTGATCGTAACCCGGCGCGATGTCGGTGGTCAGTGGGCCGAGGGTGTAGAACGGCGCTTCGTCGCAGCACTCGAGCTGCTTGTCCATGTTCTCCTTGATCAACTGCATCGGCACGTGGCCGGGGCCTTCGATCATGCATTGCACATCGTGCTTCCAGGCGATCTTGGTCAGCTCGCCGAGGGTTTCCAGCTCGCCGAACTGCGCTTCGTCGTTGGCGTCGGCAATCGAGCCCGGACGCAGGCCATCGCCCAGCGAGAAGCTGACGTCGTAGGCCTTCATGATTTCGCAGATGTCTTCGAAGTGGGTGTAGAGGAAGTTTTCTTTATGGTGCGCCAGGCACCACTTGGCCATGATCGAACCGCCACGGCTGACGATGCCGGTGACACGCTTGGCGGTCATCGGCACATAGCGCAGCAACACGCCGGCGTGGATGGTGAAATAGTCGACGCCCTGCTCGGCCTGCTCGATCAACGTGTCGCGGAACAGCTCCCAGGTCAGGTCTTCGGCCACGCCGCCGACTTTTTCCAGGGCCTGGTAGATCGGCACGGTGCCGATCGGCACCGGCGAGTTGCGGATGATCCACTCGCGGGTTTCATGGATGTGCTTGCCGGTGGACAGGTCCATGACCGTGTCCGACCCCCAGCGGATGCCCCAGGTCAGCTTCGCCACTTCTTCTTCGATGGACGAACCCAGCGCGCTGTTGCCGATGTTGCCGTTGATCTTCACCAGGAAGTTACGGCCGATGATCATCGGTTCCAGTTCGGTGTGGTTGATGTTGGCCGGGATGATCGCGCGGCCGCGGGCGATTTCATCGCGCACGAATTCCGGGGTGATGACTTTCGGCACGCTGGCGCCGAAGCTGTGGCCGGCGTGTTGCTGGTCCAGCAGGCCGGCGGCGCGGGCCACTTCCAGCTTCATGTTTTCGCGGATGGCGACGTATTCCATCTCGGCGGTGATGATGCCTTTGCGCGCGTAGTGCATCTGGCTGACGTTGGCGCCCGGCTTGGCACGACGCGGGTTGTTCACGTGGGCAAAGCGCAGCTTGGTCAGCTCGGGGTCGGCCAGGCGTTCCTGACCGAAGTTGGAGCTCAGGCCCGCCAGGCGTTCGGTGTCGCCACGGGCTTCGATCCACGAAGAGCGCACGTCGGCCAGGCCTTTGCGCACATCGATGATCACGTTCGGGTCGGTGTACGGACCCGACGTGTCGTACACCACCACCGGCGCGTTGATCTCGCCGCCAAAGTCGGTGGGGGTCACGTCGAGGCTGATTTCGCGCATGGGCACGCGGATATCCGGGCGGCTGCCCTGGACATAGATTTTTTGCGAGCGGGTAAAGGGCTGGACCGATTGCTCATCGACCTTGGCCGAATCACTGAGGTTGGTCGCGTTTTTTGCTTTTGTCGTCATCACGGGCTCTCCAGACACACATCCAGGCAGTGGATTTTTGTCGGAGCGAACCTGTAACGAATGGACGCACCCAGCACGAAAGTGCGGACGCTGTGCTTGCTGCTCGAGTGCGTTCAATGGTCGAACGACATCCCGGACGAAGCACAAGAGGACTCGCCAGGTGACGAGAAATCTTGTTCCCTACGCAGGCGTTAACCTGATCAGGTTCAACGGGATCCGAAATTATTCGATCTCAGCCTCATAGCAAGGCACCCCGACAAGAACCCGGCCAGTCTAGACATAACCACCACAGAACGCCATCACCCGGGCAAAAGGCGTGATGAATGGCGTATATACAGGATTGTTGCCGTGCGCGGGCGCAACTACACTCGCTACGCCGCGCGCCTCTTGTGCGCACTCAATTCGTGAATTAGGGATTGCCTCATGCTGCGCAAACTTTCACTGGCCCTCGCCGTGTCTTGTGCGTCCAATGGAATGGCCTGGGCTGCCGAAGCGCCCCTGACCACCAAAACCGATCTGGTGAGCGTCTATCAGGAAGCGGTGGACAATAACGCCGACCTGGCGGCCGCCCGCGCCCAATACGGTGCCCAGAAGGAGGTGGTGCCCCAGGCCCGTGCCGGGTTGCTGCCGAACCTGTCCGGCGGTGCGGAAGTCGCCAATGTGCGCACCGATATCGACCAGCCTGCCGCGGTCGCCAACCGCAGCGCCCGCTCCTACCAGGCCACGCTGTCCCAACCCTTGTTCCGTGCCGATCGCTGGTTCCAGTTCCAGGCCGCCAAGTCGGTGAATGAACAGGCCGCACTGCAACTGTCGGCCACCGAGCAGAACATGATCCTGCAAAGCGCCGAGAGCTACTTCAACGTGCTGCGCAGCCAGGACAACCTGGCTTCGACCAAGGCCGAGGAAGCCGCGTTCAAGCGCCAGCTCGACCAGTCCAACGAACGCTTCGACGTCGGCCTGTCGGACAAGACCGACGTGCTGCAATCCCAGGCCAGCTACGACACCGCACGCGCCAACCGGATCCTCGCCCAGCGCCAGGTCGAGGACGCGTTCGAAGCGCTGATCACCCTGACCAACCGCCAGTACAACTCGCTCCAGGGCATCGTCCACACCCTGCCGATCCTGCCGCCGACGCCGAACGACGCCAAGGCCTGGGTCGATACCGCGGCCAAGCAGAACCTCAACCTGCTGGCCAGCAACTACGCGGTCGATGCCGCCGAAGACACTTTGCGCCAGCGCAAGGCCGGGCATGCGCCGACCCTGGACGCCGTGGCGAGATATGAAAAAGGTGACAACGACGCCCTGGGCTTCAGCAACCCGAACGCATTCGGTCGCGCCTACAGCGGCGACGTAGAGCAACGCACGCTGGCCCTGCAATTGAACATACCGATTTTCAGCGGCGGGCTGACAAGCTCCCAGGTGCGCGAGTCCTACTCGCAGCTCACCCAGACCGAACAGCAGCGCGAAGGCCTGCGCCGGCAGGTGGTGGAGAACACCCGTAACCTGCACCGCGCGGTGAACACCGATGTGGAGCAGGTCCAGGCCCGGCGCCAGTCGATCATCTCCAACCAGAGCGCGGTGGAAGCCACGGAAATCGGCTATCAGGTGGGCACTCGCAACATCGTCGATGTGCTCGATGCCCAGCGCCAGCTGTACACCTCGGTGCGCAACTACAACAACGCCCGCTACGACTACATCCTCGACAACCTGCGTCTGAAGCAAGCGGCCGGGACGTTGAGCCCGGCGGACCTGCAGGACCTGTCGCGCTACCTCAAGCCCGACTACAACCCCGACCGCGACTTCCTGCCGCCGGACCTGGCCCAGGCAGCGGCGCAGCAGTTGCGCTCGCGGCCGGCGCAATAACGACGATAGCCTTGATGCTGATCGTTCCCACGCTCTGCGTGGGAATGCCTCCACGGACGCTCCGCGTTCGGCTCTGAAAGGGACGCAGAGCGTCCCGGGCTGCATTCCCACGCAAAGCGTGGGAACGATCACCGTCCAGCGAGCAACCGCCCCAACCCCTCCAGCAACCGCTGCAACGCGCCCTGGTTGGTGCGCATCACCTTCAGCCCTGCCTCGGCCATGCGCTGGGCGTCGCGGGGCAGTTCGAACAGACGCTGCACCGCCAAGGCCAGGCTCTGGGCATCGTCGACTTCCTGCAACGCCCCGGCGGCGCGCAGTTGCGCGGCGATTTCGAGGAAGTTGAACAGGTGCGGTCCACTGAGCACTGGTTTCGCCAGGGCCGCCGGTTCGAGCAGGTTATGCCCACCGTTGGGCACCAGGCTGCCACCGACAAACGCGCTGTCGGCCAATGCGTAGAGAAACAGCAGTTCGCCCATGGTGTCGCCCAGCAACACTGACGTCTGGGCGGTGACCGGTTGTGCACTGGAGCGCCGGACCGTGGCGAAGCCTTGGCTTTCGCACAACTGGTGCACGGCGTCGAAACGCTCGGGATGACGCGGCACCAGGATCAGCAACGCATCGGGATAGCTATCGAGCAACCGACGGTGGGCGGCCAGCACCACTTCGTCCTCGCCTTCATGGGTACTGGCGGCGATCCAGACCGGGCGCTCCGTGGCTTGCCACTGGCGGCGCAAGGCGCTGGCGTCTTCGAGCAGTTGCGGGTCGATGGTCAGGTCGAACTTGATCGAGCCGGTGACTTCGACGGTTTCCGCCCGGGCGCCCAATTGGCGAAAACGCTCGGCTTCGGCCTCGGTCTGCACGGCGAACAGGCTCATCTCGGCGAGCATGGGCCGGGTGAGCTTGGGAAAGCGTGCATAACCCCGCGCCGAACGCTCCGACAACCGCGCATTGGCCAGGGCCACGGGAACGCCGCGCCTGGCGCATTGGTGAATGTGATTGGGCCACAGCTCGGTTTCCATGATCACCGCCAGGACCGGGCGGACCCGGTCGAGAAAACGCTTGGCGGCACAGGGCAAGTCGTAAGGCAGATAACAGTGCTGAATGCGCGGCTCGCTGGCGAACATCGCCTGGATCCTTTCCGAGCCGGTGGGCGTCATGCAGGTGACGGTGATGGGCAGCTGTGGATAACGTTGCAGCAAGGCGCGGATCATCGGCGCGGCGGCAATGCTCTCACCCACCGACACCGAATGCACCCAGATCCCCCCCGGCACCAGGGTCGGCAGGCCCCAGGAAAAACGCTCGCCGATGCGCCGGGCATACGCTGGCGCCTTGCGGGCCCGCAACCACAGCCGAATCGCTACCAGTGGCAGCCCCAGATAAAACAACGCGCTATAGAGAGTTCTGTTCATGGCGGCGGAGTTTATCGGTTTTTCAGCCGATCGCCTGCAACTGCACGGCAAAACGTTCCGCCAGCCAACGGGCCGCCGGCCCCAGGGGTTCGTCGCGGCGCCAGACCAGTTCCACCACCAGGGCCGGCGGGGTCCATTCGCTGCTGAGTTCGACCATGTCCCCCAGGTACGCCGGGTATTGCACCACGTGCCGTGGCAGCCAGGCCCAGCCCAGGCCACTCCTCAGCCACTCGGCCAACACATAGAAACTGTCGGCCCGCCAGACCTGCGGGCTGGCCTGCTCGCTGCCGGGATAGACACTGGACTGGGTCGCCATCAACAACTGGCGGTGCCGGGCCATTTCCCGGCAGGTCACATAAGCATGGTTCGCCAGGGGGTGGCCCCGGCCGCACACCGTGACCATTTCGACGCTGCCCAGTACCCGGCGCTCCAGCGCCTCAGGGATCTGCTCGTGATAGAACAGCAAGCCGAGGTCGGCACGCCGCTCCACCAGTTTGCGCGCCACGTCACCCTGGGCAGCGCTGGCCAGTTGCACTTCGAGGGTGGGAAATTGCTCGGCCAGGGCCGCCAGGCTGTCGATGACCGGTTGATAGGGCATGGCTTCATCCTGGGCCAGGCGCAGCGACGCTTCCTGCCCGCGCATCAAGGCCAGGGCCCGACCGTTGAGGCGCTCGCACTGGCGCAGCACTTCCCTGGCTTCTTCGAGCAGGGCTTCACCCGCGTCGGTGAGCCTGGGCTGACGCCCGCTGCTGCGCTCGAACAGGCTCACCCCCAAGTCGTCCTCCAGCAAGGCGATCGCGCTGCTGATGGCCGATTGCGCCTTGCGCTGGTCCCGGGCCACGGCGGAAAACGAACGTTTCTCGGCGACCCCGACAAACAGCCGCAATTGCTCCAGGTTCCACTGTACGTTCATGGGTCAACCTATCTCTATTACAGATAGGTAATGACTTTACCGCATCTGGGCGGTCTCTAGAATGGCCCCATCGAAAGACGCCACCGTCAAAGAGGAACCGCCCATGAACGCCTACTACTACCTGGCCATCGCCATCTGCGCCGAAGTGATCGCCACTGTTTCGATGAAAGCGATCAAGGGCCTGAGCACCCCCCTGCCCTTGCTGCTGGTCATCGTCGGCTACGGCACCGCGTTCTGGATGCTGACGCTGGTGGTGCGCACCGTACCGGTGGGCGTGGCCTATGCGGTCTGGGCCGGGCTTGGGATCGTCATGGTCAGCGTGGCGGCGTTGTTCATCTACGGGCAGAAACTGGACGTGCCAGCGATGCTGGGGATGGCGCTGATTGTGTTGGGGGTGGTGGTGATCCAGCTGTTCTCCAAGACCGCCGGGCACTGAAAATACACTGATCATTAATTGGAATACCTTGTGGCGAGGGAGATCCCGCCGCGTCTTCGACGCTGCGCTGTCGCGCAGCAAACAGGGATCCCTCTACAGTTGAAGAACGCGCGCGGGGCAAAGGCCGTAACCAGCACTGGTGTGACAGCACCCGAGAGGGAGAGTGGCCTGCACGGTATCGGCGTGGAGTCGTTGATGGCACGGCCAGGCCGTGACCTCGTATAAGAGAGTGAATCCTTTCGCCACCGTGTACCCCGCGCGCGTCATTCAATCCTGCGAGGAATTGTCATGGCGCGCAAGAACCAAAAGCGTTTTGAGATTATCCATCATCACTGTGCCGGTATTGACGTGGGAAGCCGTGAGCATTGGGTCGCTGTAAACCC